>JACRIJ010000044.1 GCA_016220095.1 Planctomycetota bacterium | reverse complement strand
GGTCGGAAGGCGAAAGGTATGAAGGCCCCTGTTCTATTTTTGAAACGGTCTGTTCAATGCGTTCCATCTTTTCCTGCAGGGTGGAGAGTTCGGGCGCCGGCGCCTGGGCATGCGGCGTTTCCGCGGAGTTTTCCGTGCCGGCTTCGGCGCTGTAATTTGCAGGAGCCTGCCGGAGTGAATCTATCTGGCCTTTTATGATTTCCAGTTCAGTTGACAGGTTGAAGTACCACTCATAGAGTTCGTCGTAGCGGGAATCATCAGCGGGCTTTAGCGCGGTTCTTCGGGGAGTTTCGGGCTGGCCGGACTTCTTCGGCGCCTGCAGGCCGTCGATTCTTGCTGAAATCTCATTAAGGCGCGAGAATTCAAACACAACCGCGAAAAGCAGTGTGCATGCCAGAAGTATCAGTACGATAAAGAATGTTTTGGAAATCTGCATAGAAATTTAAGAATTTAGATTTAAGAATTAAGATTTTCATGAAATACGCCGGAGAAATCTTAACTCTAAAATCTTAGGTTTTTAATTTATTCTTTTTGGTTGCCCTTTACCCCGCCACTTTGGGCGGGACTGCCAGCGGGACTCCCTTCGGTAGCGGCTTTGCTGTTTTATTTATTCCAGACTATTACCTTATTGCGTCCGGTGTTTTTAGCTTCGTAAACGGACGCATCGACGGTCTTAAAGAGCGTCTCATGGTCTTTTATATTTTCCGAAAGCGCGCTTACGCCAATGCTCATAGTTACGGTTTTGAGGGCTGAAGCGTTGTTAGCCGCGGGAAAATCGGTGCGTTCCACGGTTTCCCGGATTCTTTCGGCCTTAAGGCTGGCGTTTTCCATATTGGTTTCCGGCATAAGAATCAGGAATTCATCGCCGCCGAATCTGCAGACCACGTCAACGTCCCTGCTGTTTTTTTTCAGGAGTGAGCCGATGGTGGCCAATACGAGGTCGCCCTGCGTATGGCCGTAGGTATCGTTAATGGTTTTAAGGTTATCAACGTCAAGGAACAATATGGAAAGGTCCCTTGAGTATCTTATTGCGCGGCGGACTTCGTCCTTGAAGCGGTTATCAAAGTAGCGCCTGTTGAATACTTTCGTAAGCCTGTCCGTAATAGCCTGTTTCTGCACCCTTTCATAGAGGCGCCTGTTTTCTATGATAAGCCCGATCATGTTTGTCAGCGTTTTAAGCACATCGTAATAGCCCCTTTTAGCCTGTTCATTTTCATCCATAAGCTGTTTTTCCTTATGGTGAAGGGACACTTCTATGATGCCGACGGTTTCCTGGCGGCCTTTCATTGCAAGGGCTATCTGCAGTTCATTTTCAACGGAAGGAATTTCATTTTTAAACAATCTGGCGTACGGATGGGGCGAATCAATGGATATTTCTTTTTCAGCGGATGCGTTTGTATTTACAGCCAGGTCGTTGCCGGGCATGGGTTGTGACGAATAGAACAGGCGCAGTTTGTTTTCCTTTGCGAAGTAGAATGACGCGCTCTTATATGCAAGGCCCTGCCTGTCGCACAGCATTGCCGACGCCTTTTCCAGTATTTCCATTTCGCTTTCGGCGTTAAGCAGTAATTGCGTCATATAAGGCACGTTCTTTATTTTTTCCGTAAGCGCGTGGATGCGCGCGTTGGAATCGGCGAGCACGAGCATTTTTTCGCGCAGGTTTTTGGCCATTCTGACCATGTCGCTGAGGTCATATACGACGACGATTACGGTATTTCGGCCTTTCAATTTCAGGTATTGCACGTGTAGCTGCGCGAAGGTCTTTTCGCCTTTTTTATTTTTCAGGTTCAATGTGTATTGTTCCGTTGTTATGGTCTTGCGTTTGGACAGTTTTGATTCAAACAGCGCCATATCTTCGTCGGAAACGAGGTCTTTCGCGGTTATACTGCCGGAGAGGAGTTCTTCCCTGGCATAGCCCGTGAAGTCGGCGAATTTCTGGTTCACTTCCAGGAATCTTTGCGAATCTATATCCAATATATAATAAGGCATATTTACGCTGTTAAACAGTATCTTATACAGTTCATTTCCGAGCGAAAACGCAATTTCAGAGGCTGATTCAAAAATGCCTTCAGTCACCGCCTCGGAGGCATCGCAGTTTTTTTCATTCAGCGCCGCTATGCCGGGCAGTTTGTAATTGTCAATATAAATGCTGGGGTTTTTGATTACGCAGTTTACGCGGCAGGGCACTCTGTTGGAGCCGCCTATATGCGTGTTATCGCCGAGGGCTATGAACATCGTGCCGAGCGCAATTATGTCTTCATGAGGACACCCGGAAACTGACGCGCAGGGATTGATGCCCATGCCCAGCGAGGCTATGCACAGCGCGGGCGCGCCGTGCGGGGCTATGATTTTTTTGAGTTGCAGCGAATTTATTTCATAAGCATGGCCTTTTTCCACTTTAATGGTGACGGGTTTTTTCAGCAGGCCGATGCCTTCTATGCTGGCATCCGCGACAATGGTGCCGTGGACGGTTTTTTCCAGCGGCAGGATGTTTAAGGTGCCTGCAGGCAGTGTGCAGAATTCGCCTTTTTTGGCGATAATGCCGGCATTATGTGAAATGCCGTCTTCTTTGATTTTGAAGGTAAGGTCGGTTCCGGACGGGGAAGTTACACGGACAACGGATGCCTTTGCGAGTGCGCCTGATATATTCAGGGCGTATTTCCGCATGCTGTCATAATCAACATTCAGAAGCAGAGGCAGGCGTTCTTTAGGTATGCCGGATATGCCTGCGATGCGCGTTTTACCTTTGCGGTTCGCAAGCAGTCTTGCGCTGGTATTAATCATGGAAGCCTTTGTTATCATAAGGGCAATGCCGGTGTTTTGCATTGCGGCGGTAATGGCATCGGGCGGCTCCTGGTCCGGGAATTTGGAGGATTCCTTGCAGGAAATAACGCTTGATATGCCGAGTTTGCAGGCGGACTCATGGAATGCCATAGAGAACGAACTGTATTCCATGTCCGTTACTATGAGCAGTGATTCATTGTCTTTATGCCCGAGGCATTTCTTTAGAACGAGTTCTGCAACCTTGCTTAACATAATTCAATATACGTATTACTGTTAATAATGCCTGATTTCACAACCTTTCCTTTTGTCATTCTACGTTTTGTCGCCGGTGTTTTCCGTGCGGTTTTCCATATCAGGGGCTTTATCTATGGGCGATTCGTCTGCGACGGCGTCCTTTGTTTCAATGAGGATTTTGTTAATGTCCCCCGCTTCTTTTTTCAGGGTATTCACCGCGTCGTTTATAGGTTCGTTCAAATCCGGATTCAAGATGCTGTCTTTGGTTTCTTTCAGGGATTTATTGAGGTCAGAGACGTTTTTTCCGAGGCTTTTGGCCACTTCAGGCAGGCGTTCTCCGAAAAGGATGAGCCCTACGATGGCGATGACGACTATTTCGCCAAAACCGATATTTCCTAAGAATGCAAACATAAATAGATACGGTGTTTAGGGTTACGGGGTTTAGTTTCTTACGTCTCAACTTCCGCGCCTGCCTCCGCCGAAGCGAAGCATCGGCTTCGCGCAGGCAGGTTTTTTGCGCAGAAGATCTTACCGGCAAAAAGTCCTTTTTTGAATTTCAGCCGTGCAAATTACAAACCTCTTGCCCTCTGATTATACAACTTTAAGGCAAATATGCAACAAATTTTTGATTTTTCTTGACAAAAAGACCGTTTTTAGTATACTAATATGTTTTATTGATTGGAAGATTCTAAGATTACAAGATTCTAAGATTAAAGGATTCTAATCTTAGAATCTTGTAATCTTGGAATCGTATTTATGCGCAAGAAATTAATGATGGGTAATTGGAAGATGAATACCTGCCTTAAGGAGGCTGTTGAGCTCGCTTCAGGCATAAAAAGACTTCTAAAGGAAGATGTCTTTGAGAAGGTTTCCGTTGCAATATGTCCGCCGTTCGTGTATTTGCTTGACGTGAAAGACGTTCTTGAAGGCAGTGACATAAAGCTTGGCGCGCAGGACGCGTTTTACGAGGCGTCAGGCGCGTTTACCGGCGGAATTTCCGCAGGCATGCTTAAGGATGTCGGTTGTGATTATGCAATCATCGGCCATTCCGAACGCAGGCATATAATGGGAGAGACTGACGAAATTATAAATAAAAAGCTGAGGGCATGCCTGAAGGAAGGGCTTACGCCGGTTTTATGCGTAGGCGAACTTCTGAATCAGCGTGAATCCGGGCAGACCGGCAGTGTCATCACAAGCCAGGTGCGCAACGGGCTTAAAGGTTTTTCCGCGGACGATATCAGGCGGATGGTCGTTGCCTACGAACCCGTATGGGCCATCGGCACCGGCAAGACCGCTACGCAGGCCCAGGCCCAGGAAGTGCATAATATGATTAGAGGGCTTATTTCGGGTATCGCAGGGCCGGCCGTAGCAGGCGAAATGCTTATTCTCTACGGCGGCAGTGTAAAACCCGAGAACATAAAAGAACTTATGAGTGCGCCGGACATTGACGGCGCTCTCGTGGGAGGCGCCAGTCTTAAGGCTGATTCTTTTGAGAAGATTGTAAAATATTATTAATATTTTTGAGGTTCTATATGGGATTTTTGTTTGTTTTATTGACCGTGGTTTTTATATTGGTATGTATATTGATGATAGCAGTGGTATTAATACAGCCTCATGAAGGCGGCGGGCTTGCGAGCGCTTTCGGCGGCGGCGTCAGCGATTCTTTCTTCGGTACCAAGGCTATTTCCTACGCGTGGAAATTTACAATCGTGCTTGTAGTCATTTATTTCGCTCTGGCGGTCATCATAAATAAACTGCCTGTGAAACATGAAGGCATAGAACTTTCAAAACCGGCGGCGTCTTCACCCGAAAAAGCGCCGGCAGACAAATAACATACGGATTGGTTTTTTTATGAAAAGCATGACAGGTTTCGGGTACGCGCAGGAGAAGGAAAGCGGTTTTTGCATAGAAGTAGAAGTGCGTTCCTACAACGGCCGTTACCTGAAAATAAATACGACTTTGCCGGATGCGTTGAGGATTTTCCAGCAGGATGTGGAATTGCTCGCGAAAAACGCCGTTTCGCGCGGTACGCTTGAAATATTCATAAGCCTTCAGCAGGAAATGCCTGAGCATATATCCATCAACAGGGAAGCCATACGGCTTTACATGAAGCAGTTAAGGGGATTGAAAGATGAGTTGTGCATAAAGCCGGAACTTTCGCTGGATACGATACTTCTCCTCCCAGGCGTGCTGGACCGTAATGAAAAACTTGACAGGGAACGCACAAGGCGTCTTTGGCCGAGGGTGCGCAGGGCCGTAACCGCGGCGCTTGTCAGGTTTGATTCGGCACGGATGCGCGAAGGCGCAAAAATACAGAAACATATCGTTTCAGTCGCCGCCGAAATAGCGGAACAGCTTAAAAAAATAGAAAAATTCGCCCCCCAGACAATAAAGGAATATAAATTCAAACTCGAACAGCGCCTCAAGAAACTCGTTGATACGCGCAGTCATAACTTGCAGGCGAACGAGCTTGCGAGGGAAATCGCGCTTTTCGCGGATAAATGCGATATATCCGAGGAAACCCAGCGCATAAGTTCGCATCTGACCGAATTTACCGATATCCTGAAACGTTCTGAAAATATAGGAAAGAACCTTGAGTTTATAGTCCAGGAACTGTTCAGGGAAGCCAATACCATCGCTTCCAAGGCTAATGACAATAAGATTGTCAGCGTGGCGGTCGGAATAAAAAATAACCTTGAAAAGATAAAAGAACAGGTCCAAAATATTGAATAGGAACAGCTGTTTGCAGAAAAAAGCAGTGGTTATTTCAGGGCCTTCGGGCGTGGGCAAGTCCACCGTGTGCGGGCGGCTTTTGAAACTGCCCGGCAGTTGCGGCATAAAGTTTGAACGTTCGGTTTCCGCGACTACCCGCAAAATGCGTCGGAATGAAAAAGAAGGCGTTGATTATTATTTCATAGCGGAAAAAAAATTCGGCGGATGGCTTAAACAGCGCAGGTTTCTTGAACACGCTGATATCGCCGGCGCGCGCTACGGCACGTTGAAATCGGAATTGAAAAGAATCTCGGATTACGGCAGTGTGCCGCTCCTTACGCTTGACCCGCAGGGCGTTCTGCAATTGAAAAGAAAGAAAGTGGACGCGGTTTATATCTTCCTCCTGCCGCCCCGGAAGAGTGCCCTGAAGGAGCGCCTGCAGAAACGCAGTACGGAAACCGCCGTTGAAATGGAAAAACGCATCAAGCTCGCCGAATCGGAAATGGAATATAAGAGCATTTATGACTATAGGGTAGTAAATAACGATATAGATAAAGCGGTTGCTAAGATACTTGAAATTGCGCTGCGGGAAACGAAGTATTGATTTAAGATGTAGGATTTAAGAGTTAGTATTTACGTTAACACGAAAATCTTAAATTTCCATAAGGAGTTTAGTTTATGATGTTGATGAAGAAAATTGAATTGGCGACTGCAAAGGTCGGCGGCAAATTCACGCTGACCGTCCTTATGCAGAAGAGGATTGTGGAATTGATCAGGGGCGCGCAGAAGCTCGTGGATACCCAGGCGGTTAATCCCATTGAAATCGTTCTTGATGAGATTATCGGCGAAAAGGTTAAACTGGTCAAAAAGTAACCCGGCTATCAGGAGGAAGGCATGAAGAATTCCACGGAAATACTGCTGGGCGTGACGGGCAGTATTGCCTGTTACAAGGCGGCGGACCTCGCTTCAAAGCTCGTCCAGAACGGGTATTCAGTGCACGTGGTCATGACAGCCGCGGCGCAGAAGTTTATCGCGCCACTTACGTTTCAGACCATTACATGCCGCAAGGTTATTACGGAGATGTTTCCGCAGGATTATGAAGTTGAGGAAGGGCACATACCGCTGGCGCGTCTCTGTCGGCTCATATTGATAGCGCCTGCAACGGCGAACATCATAGGCAAATTAGCAAACGGCATCGCGGATGATTACCTGACTACCGCGGTGATGGCGTCAAAAGCCCCGGTAGTCATAGCTCCGGCAATGAATGACGTTATGTACAACAATCCTGTATTGCAGAAAAACATCAAGGCGCTTAAATCCATCGGATATGATTTTATTGAACCCGAAAAAGGCCGGCTTGCCTGCGGCACCGAAGGCAAGGGGCGGTTGGCGTCCGTTGAAGTTATAATGGACCGGATTGATAAAGTAAGAATTAAAAATTGAGAATTGAAAATAACGTTGCAATATCGCTGCGGTTCATACGAATAATGAATAATGAAAAATGGAGAATGAAGGACTGCTGTGATTTAATGACTGGATGAGCTGGTGATTTAATGATTGACGACGGACGCGTAATCGTCAAATCATCAAGTCTTCCAGTCATCAAATCATTAAATCGGCAAGGACCTCTGCCCCATAGATTTCGCCGTCTCGTCCTTCATTATTCATTTTTCCTTTTTCATTTTCGTTCGTAGAGAGGATTTGCGCGCATGAGGATATTAGTTACCTCGGGTCCCACCCGGGAACACATAGACGACGTGCGATACATCAGTAATGCCTCCAGCGGCAGGATGGGCTGTTGTTTGGCTGAGGCCGCAAGGCGCAGGGGGCATAAGGTTACATTCATTTCCGGTCCGGTTGATGTCAAGCCGCCGCGCGGCGTAAAAAACGTTAATGTCATTTCCGCGCGCGATATGCTGAAACAAACCCTGAAACATTTCAAAAATTGCGATTGTCTTATTATGGCCGCCGCGGTAAGCGATTATATGCCGGCCCTGAAAATAAAAGGCAAGATGAAAAAAGGAAAAACGGCAATGGCGCTAAGATTGGTCAAGACGCCGGATATTCTGGCGGAGGTTGCAAGAACTAAGAAAAAATACCAGGTCGTCATAGGTTTCGCGCTTGAGGCGGATTTTAATATGGATTACGCCGTGGATAAGCTTAATAAGAAAAAACTTGATATGGTCGTATTGAATACGGTGAAGGCGATAGGAGCGGATAAGAGCAGTGCGTGGATTATAACAGGTGATAGGTTAAAGGTTAAAGGTGACAGGTTAAACGGACGACGGGCGGTTGACGAAGGAGGAAAAATGAAAAATGAAGAAGGAAGGACGGCCGGCGAAGAGGGGAAAATGAAAAATGAAAAATGGAAAATGAAGGACGAGACGAAAGGAGATAGGATGTCAGGGTGCAAGGATTCGGCAATGAAATTAAACAACGTTTCCAAGCGCCGTATAGCGGATGTAATCCTTGCAAATGCCGAAAGAATTTTTTATAATAAAATGAACGTTTATTAGCCACGAAGGCGCGAAGACACGAAGGACGTTTTTTATAGAAGCGTGCTTCGTGACCTCGTGTCTTAGTGGCAATAAATCAGTTTAACTGGAGGAATATTATTATGATGTTTGAGAACGAAACCCTGAAAAAATTCCTTGAAATCACTGCCGCGCCTACACCTACTCCCGGAGGCGGGAGCGTTTCGGCGTATGTAGCCGCGCTCGGCGCCGCGCTCGGCAGTATGACGGTAAGTTTTTCAGTAGGCAAGCCCGAACTTAAGGATCATGAACACAGGCTTAAAGAAGCGGCTAAACAGCTTTCGGAGCGCACGGAGCGGCTGTTCAGTCTTGTGGAAGAAGACATTCGCGCGTATGAGGCCGTTACCAAGGCGTGGACGCTTCCTAAGAACGAAGCCGGCCAGAAGGAACACCGCAGGGCTGAACTCCAGAAGGCCCTCAAGTACGCAATGGAAGTTCCCCTGCGCGGCATGCGCATATGTCTGGACGTGTTGAAACTCCATCATGAACTTATCGGGATATCCAATCCCAATCTAATAAGCGATATCGGCACAGGCGCGCTTTTGACCGAGGCCGCGCTGAACGGATGCAAGATGAACGTCCTTGTCAACCTCGGCCTGATAAAAGAGGATAACCTTATTTTACAGGTGCGCAAGGAAGTGGACAACCTTACCAGCGAAGCCGCGATGCTGAAGGACGGCATAATGAAAAAAGTCCTCGCTCCGGCGAATAAGTAGAACGGCGCTTGAACAGGTGTTTTTTTATTGACTTGAATATAATTTGTTGATAATAATAATAGTTACGTTTTTGATGTAATTATTGGAGGCAGTTTTGATGGCTATTAGTTCCTGGGGGATTGACGTAAGTCACTCCTCAATAAAGGCGGTAAAACTACAGCTTGGGGCTGAGGGTGTTGAATTGGCCGGCCTGGATGTCATTGAATATCCGCTCCTGCCGGACATTCAGGATGCCGACCAGGTAGCGGCTCAAATCAGGACTGCTATGGCTGAATTCAGGTCAAGGAATAAACCGGCCGGCAGCACGGTCGCTTGTTCGCTTCCCAGCCGTTCGTCATTTACACGGCTTATTAAAATCAATCCCGACGTCAAACCTGAAGACCTTGAAAGCAATATACGCGTCCAGGCCGAGGGCAATATACCTCTGCCTTTGAACGAGGTCATCTGGGGTTATCAGTTTTTTGACAGGGAATACAAACCCGATGAGGAACGCGAATATATTCTGTTCGCAATAAAAAATGACATCGTTAACCAGTTCCTTGAACACGTCAACGTCGCTAAACTGCGCGTGGATGTCCTGCAGTTCGCTCCGATAGCGCTGTATAATTTCGTTATCTATCAGTTTGCGGATACGAACAGCATAGTACTTGACCTGGGCTCAAGCAATACCGACCTTATAATCATTGAAAACCAGAAAAATGATAAACGCGTCTGGCTGAGGAACCTTCCCGTGGCAGGCAACGATTTTACCAAGGAACTCCAGGGCAAGATCCATCTGAATTTTGCCGAGGCCGAGAAGTTGAAACTCACGAGCCAGCCGGAAAAAATGAAGGAAGTTTATAAGCTCCTCATGCCTTTAATGAAGACCCTGTCCGTGGAGATAAACCGTTCCATAGGATGGTATAAATCGGTGCATAAGACGGCGCAATTTGAAAGCATCGTCCTTACAGGCAGTTCGTCGCAGGTGCACGGTTTCGCTAATTTCATGCACCAGAGCCTGCAGTTGAAACCGTTGAAATTAGAGGCCATTGAGCATATTGCAGTGACGGAAAAAGTGGATTCGGCTATGCTGAAAAAATACATGCCTTCCCTGGGCGTAGCTTTGGGGCTCGCGTTGCAGGGGCTCGGCATCTCGGAAAATAAAGTCAATTTGATGCCGCAGGAGATTATTAATCACCGCAAGATAATGAAAAAAGTGCCGTTTGTCGCCGCGGCCGCCGCTTTGCTCGGATTGACGGTTTACGCGTCTTACAGCAATGTCAGTGAAAATCTGGCAGGCCTTGATATAAACAGGGCGGACAAGGATAGTATTCAGCAGAAGATAGGCAGGAACCGCGAGAGCCTGAAGGAAGTCATCAATAAAATCCAGCCGGTATTGCAGGAATTGAATACGCTGTCAAAGATAGGCGAACACAGGGACCTGCCGTTAAAGACGCTGAATTCGGTGAACGCCGTTGTTGCGGAAATAAGCGATGAATCCGTGCTGGACAAGATAGCATCCGCGGGCATCACGCTGAAAGATGACGCGCAAAAGGCGAAAATCACGCAGGCATTGCGGAAGCATTTTGACAAAGTGGCTTCAGAGAGCAGGAACTTTTCCAAATCCGCTGATAAGAGCCCTGAGGCCTTTGCGGCTTTTAATAATACGTTGAACGGGCTTGAAAAGGCCGCGGATGATGAAATTGCCGCTTTGCTGGACGCAACGCAGAAAGATGCTTATTCCAGATGGAAGAGCACCGGCCGTTTGTGGGCATTGCTGGGCAATCTTACACCCGTATGGGTGCTTGACGTCCGCGCGTATTCAAGTTCAGGACAGGCAAATCAGCCGGACGTGTTCAGGCTGACTGTAACATGCGCTATTGAGGCGCGCAGTAAAGGCACTGATACACTGGACAGCCTCAAGAAGATTTTCACGACACGGCTTGCGGGCAGGATTGAAGAGGCCTGCGGCATGAAATTGGCTCATGAACCCGATATAAAAGACCTAGGCCTGGCGAATTATCTTAAGGGGCTGGAGCCGTTGGAACCCGAAGATGCCGGCGCGGAAAAGACGCGCTATAATAAATACGATGTGATTTATGAAATTCCCATGAATGGTAACGGAGGAATCTAAAGATGCTTGACAATATTATAAGTGAAATACGCAAGAACCCGATTTGGCTTATCATGATGTGCATTATCATTGCGCTTGTCCTGGTTTATGCTTTTTATATAAATGGCCGGAAGACGGAGTTTGACGAAGCCAAGGAGACTTTTCTTCGCGATACATTGCCCAATTATTTGTGCAGTGACCATCCGGATGCGACGTATTATCAGGCCGGCGAGTGTCCCGAATGCCAGAAACCGCTGATAATGAAAGATCCTGTGGCTGATTACAAGATTAAAGACAAGTACATCTGCCCTGTGCACAAGGACGAGCCCGCACAGGAAAAGCCCGGAAATTGCCAGATATGCGGTACTGTGCTGGTCAAGGAAGATCCGGCCAAGACATACATAGATGAAACCACGAAATATGTCGAGGCGCTTAATGCTGAAAAAGCGAAAATAATTGAAAATTACAAGAAGGGCGATGAAATCCTTGAGAGGTGGTTTGAGGATATGAAACTCGCCAATGACGGCTTGCCGGATTTGACGTATTTTCAGACGCGTTATAAGGACGAAATGAACAATCTTGAAAGCAGGTTCATTAAAGCCAGGGTGCAGATGGAATCGTCAATGATAACCGGCGCGGCGGCTTCTTCGGTACTGCCGAAGCCTGACGTAAATGCGTTTTCTAAGAGAGAAAACCTTAAGGTATTTCAGAAGCAGTTTAATGTGCTTGAAAAGGTCGTTAACGCGATGTTCGTTACGAAACCGGACGGAACGGAAGACGCGATTGTTACGCAGTTTGAGAAGATGGCGTTTGAGACCAATAAGACCGATTACGAAAAACTCATAAGCAACTACTGGGGCAAGGCCGATAAGATATCACAGCCGGGTAAGCCGAATTTTGCGGATGGCTCGTTGATTAATTTCGGGGTCGCGGTCAGGATAAGATATGAGGATATTCCTCTTTTGATAAGCAGTCTTTTGAAGGTGGACGACCAGTATACGCCGTACCTTCAGGTTACAGGCATCAAGATACGCAAGTTGGGTAATCTGCCGGATAACAGGACTGAAACCATATCTAAGGAGGACCTTGAAGGCGGTAAGTACAGGCCGAGCGAATACTACCTGCCGGCGCCGGTGCTCGTGACTATAACGGCGAGCGTGTACGATTTCAATTTTGAAACCGCACAGCAATGATTATAATTTTGCTTGACAGAACCACATATATATTGTAGATTCTAAGATTAGAAGATTACGGATTGCAAGATTACGACGAATACGACGAATACGACGAATACGACGATTACGACGAATTACGACGAATAACGACGATACGACGAATAACGACGAATGATGACGAATGATGACGAATGACGACGGATGACGACGGATGACGATGAAATGCGACGTAGTATTACGATCACGGGTTTTGAGATTACAGATAAGAGATACGGATTAATGGAGGTTTTAAGCGGTGACAAAAAAGGAATTGGCATATTTGCTCAGCGATAAATACGGCGTGCCTAAGGGCGTGACCTTAAAGGTAGTCCAGGGTGTGTTGGATTATGTCATTGAGATACTTATAAAAGATAAACGGCTTGAACTCAGGAATTTCGGGGTATTTGAGGTTAAAACCCGTAAACCGCGCATAGGAAGGAACCCTAAAACACGTGAAGCAGTTCCTATTCCCGAGCGTAAGGTGGTGAAATTCAAGCCCGGTAAGATGTTTAAGCTCCGTATGAAAGAGCTGTGAGTATGGATTACAAGATTAGAAGATTACAAGATTAGAAGATTGCAGGATTAGAAGATTGCAGGATTAGAAGATTGCAGGATTAGAAGATTGCAGATTTCAGATTACGATTAAAGATTGCAGATTTGACAGTTGATAAATTCGGGCATTTCAGCTTACACTGTAGGAATAATTTAATAAAAATCTTAAATCTTAATTTCACATAGTACCCGGTAGTGTAATTGGTAACACAAGAGGTTTTGGTTCTCTTTTTGGAGGTTCGAGTCCCCCCCGGGTAGCATTTTTTAGCGGCAAAGCCGCTAAAAAATGCAGAGCAGTTGAAAGTAGAGAGTTGATAGTTGAACGAACGACGTCGTTTCAATGTTTGTCTAACCCCTTTTCAACTGCGGTCACCTGTTCACCTTTCAACTATCAGGATTACGGCTTTATGAAAATCTGGTTTTACAGAATAGCGGGCGGGCTTTTGGGGGGAACAGCCGGTTACGGTATTTATTACCTGGCCTCTTGCAGGCCGACGACCTGAATGTTCACGGGCAATCCGTTTTTCCCTGCCGTGGCAGGGATAGTAATAGGTTTTATGCTGTTTCCGGAATTATTCCATTCCTATAAGAATAAGCAGGATTGAATCGAGAAACAGGAAACGTTTTTACAACAGATTAAACGGATTGAACTGACTATCATTCTATCACCTATCACCTATAACCTTTCACCTATCGTTCATCCTTCCTCCTTCATTTTTCCCTCTTCCTCCTTGCGTTATAACAGGGACTGGACGAGACTTTAATCGTCACTGCCTGCGAATTCCCTGCAGCTTGCTGCAGGGTAAGCAGGCACAATACAATATTCGTTTTCCTTAGACGAGAAGATTCCCTGTAGCTTGCTACAGGGAGCTTCAACGAGACACACTTCGCTGCTGGTTACTCGCCACTTCGTTAGTATTCCCACGTCACTCTCACTATTTCCGGCGTAGTCTTACGCGCCTCTTTCCTTTCGGTTTCGCAGGTTTCTTTTGAAATTGCATTGTCATAGAGGAATCTGTAATACTGCGAATCCAGCCAGTCATAAATCATATCCGGTGGCACCATAATGCCCAGGTGCGCGACGGGTATGGAAATGAAATTGTCATATACGCAAATCATTGACGAGATGCCGATAAGTTTTCCAGTGTCTGCGATGAAAATTCCGCCGCCGGAGTTTCCGTAAATCGTAGGCGCATTCATCATCCAGAAATTTTCCCCGTTGATAAATTTGGATTTAGACATGAGCTCGCCGGAACTCGGCATAGGGCAGTTGCCGAGAGGGCATCCTATGGCGTATAGGCCGGTAAATGGTTTAATGTTTTTAAGCTCAGCCCTGGGCATAAATACAGCCGTATTGTTGAATTTGTCGGTGGAGCAGATTTTCAGGATTGCCATGTCTTTTGATTCATTGTAACTGACTATATCGGCCTGGAATATCGTGGAACTGCCGTCGGGGAAAAAGGCCGTGACGGACACCTTGTCGCGGATTTCTATGGCGCCGATGCGTTTTATGGCGCGCGAAATGACGTGGTGCGCGGTGAGGGCGTAGGTATGGAAGTTGTTTCCGCCGGTTTCAGGTTTGCTGTATACGATTATGCCGGCACCGATACCTGTGCCTACGGAAATTTGTACGGACGGATAAAGCATGGCATTGTTGAGTTCATCCGTATTTAGAGCGGTGTCATGCGCCATCTTATCCAATTTTGCCATGCCTTCCATTGTGAAAAGCAGATTGGATTTGTTTTCCTTTTCAATGGCCGCAAGACGTTCCCATGTATCCGAAGATGCGCTGTTAAGCTGTCCCCGGAGATTTTGGATGTTTGTCCTGGATGCGGTTTCAGATTCGTCAATCCGTCCGTTGACCGCGGCTATCGCGTTATTGGCGTTGTCCGCGTCTTCGCGCAGTTCGGCAACGGATTTGGTGTTTTCATGAATCCCCTGTCTGTTATTCTGCGTATTCCGGTAAATCAGCCATACCTGAGTTTCTATGAAGATGAACGCGGCAAATGCCGCGAGCGCGAGCCATTTATATTTGGCGAGTTTGCGTTTGAATCTCAATTTTGTCTTCATTTTTTTATCCCCCAAGACGGGTTCTTATTTCTTTTTCAGGTTCTGTTGTTTTAATTGCTGGACTTTATTGAATACTATTGGCGAGATAATAGGGCAGTGAAGTCCTTTTGCCTTTACGGTTCCGTATTTGACCTTGCCGAGATAGAGTTCGTTGGATAAGATAAAGCCTACGGCAGGCCGCGACCATGACTTGCCGTTGCGCGTAGGGATGTTGCAGGAATTCAGGGAATCAACCACCCGCGACAGACTGCGGAATTTCAGATATTCCCTGTACATCTTCATGACTACGCTTGCTTCAAAGGGTTCCACTTTAAGGGTAACGGCCTTCAGCTCAGGATTATAGGCCTTTGTGTATCCATACGCAAGGGCGCCGCCCTGATGCCTGCCCTGGGCCGCGGAGTCACGCTTGCCTTGAAATAACCGTTGTTTCAGGTTCTCCATAACCGCCTCCATACGAAAATATGAAAAATCAAGGACGAACGTCCAAAATCTTCTAAATCTTGTAACCCTCTAATCTTGTAATCTTCTAATCTTTCAATCGTCTAATCCACTCCTATTATCGGCTTTTTTGTAATAAAATCTTTATAGTCTTTTACAAAAAGCATGAAAAATTCATGTTAAATAACGAATAGGTTGATTTTAAGGTGTAATGTATTGATAATACTATACTTATATAATAGGAAACAGGTTGATATCCGGGTTTAGAATTTCAGGTTCCGGGCGTTGGGTACCGAGCGCCGGATCTTGGATATCGGATTCCCATTATTTATTCTTCGTTAGGTCGTTGTATCCCGTTTAAGGTCTTGTAGAGTCCCTGTTAAAGAACGTCCGTAGTTCGTGTTTACCCGTTTACTGACGGGTTGCAAAATTTAGTAAGGACTCAGTGAAGGTCGCTTTCAAGAGTTAAAATATAATCAAACTCTGTAGAGACACGCGATCGCGTGTCTCTACAAAATCCTGTTTTTGGTTTTTTATGAAATTACGACTTTCACGGAGGCGATACAAAAATTATCTTTTCCGCCTTGACAAAATCCCGTGTTTTGTGGTATAATATATGTAGAAAATAGACAGTCGCAACAAGACGTCAACCTCAGAGAACACTGAGAACTGCGGCGATTTTTGCCGCGAAGACACGAAGTCGCGAATATTTACAGAAAAATGCCAAACATTCTGACGGATGATAAAACTCTAATCCCTAAATCCTACTGCGCCAAGGCTTCGTAGGACGAGTCCGAAAGCCTAAACAATATCTAAACTCAAATGACCGAAACATGGTCGTCCGCCGGGTTTGGAGAATTTGGATTTAGAATTTGTTTAGGATTTAGAGCTTAGTGCTTAGAATTTCATAAGGCGAACAACTGTTTGGTTGCGGCTATGTTGCTTTATAGTTTAGGGGTTCGTGTTTGGAGTTTTCGGAACATTTAAATTTTTGTGCTTTTTGTGCAGAAGTTGAAACGTAAGACACTAATGGGACTACGCGTATGGATATTTCGTCATTATTGATAATGATTGCCGTTGTCGGCGTATGGATACTGCTTTCTGTGATTGTATTTCCGAAACTCGGGATACACACCTGAATGAGCAGGCACAAGGATGAGCGGTCGTTCAATCCTGAATGCGGCGACGGAAATGAAATTAAGCAGTCGGAGAAGGACATATCAGATCAGCAATCAAAATAACCCGCATGAACAAATCATGCGGGGCGGGATTGAAGCTCCCTGCAGTAAGCTGCAGGGAATTTGCCCTTCGTTTTACTCCCTTCGCTCCGCTCAGGATTGCGACAGGACTGTGGCAGGCAGTGACGATTCAATCTCCGGAACCGCCTTTAGCGGTTTGGTAATGGAATAAATATATATAGGAGGATGTATGATAGGGATTTTTAAACCTGTCAGATTCAGGCGTCTGTTTTTACGCGCAATGATTTGTCTTGTGTTTTTATGCCTTTTTGCAGGCGGAGCGGTTGCCGCGACCAGGACATGGGACGGCGGCGGAGACGGCATTTCATGGAGCGATCCTGCGAACTGGAGTTCCAACAGCGTGCCCAGGGAAGGCGATCTGGCGATTATTAATAATGCCGGCGATTACGTCATATTGAATCAGCCGTCCGAGGTGAATGATTTTCAGATAAGGGCCGGCGCAACGCTTATTATGGACAATAACCTGCTCGTCCGGGATGATGTCCAGCTTCTTTCCAGCGGCAATGCGACCGCTTATCTGACCGGAACGGGTTTTCTTAAGTTGAAGATGTCTTCAGGTTCGGATGTTTATATAGAAGCTGATAATGCTACGGATACCTTATCCGTGGATAACCTGGAGTTTGCCGACCTTGACGGCTCAAATAACCTCGTTTTCCTGGGTAATGCCACGGCGACTAAACTGGTTGTAAACAATAATTTTACATGGACGAACAGCGGCGTTTTTGAGATCTTTGTAGCTAATTCCATTCTTGAAGTGCCTTCCATGGTTATTCCCACAGGCATGACCCTTGACGCGAGTACGGCAACCTGCACTTTGCGCGTGAAAGGCGATTTTATTGAAACCGGCTCATTTATTGAAGGCAATACATGTTCGGTGGAATTCAACGGGACCGCCGGGACTGTTACAGCGGGTTCAAATCCCACGCAATTTTACAGATTAAAGATCAACGCAAGCTGTGTCATGACAGCCAATACAAATATTATTGTAACGGACAACTGGACATGCGACGGCACATTTAATCCCGGCAACTATACCGTAACCATGACTGCCGCGGACAATACTGCTACCCTTGGCGGCGCCGCGGATTCGTCTTTCAATAATCTTACGTTGAACAAGGCCGGCGCTACGTTTACTATCAGCAGGTCTTTTTCAGTTCTCGGCACATTTTTTATGCAAAGCGCGACAGCCGTAAATGCCAATGCCAATACCATAACCATCAACGGCGGTACGTGGGATAATAACATCGGAGATGTGGCATTTGCAGAAGGTACTTCTACGGTGGTATTTTCAGGAAGCAATCCCATTCTGCCAGATGCCGCGGAGACATTTAATAATATAATCATAAGCGCTACAGTGTCCGCAACTGCGCTTGCCGACTATACGGTCAACGGCAATTGGACGAACAACCAATCAACGTTTGTCCCAGGGACAAGGATAGTGACTTATAACGGCGGCTCCTGTGCATTGCTCGGTACGGCGCCGTTGACATTATACACGTGCACTATTTCGGCTACAGGCGCGTTAACTCTTGACGCCGGCGACGATCTTGCCGTTAATACTATAACAGTAGCCGCGGGCAGAACTTTGACCCTGACGGATAATTGTACTTTGCGAGTAGGTACGTCCGCGACAATAAGCGGAAACTTTACGGCTAACGGCACATTGTCACCGACCGTTATTGACAGGGGCGCGTATTTTACGTGGACTTTCAGTTCCGCCAACAATATCAGTATTTCCAGGCTTGATTTCAAGAACCCGGACAACGAAGGCATGAAATTTACCACAAAACCCGCGGCTCTCAGCCTTGCCAGCATTAATTTTACGAATACCGACGGCCAGGCATCCGGCGTTTATCTGAACTTTTCTTTTGACCCTACAGGCACTTCATATACTTTTTCAAACTGCACATTTGACCTTGCCTGCCAATTTAACGTGCGTACGTTATCCGCAGGGACATGGAATACTGAGACTGTTACCATGCAGGGTTATACCGGCGGCAAAGGCGGCGGTCAGTATGAAGACGACCAGTCCCTCGGCAAGGTTACCGCAGGCGCTCCTGACGATAACGGTTCCATAAGATGGCCGAAAAAGACATGGGTTGGCGGCACTGTGGGCAATCTTACTTCGTGGAATACCAATGGCAACTGGAGCCCTGCTTCAGTTCCGTTGGCGACGGAAAGGGTGCGGATTCCCAAAGTCACCTATAATCCCGTCCTTAATGCCAACGGCGTTGCGGCGTCAATTGAAATTGAAAGCGGCGCGCAGTTAACGACTGACGGCGTCGGCAGGACGTTGACCATAAGCGGCGCCCTGGTATTATATCCTGATGACGGAAACGGCGTTGCGGCATTTACTTATAACGAGTCCGTGGTCGGTTCACAGCTTACCATATCGGGAAACGTCGTATCTTCGGGCACGATAAGCATAACGGCGCTGAATTGCACCATCAGCGGGAACGTTGAAAATAACGCCGGTTTTACCGCAAGTGTCAGCGGTACTTTTACTATCAGCGGAAACGTCGTTAATACCAGTTCATTTAACCCCGGCAACGTGACCGTAGGCGGCAGTTGGACCAATTCCGCTTCCTATACGCACAATAACAAAAAGGTCATTTTTAATGGTTCCATGGGCAATATCACCAGAGGCGCTTCAAGTTTCTACGATGTGGATATTAATAACGGCAAGGTATATACGGCCCTTGACAGTTTGGTAATTGACCGCAATTTAACCTTGCCCGGCACGATCAAGGTAACGAGTACGATATCCGTAAGCGGCGCGTTTTCGTCCACCACGGGCACGGTGGAATTCAACGGCACAGCGGCCCAGACAGTGCCGGCGTGGACGTACAATAACCTCAAGATAAGCAATACCTCCGCGGCGGTTTCCCTCGCGGGCAATACATTGGTGAACGGTACGCTGACGATAAATTCCCTGGCGACGCTCAGCGCCGGCACCTATACATAACATTAAACGCCAATAACAGCACGTTAACAAATAACGGAACTTTTAACTACGGCACTTCAAAGTTGAGTTGTAACGGTTCTCCCGTGTACGTTATCGGCACAAGCACGACGGAATTCTATGACCTGGAAATCATCAATGCCAAATCATTTACACTTGCCATGCCGGTAAAAATTGTCAATGCGTGGACGAATAACGGCACTTTTACCAGCACCGGTTCCACCGTCATATTCACGGGCACGAGTTCTTCCGTCAACGGCAGTGCCACGCAGTCATTTAGTAATTTGAAGATAGACGACATGAAAACGCTTTCTTTGGGAGCCGGTGTAACGACCCTGAGGATAGGCGGCGAATTCATTGACAACGGCACTTTCAATTACGGTACGTCAACCGTGGAATTCAACGGCAGTAATTCCACCATTGGCACGTGCCTCGTGGCGCCTACTTTTTATAACGTTACGGTTTCAAGCAAGCTTACCATGGATGCCGGCGATACGATTACCGTGTTGAACCAGTTTAAGGTTAACAACGGTGCGTCTTTTTACATGGTAAACTCCTGCCAGATGAATGTCAAGGCAGTTGTTGTTGAAGGCACGTTTAATTCAAGCGGTTCCGTTCCGAGCATTGCCGATACGGGTTCAAAGCTTTCTTTCATAGTTCAGAACGGCGGTTCTCTCGATGTTTCCGATTTGAACATAACGAATCCCGATAACGAAGGCCTCAAGATTGTCAATACCGCGTCACTGACGCAGACCATCGGCGGCATAAACTTTACGGATAGCGACGGGCTTGAAGCCGGCGTTTATCTGCAATTTCTGCTGAACGACTGGTCGCAGGCGCCTTACAGCGTAAGCTATTGCACGTTTGATACCTATTGCCAGTATAACATAAGGACTACCGCGGGTACGCCGAACAGTTCCGTATCCATGGTCGGATACGGCGGGACAAAAGGCGGTGTGACATGGGAAGACGATAAGACAAGCGGCGGCATAATAACTCCCGGGAGCATCGTCTGGGTGGAAAAGAAATGGGACGCCGGCAACGGCACTACCCAATGGAGCTCATCCAATAACTGGAATCCTAATGCAACTCCTACAGGCGCCGATCGTATAATTATTCCCGATGAATCAACGCTTGCAAACCAGTTCGCGCCAAACTTAAATACGGACGCAAATGTAGCTTCTCTTCTTATCGAAGACGGGGGCAACCTGACCTCTAACAGCAGCAGGACGTTAAACGTTGCCGGTGATTTTACCATTGAAGCGGATACCGGAGCGGGTGCGGCCGGTTCAGTCGTATGGGGCGTCGCGGCAGGTACGAACGTTTACCTGGACGTGGGCGGCGATTTCAATAATTACGGCGATTTTACCATACAGAATATCACGACAGGCTCCATTGACATCCAAGGCAATTTGTTCAATACCGGCACTGTAACAAACAATATTGCCGCGGCGAATGCGTTTTTTACCGTGCGCGGCGATATGGTAAATTCAGGCGCGCTAACGCCGGTTTCCATAAATATATTCGGCAACTGGGATAACACGGGTATGGTTACTCCCGGCGCGGGTACGGTTTATTTCAAGGGCGTAAACAGGACTATCGCATCAGGCCTCGGGAGTTATTTTAAGGTTAATTTCCCTTCAACGTCTTCCTATACTGCTACGGACGATTTTACTATTACCGATACGTTGGTTCTCGCGGGCTATTTAAAGGTACAGAAGGCGATATCCATTCCTGCGACGTTTACGCCCGCAGGCGGTACGCTGGAATTAAACGGCTCAATTTCGCAGAGTATTCCTGCTAAGACCTACAATAATCTCGTAATCAACAATCTTTCCAGTACTGTAACCTTGCAGGGTAATATTGTTGTGAACGGCAACCTGACAATCAACCAGGGCGCAACGTTATCCGGCGGCAATTCCCAGATTACCATTAACGGCAACTTTATCAATAACGGCACTTTCAACGGCAGTTCTTCCACCGTTGTATTCGCGGGCGCAAATTCCGAAGTCCAGGGCATAAGCATGCCTACGTTCAATAATGTCACCATAAGCAATAATGCGACATTGACTATAACCAATACCGGCGAAACCATAAAGGTTTCCGGCAATTGGCAGGACAATAACGCGGCAACAGCCGGTTTTGTTTCAGGCAATTCAACGATCATTTTCACCGGCGCTTCATCCGTGATAAACGGCGTCGTTGCGGACACGTTCAATAATATTTCGCTTGAGAATACCTGTACGCTTTCCATAGGCGCGATAGGGCAGGTCAAACTCAGGGGTACGTTCACAAACAGCGGCACGTTTTCAGCCGGGACTTCAATGGTTATTTTTAACGGCACGAATGGCGGCGTTGCCGGGGCCAATCTTGGTTTTTACAATCTGCAATGTGACGGAAAACTTGTTGTTAATACGGGCGATGTGGTTACGGTAACGAATCAGTTGACCGTTTCAACCACGGGTACGTTATACATGAGCAATGACGGCACTATACGCACACCGGCAGTAACCGTAAACGGAACTTTTCAAACTACGGATACCCCGACGCTTACCGATACGGGCACGAAATTTTCTTTTACGGTGAACAATGCGGTTGCCATTCTTAACATAAACGGGCTCAATTTTGCCAACCCGGACGATAACGGCATGCGGATCGTCAGCGCGGCCAGTCTGAACATAGATAACGTTAATTTTACAAATAGCGATACATTGCAGACAGGTTATTACCTGCGTCTTGAAATGGCCGGCATTACCGCCAATAAATATGTCTTTTCCGGATGCAGTTTTGACAGGTATTGCCAGTACAACGTATACATCCCTGCCAGCGCGGCGGCAAGCGCCTTAAGCATGATTGCGGCAAGCGGCGAGAAAGGCGATGAACTATACGAATACGAGAGCGGCAGTGGTTACGTAGCCGGTGGCGATATGGTTTGGCCGATACGGCAATGGGACGGCGGCGGCTCCACGCAAAACTGGAGCGAGGCCGCGAATTGGGCCCCGGACGGAGTTCCCGTACAGGGTGAAAAGGTTAAGATCGGCAGTCCGAGCACCGCCCCAGTTTATAACGGTACGACGGAGTATCCCATTCTAAATACCAATGCCACCATAGGCAGTTTGATATTGGAAGACGGTTCGCGGCTTGATACTACCGGAAATAACCGGCAGTTGGTTATAACGGGCGGATTAACTATTGAATCCGACCTGGGCGAAGGAAGCGCGGGGCAGTTGAATTTTACTTCCGGCGGCACTACTTCAAAACTTGAAATCCAGCGCGACGTCTCCAACGGCGGCGCCATTTCCGTCAGCAATGCGATAACGTTTACAATAAACGGCAATCTTACCAATACCGGTTCTTTTACAAATGCCGCATCTTCCGCCAGTTTTACCATCGGCGGCAGTGTGACGAATTCGGGCGTTTTTTCGCCGGTAACAGTAAGCATATCAGGTTCATTCACCAATTCGGCCACATTTACAGCCGGAGCCGGAACCATTACGTTGAAAGGCGCAAATTCATCACTTACAAGCGGCGGTTCAAGTTTTAATAATCTTACGATAATATCTTCCGCGGTTTACAGTGCGGCGGATTCGTTGACCGTCAGCGGCGCTTTAAGCGTGGAAGGCACCTTAAAGATAAAAAATGGAATTACGATGAGCGGCACTTTTTCGTCAACAGCCGGTGTAATGGAATTTTCAGGCACCGCGGTCCAGACAGTGCCCCAGCCGCCCGGTGGCGCGTCATACCACGACCTTCATATAGAGAATACAAGCGCCGCGGTTTCACTCGGCGGCGATGTAACCGTTTCCGGAGATATTGTAATAGGCATATCGGCTAATTTCAATGCCCAGGCATATACGGTCAATCTTACCGGTAACTGGACTAATGACGGTACGTTTACCCCGTCAACATCAAAAGTGGTATTCAAGGGCGTGCCGTCTTCCGTAAGCGGCATTTCAGTTACAGAATTCAATAACATCGAAATATTTACCGTCAAAACGCTTACTATAGGCGCGATAAACCAGTTGAAAGTCAAGGGGAACTGGGTAAATAACGGCGCTTTTACGCAGATTTTCAGCACGGTTTATTTTACGGGAGTATCCTGCGATATTTCGGGTACTACGGTTACGAATTTTTATAATATGGAAATCTCTAACGGCACCGTGCTGGGCATTTCAACTGCGACAGGCACTTTGAAGATACAGAATATCTTTACAAATAACGGGTCATTTACAGCCGGTGATGATACTCTTGAGTTCAACGGCGGTAACAGCAGTCTTGCGGGAACGAATCCGCTTATAACTTACAATACTACGGTGAGCGGCACATTGAATCTTAACAGCGGCGACGACCTGAAGGCTAATAACGCGGTTCTCGTTACAGGCGTTCTGAATATGGCCGATACATGCTATCTGCGCGTAGGGGTGTCATGTACGATTCAGGGCGGGACTTTCAGCACTTCAGGCAGTACGCCGGTGGTTACCAATACCGGTGCGAAGTATTCATTTACTGTGAATAATTCAGGAAAAGTTTTACTCAACGGTTTGTTTTTCCAGAATCCCAACGATAACGGTTTAAATATTGCCGCTAATGCTAATACCAGCATAGACATAGATAACGTAACTTTTTCCGATAGCGACGGTTTGTTCCAGGGTACATACATTACCCTCGGTTATACGTCAATAGCCGCATATACTTACAGCTTCCAGGGATGCACGTTCAATGACGGATGCCAGTATAACGTGTCAACTACGAATAATGTCGGCGTGGTGAATAATGCGGTTACTATGAGCGGCGACAGCGGATTAAGGACCGGCGAGACTTACGAAAATGATAAGGGGGGAGGCGTTGTCGCGGGCGGCGGCTCAATCGTATGGCGCGTCATCAGATGGGAAGGCGATGTCAATCAATTCTGGAGTTCCGCGGGCAATTGGAATACGGGTACCATTCCAACGGCTTCAGACAAGGTTATTATACCGAGCCCTGACGACAGAGTCGGCGCGGCAAATGACCCCGTATTGGATATTAATGCCACCGTAGGCAGCCTTATGATATATGACGGTACGGTGTTTTCCACAAGCGGCACTAATAGAACTCTCAGAGTTAATAACCAGCTTTTTATAGAATCCAACCAGGGATACGGTTCCGCTGCTAACCTGAATTTTACATCATCAGGCGTGGGTTCTTTGTTTAATGCCGGTACTATTCAGAACGAGGGAACTGTAAGTTCGGCCGCTGAGATATTCAACGTTTCAGGCACGCTGACGAACGCGGGTTTTTTTACGTCAACTTCGCCGTCATTCGCAGTTACAGGAGATCTGAATAATACCGGTAATTTTACAACCGGCAATATGATAATTACCGGCAGTTTTACAAACAGCGGTACGTTTACACCAGGCGCTGGTACGGTAACCTTAAACGGTACCACCGGTAACGTGACCATGGGGAGCGCATTGTTCAACAGCGTTACAATACCTACGGGTTCCGTATATACCGCTTTGGATACGTTTGCTCTATCATCAACGTTTACCCTCTCAGGTTATCTTAAGGTTAAGACAGGCATCACGTTCGGAACAACCTTTACCGAGGCGGGCGGTACCGTTGATTTTAATGGAACTTCCGCGCAGACCATGCCTGCGGAGACGTATAATGTTATTATCGTAAGCAATACTTCCGCGGGCGGCGTTACCGCCGGCGGCGCCATCGCGGCAGTGGACCTGACTGTAAACAATTCATCCGTGTTCATTGGCGGCGGCAATACCATTACAATTAACGGCAAGTGGACAAATAACGGTACATTTACGTCGCAGACTTCTAATGTTACATTCGCAGGCGCCGCTTCAACTATAGAAGGTACGGCGGTTACCACATTCAATAACTTGTCCGTTACAAATACCCTTACGGTAAACGTAAGTGAAATTAAAGTGAACGGGACTTTCAGCAATACCGGCACATTTACCGCGTCCAATTCAACAGTAACGTTCAACAGCGGTTCGTCTCAGATTGCGGGTAACGCGGGTACGGTTTTCAATAACCTGAAAATAAATACAGGCGCGACATTGTCGGATGTTACTAACGATGTCAGGGTGAAAAACATCTGGAATAATATCGGTACTTTTACTCCGGGCTCCACGGTTATAAGGTTCACGGGCAGTACGGGTACGATTGAAGGGAATGCTACAACATTCTATCAGCTGAAAATAGCCGGTACTCTGACGATGGACGGCAGTGATGACATTACCGTTTCAACCGGGTTGACAGTGCTTTCAGGCGGCACGTTCAATCTTACAGGCAATTCAATATTGCGCTTAGGCGTTACCGGCGCGACTATTGAGGGAACGTTTACATCTTCAGGCACGACTCCTACGGTTACCGATACCGGTTCCAAATACGCCTTTACTGTGGGGACGGTCAGCGGCGCCGGCATAGTGGTGCTTAACGGATTGAATTTCCAGAATCCTGGGGACAACGGTTTGAATATTACGACGAACGCAGGGACAGGATTTGATGTTGACAACGTCAGCTTTACTGACCCCGGGGATTCCTCCGGAGTCGGTGTGTTTCTTAAGATAGATAAAATTGTTGCCAGTTCTACTTACGCGTTTACCGGTTGTTCTTTTGACAGCGGTTGCCAATATAACGTCCAGACCGCCAACGGCAGTATTGCCGCAAGCATGGTCGTGAAAATCCAGGGCTACAGCGGCGCGAAATCCGGCGGCGCTTATGAAAATGACAACGCGGCCGGCCAGCAGAATCCGGGCGACCCGGACAATACGGGTTCCATCCAGTGGCCCGCGAAGAAATGGAACGGTTCCGTAAGTACTTCATGGAGCACTGCAAACAATTGGACGCCGTCCGGCGTGCCTTCCACTGCGGAACGCGTTATTATTCCAAGTCCAAGCGAATTTACAGGCGCGTTAGCACAGCCTACCCTGAATATAACCACGACTCTTGCGTCCCTTGAAATCCAGGACGGCGCTGTACTTACGGCCTCTGCGAATGATATCAAGCTTACCGTTAACGGCACACTCGTTATACAATCAAACCTCGGCGAGGGCGTGGGGCAGTTTAATTACTCATGCGCCGGCGCCACTTCGTCTCTTTTGTTAAAAGGCGCCGTAACCAGCGGCGGTACGATGAGCGTATCCAATGCGGTTACTTTTACCATGGAAAGTAATTTTACGAACAGCGGTACATTTACCAATGCCACCGCTTTTACATTAAAAGGCTCATTGACTAATTCCGGCACGCTAACACCCGGCAATATGACTGTTACGGGTTCATGGTCAAATACCAATATCATAACGACTCCTTCAGGCACGGTTACTTTTAACGGCGTTGCAGGCACCATAGCAAGCGGCGGCCAGTCATTCTACAGTTTGAAAGTAAATTCGGGATGCGCTTATACCGCTAACGATAGCATAAGCATGAATGCCGGCGGAACTTTGACACTGCCCGGAACCCTGAAATTGAAATCCGGTATAACGTTCGGAGCGGCATTTGATTCAACCGGCGGCACTTTGGAATTCAACGGTACCGTGGTCCAGTCCATACCTACTGCGCCGTCTTCTTATAATAATATAACGGTTTCAAATACATCCGCAACAGTATCATTCGGCGCCGTCGTGACGCTTAACGGCACGCTGACTATTGCAACGAATGCCGTCGTTAATGCGGGCGCTTATACGATCGTGGTCAGCGGCGATTTTACCAATAACGGTACGTTCCAGAAGGGCACTTCAACGATAACATTTAGCGGCGCGCCTTCAACTATCGGCGGCACTTCCATAACGGAATTTAATAATGTCACGATAAGCGCGACAAAAACCCTGCAGATAGGAGCTATAGGTACGGCAAAGGTTTATGGCGTATGGACGAATAACAACGCGTTTACGACCGGATCTTCAACTGTAATATTTACCGGCATTGCTTCGTCCATTGCGGGCAGTGCGGTTACGGAATTCTATAACCTTACCGTTGATACCGGCGTTACGATGAGCATTGACGCCGGCATAGCCCAGGCTAAGGTCAAGAACGTTTTCCAGAACGACGGGACGTTTACCGCGAACAGTTCTACAGTATATTTTACGGGCACGACCGCGGAAGTAAAAGGCGCGAATGCTTCTACGTTCTATAATGTTCAGGTCACCGGAACGCTTGCATTGAATGCCGGCAGTGATATAACGGTGTCAAATGCGTTGACCGTGACAAGTGCCGGTACATTATCCATGAACGGAAGTTCTGTGCTTCGTTTGGGAACGCCTTCTACGGCTGGTTCTGCCGCTATACAGGGGTTGTTCCAGACGAGCGGTTTGACCCCTACGGTAACAGACAAAGGCGCGTATTTTTCATTTACCGTGTCCGGTGCTTCCGGAAAGGTGTTGATAAACAATGTTACTTTCAATAATCCTGATGCGAACGGTCTTAGCATATCGAATACGGCAAATACCGGTTTTGACATAGATTACGCGTCATTTACGAGTAGTGCGTATCTTGCCGGCAGGACGTATATAAAAATAAACTTTACAGCGGGCAGTTATTCGTTCGCTGGTTGTTCGTTTGACGCGAATTGCCAATATAACGTTTTTACCCCGTCGGGCGCGATAGCCGGCGGCCTTGTGGTCAACCTCCTCGGCGCCAGCGGTTCTAAGGCCGGCGGGACCTATGAGAATGACGACAATAACGGTTCCCAGCTTCCGGCGCCGCCTGCCAACAATCCTGATAATACCGGTTCAATCAGATGGCCCGCGAAACAATGGGTCGGCACTGTAAGCAATTTATGGAGCGTTGATAATAACTGGAATCCTATCGGCAAACCTCAGGCAGGGGATAAAGTTGTGTTCCCGACAGGCGCTTCCAATTATCCTGTAAGCATTGATATTAATTCAACCGTTGCGGGCATACAGATTCAGGATGGCGCTTCGGTTTCTGCCGCGGCGGCCGACAAACAACTGACCTTAAACGGCAACCTTACGCTTGATGCGGACGGCGGCGCCGCAGGCGTGCCTACCTTTACGTTCAGCTCCGGCGGCCTCGGTTCTTTGACAATAAACGGCACCTTTACGACAGGTTCTGGCAGTTCTATTTCAATTTCGTCTCCTGCTTTCACGGCAAACGGCGATGTAACCAATAGCGGTTCGCTTACCATAGGTTCAGCATCTTCCACCATTAACGGTAAAGTTACCAATAGCGGCACGCTTGTGTTAAACGCGAACATTACGGTTAATGCTGACTGGAATAACGGCGGCTCTGCGGTGTTTACGCCGAATACCACTACCGTAACTTTACGGTCTTCAAACGGTACAATTGATTCCGGCGGCGACGCGTTCTATAACCTTACAATTCCTACTACGTATACTTTTACGGCTAACGACGCTTTAAGCGTTTCCAATATCCTGACCGTCAATGGTATGTTGAAGATAAAATCTTCATTGTCGGTTACAACTACGTTTGATAATACCAACGGAACAATTGAATATAATGGTACGGCTATACAGAATGTCACGGCGTTTACGACATACAATAGTATAACCATCAGCAATACCTCGGCAACCGTAAGCGCCGGCGGCAACTTTACCACGAATAACATAACCATAAACAATAACGCGGTCCTTGATGGCAACGGTAAAACCATAACCGTAAACAATATCTGGACTAATGACGGTTCGTTTACGGCAAACGGTTCTACGGTTATATTTAGTGGAACGCCGTCAACCGTGGCAGGGAACAATATTACCCAGTTTGCGAATATAACTATTCCCAATACAAAGTCGTTGTCTCTAAGCGGCGTATCAACCATCAAGATTGCGGCCGCCTGGACAAATAACGGCGGCACGTTTAATTCCGGTTCCAGTACGGTAACGTTCACGACCGCTTCAGGCGTTATAAACGGCTCCGCAACCACGGAATTCAACAACATTACCGTGGATGGCGGTACTCTCGTGGAAAGCGTTACCACGAATTTCATAGATCTTAAGGGCACATTCTCGCTTATCAACAGT
Organism: Planctomycetota bacterium; assembly: GCA_016220095.1. Taxonomy (GTDB): domain Bacteria; phylum Planctomycetota; class MHYJ01; order JACQXL01; family JACRIJ01; genus JACRIJ01. Next base: position 39,505 of record JACRIJ010000044.1, on the reverse strand, counting down.
GGCGCGTTCACGTGCGGCGATTCCGAAGTAAGATTTACGGGGCTGGGCGGCGCTACATCGGGTACCATGTCTTTCTTTAAGATTACAATTACAGGAACGGGCAAATTAACCCTTGATGCCGGCGATGATGTGACCGTTCAGTCAACCCTTGCCGTAAACGCGAGCGGCAAGCTTGACATGCAGAACAGCTGTAACCTGCGCCTCGGAACGGCAATAGCCGCTGGTACGCTGACATTTAACGGCGATTTCAGCACTACGGATACTTTAGCAAAACCGGCAATCAATGCCGTTAATAATGGCAACAGGTATTCAATGACATTCAGTACTTCAGGTACCGTGGATATAAACGGATTGAATGTGATTGATCCCGCGGATACTGGAATGGTCATGGCTAATGTAGGTGCCGACCCTTCATTTGCCTTAGACAGAGTCGTATTCAGTAAGACAACCGGCTCTGCGTCCGGCGTTTACCTTGTATTGAATGATACAACCATGTCTGGAATGACCTTCAGCGGATGCACTTTTGACGCGTATTGCACCAATAACGTCCAGGCGGCCGGTGGCGCCCAGAACCCGGCTATTTCTTTTACCGCGTACGGCGGCGCGAACAGCGGCGGCACTTACGAAATAGACCCGCAGAACGGCGCTGACCCGGATACGTCAGGTTCTATCAGATGGCCTAAGAAGACCTGGGTAGGCGATACCAGCGCTGTGTGGACGGACCCGTTGAATTGGGAAGATAATTTAACCATTCCTGGGAACTACAGCAAGGTTGTAATACCTACAGCTGGAGTTACGAATAACCCGTCTATTTCAAGTTCAGTGGAGATAGGCAGTTTGACAATGGAGAACGGCAGGACATTGTCCATAAGCGGCAATGATATAAGTTTTACAATACATGGCAGTTTTGATATGACATCGGCAACATTTTCATATTCCACCGGCGGCGCCAGTCCGAAGGTTTTTCTTATAGACGGTAATGTAACAATGAGCGGTACCGCGAGTATTGCGGTCGGCGCAACAGCGGGTTCTCTTACAACTACAATAAGCGGCAACGCTACTCTCGGCGTAAACGCCTCTATTACTTTTGGGGCTATTAATACCCTTACAGGTTCTGCGACGATTTCCGGAAACGTTGATAATTCCGGCACTATTACGGTGCAGGATTTCAGGACTCTTAATGTGACCGGGAATTTTACTAATCAGGTCGGTTCCAATATACAGATGCCGGATTCAGATACCAACGATGCTAACGGCGGTACCATTAAGATATCAGGGACATTTAATAATCTGGGTACGGTTACTTTCGGCGATACTGCCGATGAACTTAAAGTTACCGGCAATACCACCGCCTGGGGTACTATCAGTACCGATAAAGGCACTGTTACGGTGGACAACCAGTTGGTGTCGCCTAATATTCCCGCGGGAACTTTTTATAACCTGAAAATAAATACAAATGCTATAACAACTCAATTGACCGGTAACGTTGTCGTGAAGAATCTGCTGACCCTGCAGTCCGGCACTTTCAGCCTTAACGGCCTCGCTTTGACCATAGGCGATACGGTCGCGCCGGCTTCCGGCACCTTGACCGTTTCGGGCGGCACTCTTTCGATGAATACCGGCTCTTCAATTACCCTGACCAACGGTTCGGTAATTACGGTTGCTTCTGCGGCGGCGTTTACCGCGTCCGGCGGCACCATATTGAGTTCAATTCCCGCGACGGCATACTATGATATTACATTGAACGGCACTGTCAACATTACTGCTTTGGATGTATATAATACTAATACCGGCGGCAAAGGATTTTATATTACCAATACCGCGGCAATAACCTCCCTAACTGCCGTGGCATTCTATAATGCCACTGTCGGAGGCAGGCACCTTACGATAGAACAAAACGGACCGATTTCACTGGCAGTGGCTGATGTATATTTTGACGATACATATCTGCCGGGCGGATACAGCGTTGCAGTGATTGATACCGCGCCTGCGGACGGCCAGTCGGTCTGCGTGACATTTGAATACAGGGATGCCGCTACAAACGGCAACGGCGCAGGAAGCGCAACTGAAACAGTTACAAGTGCGGCAGTTAACTGGACTTATACGGCAAACCCGGATATTAAGGGGGCTGTGCAGGGATTCCCGACCAATGCCTTTGGATTCCTGGGCGTGCCCGGATGGTATTCCACTTATGTGGCATCGCGTAATATAAACGGCGCGAATACCGTTGACCGCATCTATGTGCTTGCCAATGACGGGAAACTTAAGAGCCCCGTGTATTACTACGACCTTCCGGATGCGAGCGGCGACATCGTCGGTACGCCATGGTGGGATAATGAAGTTGATACAAGCGATTGCGATGGTGACGCTAATGTTGTGGAAATCCTGCACACGATATATTTCGGCACTACGAAAGGCAAGATAGTCAAATTGATTGATACAGGCGCCGCGCTGAATATTGCCGCAGGACCGTGGGTTGGCGGCCTTGACATTAGCCCTGCCACGGACAGCCCGGCTACAGCGCCGGTGATTACCGACGATAATAACATTTATTGCGGAGGCACCGGTGATGATGCCAAGGCATATTTGTTTGGTTATAATAAAGCCACCAAGGTGCGCGTGGCGTCTTTCCCCGTGAGCCACATACTTATTGACAAGGCCATTTACACGGTGCCTTCTTCTGTGGTTGATGCCGGTACGACATGGTTGTTTCTCGGAACTGATTTTGTTGCGGGAAGCGCGTTGATTGAAAGAATTAATGTTGACGGCGGAGTCGTTAATGCCTCAATAAGCAATACGAACGGGAGCTTCAAGTCGCCTACCATGCTGTCAAGTTACCTGTATGTCACCGATGACGGTTCGCAGAATGCCAATAAAGGATGGGTGCACGCGGTATCGCCTTACGGCGGATTTGCGGCCGAGGTGGCCAGTTATCCGTGGCCCGGAGCCGCTCATACACTGACAGGCAATAGGGTGCCTGCGGGCATTACGGCCGCTCCGTGGGATGATTCGGGCATGTTGTTCTTCGGCGACAGCGGCGGCAAGTTCTACGCCATACCAACGAATAATACCCCGAAGACCGATGCGGCATTTGACGCATCTTCGTTTGTCATCCAGCTTGAAGCCGTGCAGATTTCCTGTACGCCTTTGACCATCGGCGACGGCCTCGTATATATAGGCAATAACAACGGCAAGATATATGGCATTGATATTTCAGCCGGCGCGGTTGTAAGCAATCCCGACAGCGGCACAAGTTATTATTATTACTTTGGACAGAACCATGACATTACTTCGGTTTCGTACGATATTGACGCCGATAAATATATGATAGGCACGAGTCAGGGCAAGATATTTTATATTGAACCGCTGATAGACCCGACGCCGTAAGATATTTAAGATTTTAGATTTAAGAAAAATAAAGGAGTTTAGTATGCGATTTAAGATTCTGCTGTGTTTATTTATTTGCCTGCTTGCAACCCAGTTATTTGATATAAGGCAGTTGTTCACGGCTGACTGGGTTTCATACAGCGGGGATTCGGCGGGCACGCGGCGTTCCGCGGAGACTATAACACTGCCGATTGCCCAGAAATGGTCTGTTTCCGTAGGCAGTCCCATATATTCAACTCCCGCGGTTGCGGACGGTATGATTTACGTGTGCACCCAGGACGGTTATGTCAAGGCTTACAAGGAATCCGACCAGTCGGCGGTATGGTCCAGGAAATACGCCGGTTTTTACAGCAGTCCCGCGGTAGTTCTGGGCAGGTTGTACGTTTCTGCGATTGACGGTTACATAATATGCCTTGACAGCGTTACAGGCATTGAGTTGTGGACATATTATACAGGGTCTACCGAGATGTCTTCTCCTGTCATTGAAGACGGCATCGTTTATATCGGTTCCGGATTCCCGAATAATAAGGTTATGGCATTAAGCGCCTATTCGGGCGAATCTCAATGGGAAACGGTATTGGAACAAACTGTGTATTCTTCGCCGGTTATAGCTGATGGCGTATTGTATATAGGATGCAATAGCGGCATGTTCTACGCATTGGATATCGCGGACAACGGGGCAGTGCTCTACAGCTTCCTGAGCGATGGCACGCCGAATCTGTCTTCGCCCCTCGTTTATAATAATCAGATATATATTGTCCCCGGCACATTTAACCTTAAAGTTTACGCGCTTGATACTACCATGACGGCACAGTTGGAACAGCCGTTAAGCAATCCGGACATCGTTCCTGCATGGACTCAGTCGGTGCCGTGTTCGCCAGCGTTGAGTTCCGGCAATCTTTATGTCATTGCGGGGTATCCGAACATGGCGGTATTTGCCTTTGATGCCGTGACGCTTTCTCCCGCATGGGCGGGCGCGGCCGCGATAGGCGACGCGTCCAATACGGTTTACGCCGGTGCGCCTGCCGTGACCGACCAGTATGTATTTGCAGGTTCGCAGGCAGACAATAAATTATACGTGCTTAATACCTCGGACGGCGCTGTAGCGGATTCCGAGGACCTTGACGGAGACGTGTATGCGGCTCCGGTAATAGCGAATGGTAGGATATATGTTGTGACTACGGCAGGCACGTTATATGCCTTTGAAGGTCAGAATGAGCCGCCTTCGGCGCCTGCGTCAGGTTTTAATCCCGCGGATTCCCAGCTGGCGCTTTCCGGCCAGCCGGTTTTTTCATGGGGCGCCGGCAGTGACCCGGATAGCGATGCGCTGTCGTATTTAGTCAGGTACGATGTTGACGGTGAAGTCCTGAGCACATATTACGAATATCCGTTGACAACGGCATTGAGCACGCAATTGCCGCAGTCGTATCCGGATAATACGCATATCTATTACGCGGTAAGAAGCAAGGATCCCAGCGGCGCGTATTCCGCATGGACTGAAATACAGGACTTCTGGATAGTTGAAGCGCCTCTGCCGCCGTCTGATTTTACAGCGGTGCCGGGTTCAACATCCGTGGAATTGTCCTGGACGGCAAGCGCAAGCACGGATATGGATACATATTTGTTGACCTACAGGGCAACAGGCGGCGTTTACGGGCCTTACACTGAAATCACGGACGCAACTTCGGCTACAGTAGAGAATCTCACAGGCGGGATGACTTATGAATTTTATCTTGTTGCCGAGGATTACGACGGCCTGCAGAGCGCGGGCGTGGGGGCGTCAACCACGCCGTCAAATATGTCGGTTTCAATTTTGAATACCGTTTATAATAATATTTCCGAAGCCGTAACAGCTTCACAGAGCGGTGAAACCATACAGCTAAGCGAGGGTATTTATTATTTCCAGGACACGGTGTCTTTGAAGGCCGGCGTCTCCGTTACGGGCGCGGCAAACGGCAATACAATATTAAACGGTTCTCTTTTGAGTTCATCGCCGATGTTTCAGATAATATCCGGCACCGGAGCGCCGGGCACGATTTCCGGCATTACATTCAAGGGAGGCGATACCGGCATCGATACGAATCAGCTTGATGTCGCGGTAAAAAACTGCATTTTTGTCGGCCAGTCCACCGCAATTCTTGTGCGTACCGATTCCGCCGCGGATATTATCAATAATACAATCAGCAGATGCACCTATGCGGTAATGGTGGAAGCCAATGCCACGGCGAATATTAAAAACAATATTTTCATCCGGAATTACGGCTACGGCGTTTTCGCGATGAGTTCCGCTGTTGTTAACAGTTCTTATAATGATGTGTACGGCAATCTTGTCAGCGACTATTCAAATACAACGCCGGCAACGACCGATATTTCACAGGACGTTGTTTTTATTGACGAATCAGGCGATGATTTCAGGGAAACTGCCGGCCAGCCTACCATAGATGCCGGCGATCCCCTGGATGCGTACGCGAATGAGACCGAACCTAACGGCGGCAGGATAAATATGGGAGCGTTTGGGAATACGCCCCTTGCGGCGGTTTCGCCTGTTGTTGAGGAGCCGACGCCTCCTCCGGATGAACCGCCTGCTGACCAACCCCCGGCCGACCAGCCCCCTGCGGACCAGCCGCCCGCAGAGCAACCTCCAGCCGACCAGCCGCCCGTTGATGACGGCGGCTTAGTGTACAATCCGCCCGCGGATGACGGTTTGACTGATGCGCCGCTTGAAGAAGCCGGGAAAAAAGACAGCGGCGGCAGGTGCATGATTGAAGAAATGAGCGGCTTTTCCCGCCTGCCCGCAATGTTGCTTCTGCTTGCGGCTGGATTGATTTTCGCGGCAAGGTTTATACGAAGAATAAAGAATGAAAAAGGAAAAAGGGCGGGACGGAGTCTATGAGCAAAACAGCATTTATAATAAGCATAACAGCCGTCTTATGCGGCGCAGTTTCAATCGGTTACTTTACTTTTTTTGCGGGCAATAACGGACATAATGGAACTGAGAACGCCGGCCATAATGGTGCGGATTCTTTGGTTCCTGGGGAGAAGACAGTTAAGGACAGCTCTAAAGAACCGGGCAAGATGACAGATTTGCCGGTTAGTCCGGCAGGAAGCAATGCGGATTCATCTTCGGCTTCCGGCGAATCCGGGAATACTGCCGTAAATCCGGCAGGCCAGGCCAAGGTTACAACGGCGGACGCCATAGAAGGCCTGAAAAAATCCGCTATCGCGGGCAATCGTGCGGGAATGGAGAAATATACTTTGATGGTTTCACGTCAGGGCGATGCCGCGGTGCCGTATTTGGAGGAAATGATGGGAGACCCGGAGCCGAACGTGCGCAAGATGGGCATTTATGTGCTGGGGCTGATGAAGAGGCGGGAGTTTGAGGATAGATTTATTGAAATGCTTAAAGATGACAATCCGTACGTACGCGCGACGAGCATCAATGCGTTGACGAAGATAAAAAGCGAAAAAGCCCTGCCGGCCATAGAGGAATTGCTAAGGACTGACCTTTCAAACGACGTCAAGTTTTCAGCCGAAAATGCGATAAGAGTTTTGAAGAAGTAAATCTGCAATGACTCAACAACTAAACGACTGAACAACGAAGATTCGTGACCCGTTTCCCGTTTCCCGTGGCCCGTTTAAACGGAACCCGGGATCCGAGGTCCGAGATCCGGCGTCCGGGACCCGACGCTCGGAACTCGGATGACGTCCTTCATGCTTCATTTTTCATTCTTCCTTCTTCGTATAATGTACGGTGTTTTTCTTGACTTTTTGGCAATGGCTGTGGTATAATAATGATATGAAAAACAAAGAGAATCGCATAAACGGTGATTTGCCGGGAGCGGGGCAGGGAAAGTCAAAAAAGGCATATCAAAAGCCATCCGTGGCTTCAGAAGTCATATACGAAAAGAATGCCCTTGCCTGCGGTAAAACGCCTTCTCAGCGCACTTTCAGGTGCAGAGTGTTTGCCAGGATTTCATAAGACAGTGCAGTTACAATCAGTGGCCCGTAATCTTCCAATCTTCGCAATCTTGTAATCTATAACCGCCCTATGACTTGTCTTGCGATTACCATTCGTTGTATTTCCGAAGTGCCTTCGCCTATTTCACACAATTTTGCATCCCTGTAGTATCTTTCAACCGGATAATCTTTTGTATATCCGTATCCGCCGAATATCTGAATGGCATTTTTTGTTGTACGCATTGCGGTTTCAGAGGCGTATAGTTTTGCTATCGCGGATTCTTTGGAATAAGGCAGATGCGCGTCTTTCAGGCGTGCCGCGTTGTAAACAAGATGCCTCGCGGCCTCTATTTCGACAGCCATATCCGCGATCATGTTCTGTATCGCCTGGAAGCTTCCTATGAATTGGCCGAATTGCTTTCGTTCTTTTGAATAGGCGACGGATTTGTCCATCGCGCCCTGAGCTATGCCGAGTGCGAGCGCGCCTATGCTTATCCTGCCGCCGTCAAGGGTATCCATGAAGACTTTAAAACCGTCGTTTTCTTTTCCGAGCAGGTTTTCCGCGGGGACTTTGCAGTCTTCAAAAATCAATTCCCTTGTATCAGAGCCGCGCAGTCCGAGTTTGTCTTCCTTTTTGCCTACTGAAAATCCCGGAGTTCCTTTTTCAAGGATGAACGCGCTTATACCTTTTGCGCCTTTGGCGGCCTTGTCAGTAACCGCGGTTATGGTAAAAGTGCCCGCGTAACCGGCGTTGGTTATGAATATTTTATTTCCGTTGATTATGTAATGATTGCCGTTTCTTGTTGCGGTTGTTTTAGTGCCTGAGGCGTCGGAACCTGCGTCGGGTTCGGTCAGTCCGAAGGAACCGAGTTTTTCGCCTGAAGCAAGCGCGGGCAGGTATTTCTTTTTTTGCGCTTCCGAGCCGTGGGCGAGTATAGGATATGTGCCCAGTGACATGTGCGCCGCAAGCGTGATTGCCGTTGAGCCGCATACGCGCGCGAGTTCTTCCACGGTAATAATATAGCTGAGATTATCGCTTCCCGCGCCGCCGTATTCCTCGGGTACGGGGATGCCAAACAGGCCCAGTTCCGCCATCTTTTTCAGCGTATCAACAGGGAATTCCTGGGTTTCGTCAATCTGTTTTGCTTTCGGTTCAACTTCTTTACACGCAAAGTCCCTAACCGTTTCGCGCAACATATTTTGCTCTTCAGTCAATTCAAAATTAAGCATTTTCTATCCTTATTTCTCCACCGCACATCTTTTCAGGCCAAAATCCTCATTCCTATAATAATATATACCTGCTTCCTGTTTTTTATATTTTATCTTCTATTTATATTCCTGTTCTTCCATCTTAATGGCTTCGGACGGGCACGCTTGGAAGCATGATTCACAGCTTGTGCATTTGTCAGGTTTTGTCATTGATGCGATATTGTCGTTGTTCATTTCAAGACAGCTTTCCGGGCAGGCGGTAACGCAGGATTCGCAGCCTACGCAGCTATCGGCTATGATTTTGGGCATTTTTTTCTTCGGCATAAATATTCATCGCCTCCATAAAAAAGTATTAAGTGAATTAAAATCTTCTATGTTTATACCTGAATAATATACGAATATTACCAAAAAAGTCAAGTGTTAAATGACAGTGTTAGTAACCCGTCTGTGCACGGGTAAACACGGACTACGGACGTTTTTAAACAGGGACTCTACGAGACCTTAAACGGGACACGACGACTATGTTGCAATAAGATTACAAGCGTTAAGGCGTCACAGGTTAACGGTTACGTCGTTTTATTGTTAATACATTGTTTAGCGGGCGTCGTCAGTCCCTTGAAAGTCTCGTCAAGTCCCTGTTAATTCGTCGTCGTTCACTGTCCGGTTACCAGTGTTAAATGGCTAAGTGTGATGGAACGTTTGTTTTTATTAGGCGCGAATTCCCCGCAGTTTCCAGCCTTCGCAGCCGAAGCGGCCGTTTCGGCGCAACAGGCTGCGGCAGGGAGCTTCAACGGCGCCTATTGCCGCTACACTAACTTCAGGTAATTTGCGGTCAGCTTCAGTATGTTATTAGTTGATTTGGTAATGCAGAATCTTCTATCCAGCTGGCATCCTACGACCCAGATGATATCGTTGCCGCAGGATATTATGGGGGTTTCATGCCTTTTTGATGCGGGGATTTTTTTATCTATGAAGAGTTTTTTCAGCTTCTTGCTTCCGGTGCTTCCGAGCGGTTGGAATGTGTCGCCTTTGCGGCGCAGTCGCACCGCAAGCTGTTGAAAAAGCTTGTCATGGTCAATTACTTCTTCCATTTCGGTCTTGTGTTTCTTGAAATTTTCAAAATCAAACGAGGACGCGTTTATGATTTCGGTTTTTATTTCAAGCGAAAGCTCAGGTATGAGGGTAATGCCCGGTATCCTGAGGTTGCTGATGAATGCCTCCTCAAGCTTGCTTTCATTCAGGGGGCCGTAATGTATTATAAGGCGGTCGTATTCCTTTAGTATGGATATCTTGCCAGGCAGTTGCGCTTCAGCGCAGGAGCCGTTTTTCTCAAGCAGGTTCAGGATGCTTCTGTAATGCTTGTAAGTGATTCCCGTAGTATTGCCTTTCAGAAGGGTGATGGCGCTGGTGATGATATTGGTCTGCAGGAAAATATGTTCCCTTGCAAGGTGCTTTGCGTCAAGGGTGATCCGGTTGTCTTCCTCTTCTACGATTATCCGCCTCAGCGCGCCCGATACCTCGGCTTCAAAATAGCTGAACATCTCCGCGGATTGGTTCGCGAGCTGGGCAAGCAATGTGGATATTTCCAGATTATATTCTTCCTGCAGTTTTGGTATGAGCGTATTGCGCACCTTGTTGCGAAGGTAGTGGTTTGTCAGGTTGGTGCTGTCAATGCGGTAATCTATTTTTTTCTGGGTGAGGTATCCGAGTATCAATTCCTTGTCAATTTCCAGGAGAGGCCTGATGACCAGTATGGGGGAGCGCTTGGTGATTCTTCTGACGTGGAGAATGCCCTGCAGGCCGCGCAGGCCCGTGCCGCGCATAAGCCGCAGAAGAACGGTTTCAGCCTGGTCGTCAATCGTATGGCCTGTGGCTACTTTGTTCGCGCCGACGGTTTCAGCGACGTATTTCAGGAACATATAACGCTGTTCGCGCGCGATATTTTCAAGGGAATCGGTGCTTTTTTCCGCCAGGGAGGGTATGTCTATGGATTCAATGGTAAAAGGCAGGCCGTATTTTAACGCGAGGTTTTTTACGAATTCGGCGTCCGCGTCGGATTCGGCGCCGCGGATTTTATGGTTCAAGTGGGCTACGTGTATTTTCCATCTTTTTTCTTTTGAAAGCGTGTTAAGAATGTCAAGAAGCGCGGTTGAATCCGGTCCGGCTGACGCCGAGACGACGATGCTGTCGCCGTTGTAAAGCATGTTGAAGGCGTCAATAGTCTGCGTGGCCATGGCGAGTATGTCTTTTTCTATCGATTGCTGCATAAGTCAGTGTACCCTTGTGCCCGGGGGAAAATCTTTTTCAGGGACAATCAGGATTACCGCGCTGTCATGCTCGGCGGCAAGCAGCATCGCCTGGCTGTCCACACCGCGCAATGTCGCTGGTTCAAGATTGTTCACTACTACAACGAGCTTATTAAGCAGGCTCTCAGGATTCATGTATTGCTTCAGCCCGGCAACTACCTGTTTTGTGTTGCCTCCGCCGATGTCAATCTGCATGATATACAATTTGTTCGCGTTGGGGTGGTCTGAAACAGAAACGACTCTCGCTATGCGAAGGTCAATCTTACTGAATTCTTCTGCGGTGATCATAAGTCCTCCTGGTTTTCCAGAATGCGCTGCGCTGTATTCGGTATGCATAATACCAAATATGGTACGAATCGCAATTCTATTTTTATGTTACGTGTAATATAATAACATTATTATTAACATTGTCAATACTTTTTAACAGGGAGCCGAAAGGGAAACGGATTTCTTTTGACTAATACGCCGGTTTTTGGTAAAAATACCCATATAGGAAGTTTTTTGGAATTCTATTTATGCAGGATGTTTTCAGGCAGCATTTTGTAAAAAAATTGGCCGGGTTTTCCGGCAAATCCGAAGAGGAAATCAACCGTACCATCAGCCGCCCGCCAGATGCGGCTATGGGCGAATACGCGTCCAGCGCGCCGTTTTTAACTTTAACGGCTATTTCAAATCAGAATAAAGACAAATTATTGGGATTATCAGAAGCGTATGAGTCAGCTTCTGCTCAAAAAAATCCTAAACAAATTGCCGAAGAGCTATCCTCCAAATTTCAGCAGGATGAATTCATCAGTTCAGTTGAGGCCGTCGGCGGGTATGTTAACGCGCGCATTAACCGCCATAAGGTGATTGAAATCTCCCTTCAGGCCGCCTTTGCCGAAAAAGAAAAATACGGTTCGTCAAGCACGGGTAATGGCAAGACCGTTGTCCTGGATTTTTCGTCCCCGAATATTGCCAAGCCGTTCGGCATAGGGCACCTGCGTTCCACGGTCATCGGCGCGGCTTTGAAAAGAATATATGATTCCCTCGGTTATAAGACCGTCGGCATAAATTTTCTCGGCGATTGGGGCACGCAGTTCGGGAAACTTGCCGTCGCTTTCCAAAAATGGGGCGATGAGGCTAAGATGGGCGATGGCCCTGTTGAATATCTGAATGAATTGTATGTGAAATACCATGAAGAATCCGAGAAAAACCCTGCGCTTGAACAGGAAGCACGCGCCTGGTTCCTGCGGCTTGAACAGGGAAATAAAGAAGAAAGGCGGTTGTGGGAACACTTCAAGGAATTGTCTTTAAAAGAATTCAGCAGGATTTACGACCTGCTTGGCGTGTCCTTTGATTCCTATGCCGGCGAAAGCTTTTTCAACGATAAAATGGGGCCGGTTATTGATGAATTGGCGCGGCTTGGCCTGACTAAAGAAAGCCAGGGCGCGCTCATCGTTGACCTTGAACCGTACGGCATGACGCCGTGCCTGCTGAAGAAGGCGGATGGCGCCACTCTCTATGCTACCCGCGATATCACCGCGGCTATGTGGCGGTACAATGAATATGGATTTGATAAACTTGTTTATGTGGTCGGTTCGGACCAGAAATTGCATTTCAGGCAATTCTTTAAGGTGCTTGAACTTGCCGGTAAAAATTGGGCGAAAAACTGTTATCACGTTAACTTTGGTTTGATTAGGTTCAAGGGCGAAAAGATGTCCACGCGGCGCGGCAAGATCGTTATGCTTGAAGATGTTCTTGACAGGGCAATAGAATTGACGCGCGAAATAGTTAAAGACAGGGAGATGTCCGCGGATAAGAAAGAAGTTATCGCCAAGGCGGTCGGCATAGGCGCTGTTATTTTTAATGATTTGAAAAATAAGCGCGCCAAGGACGTGGATTTTGACTGGCAGACAGTGCTTAATTACGACAGTGAGACTAAATCTTTCAAGGGCGAAACCGGCCCGTATCTGCAATATACGCATACGCGACTTTCCAGCCTTTTGAGGAATTACGACGCGGTAATTGATGGCAAGGCGGATTTCGGACTTTTGAAAGAAGACCTGGAATTCCAGATATCCCGTGAATTGTACAGGTTCCCGCAGGTAATAGAAGATGCCGCGGAACAATTTGAACCGTCTCTTATAAGCAATTACCTTATTGATCTGGCGTCAAAATTCAGCCGCTACTGGCACGATGTAAGGATAATCGGGTCGGATAATGAATTGACAAAGGCCAGGATTTTGCTTGCCTTCGCGGCAAAAACAGTGATGGCTAACGGCCTTAATCTGCTCGGCATCGCGCCTCTGGAAGAGATGTAAAAACATTTTTCTTGACTTTCCCATGGGAATTTGTATAATTTTTGCTTCTTTGTTGTAGACTAAGGAGTAGTATCAAATGAAGACATTCATGGCGAAAAGAGAGTCCGTTCAGAAGAAATGGTATCTGGTTGACGCATCAACCAAATCGCTTGGCAGACTTGCCACGCGCATTGCCACTATCCTGATGGGCAAACATAAACCTACATATACGCCTAATACCGATACCGGCGATTTCGTGGTCGTAATCAATGCCGCCAATCTTAAATTGACGGGCAATAAGCCGGATGTAAAGGTATATCAGCGTTATTCAGGCCATCCGCATGGAAGGAAAGAATCCAAATTTTCAACATATGTCAAAACCCAGCCGGAAACAATTGTTTATGAAGCTGTCCGCAGGATGCTTCCTAAAAATACGCTCGGCAGGTACATGTTCAGGAAACTGAAAGTCTATCCCGGCATGGAACATCCTCATCAGGCACAGCAGTTGGAATCAATCAAGCTATAGGAGATAAAAAGGCATGTTACAAGACGTTCTTTATATCCGCGGAGTAGGCAGGCGTAAAACTTCCGTAGCCCGCGTATGGATGAAAAAAGGTACGGGTAAAATTACCGTTAACGGCCTTGAATACGACAAGTATTTCAATTCCATCCAGCAGGTCAACGACATATTGGCGCCTCTCCAGGTGACCAAGACTGTAAGCAAGTATGACATATTCTGCAACGTAAATGGCGGCGGCAAGTCAGGCCAGGCAGGAGCCATCACCCTCGGCATATCAAGGGCGTTAAAAAATGTGGAACCCACGTGGGAACCGAAGCTCCGTGAAAGCGGTTTTCTTACAAGGGATTCCCGCATGAAAGAACGCAAGAAATACGGGCTCCACGGCGCACGCAGGGGAGTTCAGTTCTCCAAACGTTAATCCTGAGATACTGTATAGTATTGAAATTTTCGTAGAGACACGCCATGGCGTGTCTCTACTCGTTTATGGAGGCAATTTTTATGCAAATAGAAAAATCCGGCCGGTTAAAACAGCTTCCGCCATACCTTTTCGCGGAGATTGACAAAAAGAAAAAACAGCTTATCGCCGAAGGCAAGGATGTCCTTAACCTCGGCGTAGGCGATCCGGATAGTCCTACCCCGTCATTTATCGTGGAAGAAATGAAGAAAAACCTGCACCTGCAGGATGTGCAGAAATATCCGTTTGATAACGGCTCGCCTAATTTCCGCGCCGCCATAGCGCGTTGGCATAAACGCAATACCGGCGTAACCCTTGATCCAAATACGGAAATATATCCTCTTATCGGTTCCAAAGAAGGCATCGCGCATATACCACTGGCTCTCGTGAATCCCGGCGACTATACTCTTGTGCCCGAGCCCGGATATCCGCCTTACAGGTCTGGTACGATTTTCGCCGGAGGCATTCCTTATTTTATGCCGTTGAAAAGCGAAAACGGCTTCCTGCCGGATTTTTCAAAGATTCCTTCGGAAGTAGCGAAAAAAACAAAATTGATGTACCTGAATTATCCCAATAACCCCACAGGCGCGTTGGCTGACGAAAGTTTTTACAGGATAGCAATAGATTTCTGCGCGGAACATAACATCGTTTTGTGCCAGGATGCCGCGTATTCAGAGATGTACTTCGGGAACAGGCCCGTATCAGTATTGCAATTGGGCGGCGGCAGGGACGTTGCCGTGGAATTCCATTCGCTTTCCAAGACCTTCAGTATGTGCGGCTGGAGGATGGGCTGGATTGCGGGCAATGCCGCCGTGGTAAAGCTTATGGGCGAACTTAAGACTAATCTTGATTCGGGCCAGTTTATGGCCATTCAGGAGACCGCCGCGTACGCTTTGGATAACGGCGATGAGGAAGTGAAAAAATTGCGCGCCATGTACGAGAGGCGCCGGAATGTTTTTATAAACGCCTTAAAAAAACTGAACCTTGATATCCAGCCCCAGCCGGCGACTTTTTACGTGTGGTTCAGGGTGCCGCAGGGCTTTACGTCGGTTACGTTTGCCAATGCGCTTCTTGAAAAGGCGAATGTCGTCGTAACGCCCGGAAATGGTTTCGGCCCGAGCGGAGAAGGCTTTGTAAGAATATCACTGACCAGCGATGAAACGATACTGCTTAAGGCGGCTGAAAGGATCCTGAAATTTAAAGATTGAAAAGATTCTAAGATTAGAAAATTATCGGTTTTTGCGCGTCGTAATCTGTAATCTTTCAATCTTAGAATCTTCTAATCTTAGAATTAGTATTATGCCAAAGATATTGTTAATCGCTACAAAAAATAAAGGCAAGATAATTGAAATTGAGGATGTCCTGAAGGATATTCCGGTCAAAACCAAATCTCTTGAACAATTCAAGGACATTTCCGATGTGGTTGAAGACGGCGAGGATTTTTATGAGAACGCCGTGAAAAAAGCCAGGCATTACATGAAGGCAACGGGGCATTGGACGATGGCCGATGATTCGGGGCTGGAAGTGGACGCCCTTGGGGGCAGGCCGGGCGTGCATTCGGCGCGTTACGCCGGAGAAGACGGCAATTCCCAAAAGAACATAGAAAAGCTGTTAGACGAATTAAAAGGCGTGCCGCAGGAAAGGCGTACGGCGAGATTCAAGTGCGTTATAGCGCTGTGCGGTCCGGAAGGCGAGATATTTACATTTGACGGCGTTTGCGAA
Organism: Planctomycetota bacterium; assembly: GCA_016220095.1. Taxonomy (GTDB): domain Bacteria; phylum Planctomycetota; class MHYJ01; order JACQXL01; family JACRIJ01; genus JACRIJ01. The sequence goes on along the minus strand of JACRIJ010000044.1, from coordinate 23,671 downwards.
GGCAGGATGCTTGAAACGCCGCAGGGGGAATCGGGATTCGGATATGACCCTGTATTTTATTACGAACCTTTTGGAAAGACCTTCGCGCAGATACCGCTTGAAGATAAAAACAGGATCAGCCACAGGGGCATGGCATTGGGTAAATTAAGGGAATTCCTGCTGTCGGTTATTTCGTAGTTTTTTGCATAAAAGATTCAGATAGAGTGGGAATCTCACGTACATATTCTCATCTTCCGCGTTATACGTTAACATTCCGTTTCTGATATCGTATATCGTTTTAATCTCTCCGTTAATATCTCTGCCCCAAGCCCGGCGGAATTGGAGGCTTCTATTTCCCCATTTTCAGTAACCGTTACTGCCGGCTCTATGATGTCTTCTTTATAATACCTCCCGCTTTCCGAGATATCGTTCGGCAGGCGGAAATTCGGCAGTGTGGCAAGCGCGATATTATGCAATCTTCCTATCCCGCTTTCCAGAAGTCCGCCGCACCATACCGGTATATTATTGTCCATGCAGATATCATGGATTGTTTTTGCGTTCGTATATCCGCCTACGCGCGCCTGCTTTATGTTGATTATTCTGCAACTGCCGAGTTCTATGGCCTGCGCCGCGTCCTGCACGCTCTTTATGCTCTCGTCAAGGCAGATGGGCGTTTTAATCTCTTTCTGCATGCGGGCGTGGTAAATCAGGTCGTTTTCATCCAATGGCTGTTCTATCATCATCAGATTGAACTTGTCCAATTCATGGAATATCTTGATGTCTTTCGGCGTGTAAGCCGCGTTGGCGTCCGCGGTAAGCGGCAGTTCGGGGTACCTGTCCCGTATCTGCGCGACAATCCTGACGTCCCAGCCGGGCTTGATTTTGATTTTAATCCGTTTGTATTTTTTATTAACGAATTTTCCAATCATGGCAATTAATTCATCCGGCGTGTCAGTAATACCGAGGCTGACTCCGGCGGGGATGGCCCTGTCCGTGCCGCCGTATATCTCGCATAACGGTTTTCTGTTCATTTGCGCGTATATGTCCCAGAGCGCCATTTCAACGCCGGCCTTGGCAATGCTATTTCCGCGGATTTGTCCGAATATCCCCGGCAATTCCGCAGGCGAAATAATGTTGGTGTTTTTTAGCCGTGGCCATAGGAAGTCCTTGATGATATGGCCGCAGGTATGCACGGTTTCCGGGCTGTAATAGGGGTTAGCCGAGGCCGCGGATTCGCCGTAGCCGATGAAACCCTCGGCGTATGCCCTGATAATCAGGGGTTCCTGCTGGTAAACCCTGCCGAAGCTGGTCTCAAAATGGTGCACCAGCGGCAGGCGCAGGTGTAATAATTCTATCTTGTCAATATGCATGACAGGCAGGTTATCAAATTTATTGTATGTTTGCAATGATTTTTTTGACATTTGCCCTGAATTATGATATTATTTGTCCATTATGACAGTATCGGGTTTTAAGGTAATAGACGGGCACGTGAACGCCGGACAGGGCGAGTTGAAAGACGACCCCATCATGTCCGACATTGACCACTGCGCCATAGCGGCGCAGATGGACAAGACCGGCATTGACCAATCTGTTATTTTCCCTACGTATTATCCGAGCGGGTATAAGAAGGCAAACGATGAAATCCTGAAAATTATCGCGGAATTCCCCGGCAAATTCATTCCATTTATGAGGATTAAATCTCCTAAGCCGCATCCTTTTACAAAGCGAAAAAAATTGTTATCGTGGTTCAACGCGGGCAGGCCTGAGACATTCGGTTTTGCGCCTGAATATACGGCAAAGGAAGACATGGCGCGTTATCTGACGCAATACAAAGGCGTAAAGATAAACCTGCCCCAGGACGGAATGCCTTCGGATGAAATCTGGGGCATGATAAACGACAAAAAACTGCCGGTGCTCCTGCATGCCGGCGAAGGCATTGATTATAATGAGCTGATGGAAACCGTGATTTCACGGTATGATTTTCCGGTGATACTGGCGCATTTCGGCGGATATCCCCTTAGGCGGTCGCTTTATGACGCTTCTATAGGACTTGCGAGGGCGTACAAAAATATCTATCTCGGCACCGCGTGCGTGATATTCCAGCATTATCTTGAGAAGGCAATAAAAGCCGTTCCTGAAAAGGTGCTTTTCGGTTCCGACGCGCCGGTGGTAACCCAGAAGGCGGCTTTAGAATCAATCTTAACCCTGAATATCAGTGAAGAACAAAAAAGGATGGTGCTCGCTGAAAACCTGTCGGCCCTTTTGCATTAGCGCCTGATTCTTTACAAAGAAATCACAGAACGTACTGAGCCACAACAATAAATATCGTCCCGGCGCGTGACTGCGCTAATTTGCCACAGAGAACACAGAGTACACTGAGATTAATGACAATTTTTAGCGCGCATAAACGTCAATGGCTGTATTGCCTGTAAACTGCCACCAAATGCTCGTCTTTGGCTTTGACGGGACGGCCAACTTGACAAAGTTGTCGTCGCTCTCTGAGTCCTCTGTGCGCTTTTATCCTGAGGGAACCGAAGGGCTGTGGCTAAAATTGTTTAACAAATTACAATGCCTAAACTCGTATCCGTCATAATCCCAAACATAAACCGCTGCGGTTTGCTTGAAAAATGCCTTGACGGCGTTTTCTGGCAGTCTTACAAGCCTGTAGAGGTTATCGTCATTGATAACGCCAGCACGGACGGCGCCCCTGAAATGGTCAGGTCAAAATTTCCTCAAGTGCAACTGATTGAAAACAAAACCAATATTGGCGCCGCCGAGGCGCGCAATCAGGGCATTCGTTTGAGCAAAGGCGCGTACCTGTGGTTCCTTGACAATGACAGTTTATGCGAAGACAACGGGGTTCTGCAGAGGATGGTTGATTATCTGGAAGGGCATCCCGATGCCGGCTGTGCCGGCGGTGAACTGCGTTATGACGGCAACGGCAATTGCATCGGCGTGAAGGGATTTGACATAAGGCCGAACGGCGAGGCCGTGATGAAGATACACTCCTGCGAAGGCGTTTGCGAATGCGATTATTTTGATACGCTCAACCTGCTTGCGCGCCGCGATATTGTTTATGGCATAGGCGGATTTGATTCATATTATATCTACCTCGCGGAAGATAAGGATTTGTGTTTTAAGATAAAAAAGTCAGGATATAAAATAGTCGTAGACCGCGAATTCGGCGTAAGGCATTTCAGGTCGGATGAGAAGCGGCCTCCGAGCAACGCCTACAGGCGGCTTCTGCAGAGGAACCGGCTGAGGTTTGTCCTGCTTAACTGCGGATGGGAACAGATACCGCTGGCGCCGGCCTATGATTTCGCGCCGTTTTTCAACCCGCGCAGGTTTTTGATAGAAGGCGGCCCGCTATTTTTCGGCAAGCTTCGGGCGCAGGCGTACGCGTATTGGTGGAATATTTTGAATCTGCCGCGGACGCTGTGTCTGCGCTTTGAAAAGAAACAGTTCCTGAATATTACCCGGTGATTCGAACTGACGATACGAATTTTGCCACCGAGAGCACAGAGACCGCGGAGAACGACGAAACGACTGAATAACTAAACAACATAGACGACGAAACGACGACGATTTTTTACAGGGACTTGACGAGACTTTAAAGAGACACGACGAAATGACAAGACGATTTTTATCACAGAAGACACTGAACACACGGAAAACGACAACTTTTACCGGTTTTTGCCACCTCCCTGCGCGGGATCCCTTACATTGATATTATACTAAGGAAAAGCGCGTAGTACGACGCACAGCCCCGATAGGGGCGATAGCGTATAGGCAGGGGTGTAAACCCTCGCTGAACAAGAAGGGTAGAATTCAAACCCCGAAATGGGTGAAAGATTTTTCATTAATAAGATGTTAAAGGAATAGCAGTATCATGGGTGTTTTTAGAATAGTACATCCGGGTGTGAACAAAAGCTACAAGCAATTCAGCGAAGAAATCGGCGGCAAATATACTACTTCCGGGTTTTTGTCAGGGTATCCGGAAGTTCGTGTTAAATCAGGGGAATGGACAATAGTATTTGATGTGACATTTACTAACCCTTCTTGTACAAGAGTAAGGTCGTCATTCTTAATTAAAGACGGTTTTCAATTTGCAATATATAGAAAGGGACTATTCAGCGGATTGGGGGAATTATTTGGAATGCGGGATATTGAAGTCGGTTATCCTGAATTTGACAGGAATTTTATCATTAAAGGAAACGATGAAGCCAAAGTTCGCACATTGTTCGCAAATACCGAAATTCGCCGGTTGATTGATATTCAACCGTATGTTTATTTGAAGGTCAGGGACGATGAAGAGTTCCTGGGAGCGGCGCCTGACAAGGTTGATGTCTTGTACTTCCGTTCAATAGGCGTTATAAGGGATGTTCATCGTTTGAAAAAACTTTACGAATTGTTCGGGGAGGTATTGAATCAGCTTTGCCTTATGGGATCGGCATCCGAAGGCGATCCGGGTTTTGCAATAGGAGGTTATATAACATGGTTATGAAAGAAATCAGAAAAGTTGTGCGCGAGGGTTACGCCGAGATAGCAAGGCAAAAAAAATCCTGCTGTCCGCCGGTAAAATCATGCTGCAAAAGTCATTTTGAAGGATGTGAGGATTGCCCCTGAAGAAATGAACGGTATCGGGCATTCGGTCGCGAGCGTAAAAGTGAGAGCGAAAAAACAATGAAAAGGCAGAGTCTTAGAAGAATGTTGATTCTAATTTCATTTATCCTGTTTCCGGCGACTCTTTATTATCTTTCGCCGGCGCTGATTATACAGGGTGCGGCGGAGGGGATAATGACGGGGAGTTTTGTCCTGTTCGCGTCTTTGTTTGTTTCGGCGTTGTTTCTCGGCAGGGGGTTTTGCGGATGGGTGTGCCCGGGCGCGGGCCTGCAGGAATGCTGTCAGGCGGTTTCCAACAAGAACGCAAGGGGCGGCAGATGCAATTGGATAAAATACTTTATCTGGGTGCCGTGGCTCGCCGTGATAGCAATTGCCGCAGTATCCGCGGGCGGCTTTAAGTCTATTGACGTGTTTTACATGACAAAGTCCGGCATATTAGTTGCCGAGCCGAATGCCTATATTATTTATTTCTTCGTTACAGGATTGATAACAATACTTGCGTTTACGGCGGGCAGGCGCGCGTTTTGCCATTACGGCTGTTGGATGGCGCCGTTTATGGTTACGGGCAATATTGTGGGGCGTCTCACAAGATCGCCGTCGCTTCATTTGTCCGCTGATAAAGAAAAATGTGTTCAATGCAAATTATGCGCGAAGAATTGCCGTATGAGCCTTGACGTTTACGGGATGGTGCAGAAAGGTTCCATGGCCGATTTAGAATGCATACTCTGCGGCGAATGCGTTGATAACTGCCCGAAAAAAGTGATCAGATACGCGTTCGGCAGACAGGGTTGTGATAAATCGAATGAAAAACGGAGAAGGTAGAAAAAAAGACAAATTAAAGTTAGCAAGAAAGGCCAAAGATAAAAAATCTTGCATTTTAGGATGAAGATAAGGTATAATATCAGCAATAAAAGATTTTACGGTTCCACTATAGCGGATGGAGTTTCATCGTCGTTGAGTTCAGACGTTAGGCAGAGAAGATTGCCAGATAAATACATTAGGTACAAAAATGACACAACGTACAATAATATCCGAAGATAGAACGAAATGTTCAAATAATGGCACTATGTTATCTATTGTATCTGGTACAATAGATCAAGTTGAGGAGTTAAATGGTGATGCTCAAGCACGATGGGCAGATAAACTTCGCATTGATGATTCGCTTACCCGCTCAATGGTGAGTTTTCAAGCAAATAAGAGCAAGGCTGTCTATCGTTGGTTTAAGTATAAAGAGGCTTTTTCTGCCGGTCTTATTGAGAATTTGTTGAGCAGGTATAATATTAGTAAGGGGGTTGTGCTTGATCCATTTGCAGGAAGCGGGACAGCTCTGTTTGCGGCAGGCGGTTTAGGGCTGAAGGCCGAAGGCATAGAATTGCTTCCTTTAGGTCAAATTGTTATTGAGACAAAGCAACTGATTGATTGGAAATTGAAGGATACGGACATAAAACGTCTTGTTTTCTGGAGAGATGAGCGCCCTTGGCAGAAGAGCAAGACCGCTAAACCTATAAATGAACTCAGGATTACACGTGGTGCGTATCCGGCAGAAACGCTTGAGGCAATGGGGCGATTTCTATATGTGATGGAACAAGAGGAACACCGAATAAAAGCTGTTTTGCTATTTGCTTTACTGTGTATTTTGGAGAGTATCAGTTTCACGAGAAAGGATGGACAGTATTTAAGATGGGATCATCGCTCAGGCCGGCGACAAGGGAAAAAGGTTTTTGACAAAGGTATAATTTTGAATTTCAATAAGGCTATCACAAACAAGCTTCACGAGATAGTTACGGATTTGCATTTTGCTAATGTACCCGAAGATTTGTTCGCTAAACCTCATTCTAAGGCAGAGATCAAGTTATTTAGAGGCTCATGTTTAAATCTTTTGCCAAAGCTTAGGGCCGAGTCCTATGATGGATTAATCACATCTCCGCCATACTGTAATCGCTACGATTATACGCGTACCTATGCGTTGGAACTTGCGATTCTTGGTGTTAATGAAGAAGGATTGTCTATGCTCAGGCAGGAGATGTTGAGTTGTACAGTCGAAAACCGGGCAAAAAACCTGTTGGCAATAAATCCGAAATGGGAAATTGCCATCGCCGCCGCTGACCAACACCCACTGTTGCAAAGTATCCTCGCCTACTTAAATTCACAAAAGGAACTAGACTTGCTTAATAATAATGGTATTCCCCGTATGGTGCGTGGTTACTTTTACGAAATGGCTTGCGTTATCTTTGAGTCAGCTCGTGTGCTGAAACAGGGAGCGCCGCTTATCATGGTGAACGATAACGTGCGGTATGCAGGTGCAAGTATATCGGTAGACATTATTCTTTCGGAGCTTGCCGAGCAATTAGGTTTCAAGGCAGAGCGGATTTTGGTATTGCCAAATGAAAAAGGGAACAGTAGCCAGCAAATGGGCGTACATGGGAGAGAATCACTACGTAAATGCGTGTATGTTTGGCGAAAGGAATAACAAAATGGCGAAACCGTATCTACAACACCTTGAATCTTGTAAGAGTCTTGAGACAACCTATGAGGCTGTTCGTGCGGGTTTTGTTGCTCTTGCGCTGGAAAAGAATCGGCTTGCAACACCGTTTGTCGCTCAGGCACGCGCATTGAAAACTGCGGCAAGTAAGGCCATATTACCCAGAGATTTGCTTAAATTCCCAGATATACAATCTGCTTTGCTGACGGCCTCTGGAGTATCAGATAAGGCAACAAACTATTTGCAAGACTCTGACAAACACGAGGCCGTCAACGGTCTTATCAGAAATTTTCTTGAACCCGCAGGCGTCAATTTTGTGGAGGAGCTTGTCTTTCGGTTTTTGCTGACGCGCGGTGATACACTTGGCGGTTCTATGAGGAATATCGGTGGCTTTATGGCGCAGAAGAAGCTCACGCGAGCTATCATTGCTTATTTGAAACTTGCCGGATACAAGTGTTATTGGCTTCAAGGTGAAACGAATACTTGGATTGAATTACCGGAGGATGACGCCGATGTGGAATTATCGCTACGTGGTTTATGTTGGGATACTGGAAAGGGACCACGAACGCTACTCTATAACATCACGGTTCCATTATTCCGAAATAATGTGGATTTATCGTTATTCAATTGTTTTGCTGAAAATCTGACGCGTGAAGTCATCAAAACTCCTTCAGCCTATATTGCTCTTGGCGAATTGAAAGGCGGTATTGATCCGGCAGGAGCGGATGAACATTGGAAAACTGCCAGGACGGCTCTAAATCGGATTTATGAGGCATTTTCAAAACGGAAACTCAAACCGCATACTTTTTTCATAGGAGCGGCTATTGAAACCAAGATGGCCAAGGAGATATGGAAGATGCTTAAGTATGGCAAACTGGAGAATGCCGCAAACCTTACTGATGAAGAACATGTTACTTCTGTTTCAAAGTGGCTGTGTACACTTTAAAACAATGGAAAAGAATACAGCGGAAAGGGCGCGTCTATGGTCTGTGCAAGGGAAATGTATAATAATCGGCTGTATCGGACGGTGCTTCGTCGTCGTTAAGCTAGTATAGGAGGGGGTATAAACTCTCTCTGAACAAGAAGGGTAGAATTTCAAATCCCGCAAGGGGGGAAAGATTTTTTATGAATAAGATATAAAACTGATTTACGGCTTTACGATTAAACAACTAAACGGCTGAACAACCAAATAACTAAACGACTTAAGAACTGAAAACAAAACGGCAACGACGATGAAAATTAGCAGGGACTTGATGAGACTTGTAATAGACACGGACAAAACGACGACGAATTTTAACCGCAAAGAACGTTAAGGACGCGAAAACGACGCAAAACGATACGACGAAATAACGGCTGAGCACTCTAAACATTTTAAGATTTTTCCATTTGACTTATATGGCATCAATATGATAGAATGCCGTCATGAAACTCATTACCAGAAACGGCGTAAAGCGGATCATTATATTGGTATTCCTCCTTGCGGTATTTTACTGCCTTTTCGTCAGATGCTGTTCAGTTATTGAAGTCCCGCCTTACGTCGTTTCCAAGCACTCCAGAACCGATTTTCAGCCGGCCAAATCCGGTAACGGCGAATTGCTTTTTGATAACGGCATTCCCGTGCTTGTCCTGCGCGGCTCTCCGCAGGATATGGGGGCACAGCAGGGTGTATTACTTAAGCCGCAGTTAGGCCGGATAGTTGATACATACTTGTCGCGTTTTCTTTCCAAAGAAAATAACAATCAAGTCGCGCTTAAGGCATTGGAAGAAATGAAACCTTTTATGCCTGACGCGTACGTTGCGGAATTGGAATCCATGGCCGTTGCGGCAGGCGTTTTGCCCGATAAACTGAAATTATTGCATACGATCATTGACATCCCGCGTATGCCGTTTTGCAGTGCGATTATTGCGGGGCCGCCGTCAATTAAAGAACCGGAAATAATTTTTGGCCGCAACCTGGATTTTTTTTCCCTTGGTATCGCGGATAAATATACTCTTATTACCGTTTATCATCCGGCGGACAAGAAATCGTTCGCGTCCGTTACATGGCCCGGATTTGCCGGCGTGCTTACCGGCGTAAATGAGGATGGGCTCGTCCTTGCGATGCTCGTCAGCCTTGACAATGCGGCGTCTGCAAACGGCATCCCTTCGGTAATGCTTCTGCGTGAAGTGCTTGAAAACGCGGCAGACATGGATTCCGCGGTTCAGTTGATAAGAAACGCGAAAAGAAGCGCGCCTGTAAATCTCGCAATTGCCGACGCAGGCGGTAATTCCGCGGTAATTGAATTTACCCAAAATCAGGTTGCGGTGCGGCGTCCCGAAAAGGGGCTGTTGTATTGTACGAATTGGTTTGTCTCCGGCGAGATGCGCGTCAGTAAAGGCGATGACAGGTATGAAACCATGCGGAATCTCGCGGAACAAGCGTACGGAAACATCGGCGTTGCGGAAACGATGAATATTCTTAAGGCCGTTCCCATGTCAATGATAAACCTTCAGTCAATGGTTATCCTTCCAAAAGGTAAAATACTGTACCTTGCGGCCGGTTCCATTCCCGCGACAAAATGCGAATATGTAAAAATTGATATAGGAAAATATATTACGAAATAGCGCGGGATTGGAACAGATTGATTTTTTGACAGCTGATTAAGCCGACGGTTTGTTTTCACAACAGATTAAACGGATTTGACTGATTTTTAATTTTATTTTCAGGCTTTTTTCAATTATTTTGCGTTTAATCGTCACTGTCCCGACTTGTCGGGACACAATACAATATTCGTTTTCCTTAGACGAGTCGCTTACGCTCCAGAGCTTCAGCGACGGAGCGAAGATTCCCTGTAGCGGCTCGGCTGAGCTCGCCGAAGACTTGTTGCAGGGAGCTTCAATATCCTGGAAAAAGGAAAAATGAAGAATTTAGGACGTTATCCGGGAGCCGGGTGCCGAGGTCCGTGGTCGGAGCCCGGACGCCGGGTCTCGGGTCCCGGCCCTCTGTTCAATCTGTTGTAAAAAACGTTCGTTGAATCCGCTGTTTGGAGGGAGTATTTTATGGCAAGATGTCTTTTCTTCGCGTTATTATCCGCCGCTGTCGTGTGTACAGGCGCGTATATGTTCGGCACATGTCCGGCGCAGGATTCGCCGCGGGTCTCGGACCTGCCGGCATTGGACAAGGACGGCAGGAATTTCGCATTCGCGGATGATTCGGATTTTGAAAAAATGAAGACGCCGAAACCCGGCGATTGGCTTGATGCGTATGATGAACCCGGCCAGAGTTTCAGCCAATATTCAAATTCCAATCCTAATAAACCCGATAAGAAACATACCACGATTTACCTCCAGCCTATAGGGCTTTTTACGGATGAAGAGAAGGAATTGCTTTCCAAATTAGAGGAATTCACAAAGATTTTCTTCCAGATGCCGGTGGTTCTTAAAACCGCGGTTGCGCTTCCCGATGCCGAAGAGTACAAACGTACGCGCACTTCGGGCAATAAAAAATGGGTGCAATACCGCACGGATTTTTTTCTGGAAAAAGTACTTCAGCCCGCTTTACCCGATGACGCGTTCTGTTATCTCGGCATCACCATGAAAGATCTTTATCCGGATGATGAATGGAATTATGTCTTCGGCCAGGCCAGCCTGAAGGAGCGCGTCGGTGTTTATTCGCTTGCCCGGTATTTTCCTGAATTCTGGGGCCAAAAGGATACCGATGAGAGCCGCATTCTGTCATTGCGCAGGAGTTGTGAAACGCTCGTGCATGAAACAGGGCACATGTTCAATATGCTTCATTGCATATATTACGAATGCGTAATGGCCGGCAGTAACAGCATGGATGAGGCGGACCGCAGGCCTTTGCACGAATGCCCCGTGTGCCTGAGGAAGTTGCAGTGGAATACCGGTTTTGATGCCAATAAACGCTATGAACAGCTAGAAAAATTCTGCAGGGATAATAAGCTGGACAAAGAGGCGGATTGGATGAAAAAACGGATGGAAAAAATCAAGTCCGCAGTAAAGTAGGACATGGATTAAAGAACCAGCCATTGTCATATCTCCTTAATATTCTGTCACCCCCTTTCGGGGTTTGAATTTTTTTTTCTGGTTAGCGGGGGTTTACACCCCTGCCTGCGCGAAGCCGATGCTTCGCTTCGGCGGAGGCAGGCCCGCCTAAACGCTCCTCACTCCTTCGGAGTTAGCCTGCGCGCATTGCCGGGGCCTTCGGTTAATCAAATTGCTTTTCGCTTGTGGGAAAGCGCCTTGATAAACTATCCTTCCCGCTTACATTTGACACCCCCGCCTAAACGCTCCTCACTCCTTCGGAGTTGCCCTGTACGCATTGCCTGAGCCTCCGGTTAATCAACCGTTTTTTCGCTTGTGGAAAAGTATTTTTATAAAACATCCCTTGCCTTGTTCCGGTTTCGTATCCTGTACGTCCGCGTTGTCGCGGGGAATTCGTATCTGCTGTCCCCACACGGGCAGGCCTTTTATTTCAACCTGCTTTCCGCTGTTTATTCCGAATGCCTCAATCCCCATTTCTGCCGTTATGCCGGCTTGCAGTAAGTAGTCTGTTGCAGTTCCGCCGGGTTTGAATGACAGGCGCATTGTCAGCGGTTTGCCGTATTCTATGCGTTTATTCAGCAAAAAATTCAAACTGCCGGCATCAATGCCGATAGAGTAAAATAACTTATCGCCGATTGACAGGAGGAAATCTTGCGGTACGGAATTCTCCGGAACAATCCGGATTCGCAGGAGTTCTAATTGTATCGGTTCCGCACTGCTTGCCGACAGCGATAAATTTAATAATCCCGCGTAACCGTCTTCAGCGTCCGGTTCATAGTACGATTTGTACGCGGATAACGTGCCTATGCCTGAGATTGTTTTGGTATTGCCTTTTACGGGGAAATTGTCCTCACCAATATCTACAGGGTTGTCAGTGTCCGTTATTATCAGGATATCTTCTCTTTTTGCCATGTTGCACGAAAAAGTTGAATTTTCCTTTGCAGTGCCAGTCAGGCTGTAAACGACCAGTATTTGCGTTACCGTTTGCCGGGGTAATTCCCAATGCAATTCGTTGAACATTATCTGCCCGTCGTCTTCGGAAAATATCTGCGGGTTGCCGAGCATAATGTCCGTTTCCGATAATATCCCGTCGGCATCAGTATCTTGCGCCAATTTTACTGAACTGACATTAATAGGTTCGTTTCCCGTGCCGTAGGATGAGATTACTGTCGAATCTAAAAACATGTCTTCATTGCCGTTATTGTTTATCTGGAATTGGATCATAACGATATCCTGCGCAAAGGCGCTTTCGGTAGTTGAATATGGATTCATGGGGCCAGGAGAGACGCTCGCGGATGCGTTTATATATGCCGTTGCCTGCGCATTTTCCCATTTTGCGCCGGTCAATTCGGATGCGGTAATCGTATATTCTCCGGAGTGCGGATCTTTATAATAGAAACTTGCGGAACCGTCAAAAGGAATTGACAGGGCATGGCTCCATTCGTTTTCCTTGGACAGGGAAAACAATCCGGTTTCCGAAGAAGATGTTATTACGATATTTATGTTTTCTACGGGTACGGCGGGATTGCCGTATTTATCATAGCTGTTCAGGCTGATAAGCCTTGTTGGTTCTCCGGCACGGGCCTCATAAAAAACATCGTCAAACAAAAACTTTACCGGTTTCGCGGCCTGTGCGTATATGTATAAGGATGAAGCCGGCAATTGGCCTGTATCCGCAGTTGTACTTACCTGGCAGGCGCCGGATTTCGTGTCCGTATAGCGGAAATAAGCGGATGCTTCGCCCTGCGGAATTATTATGGAATCTGCCGTTAAGCCGTTAGAATCAACGAATAAACCCGTGCCTGACGTTGACAGAAGGGGCAATTTTACCTTAGTTTCGGCCGCGATGGCATTCCCATTTTTGTGAAGAAGCCGGACAAATATTTTCTCCGATACCTCTCCGGCAGTGATTTCATTATCAGAGGTTTCCAGAACAATTTTAGATATTTTGCGGGGATAAATTGTGATATCCTGCGATGCTGAAAAAGCCTGGCCAACAGGTTTATATGCCGCGGTAAGCCTGTGGATGCCGGGTTCCGGGTCTTTATAAAAGAATTCAGCCGTTGCTGTGGATGAAATCGGAGCCTCGTTTGACTCCAATGCGTTTCCCTGTTTATCGCAGAACATGCCGGAAGCAGAGGATGTGGACAGCGTAATCAGCGCGTTTGCCGGCAGGTAGGGCGGATTGGAAAATTTGTCCGTAACCGCGATTATCAGCGGCAGGGAAATCAATTCCTCACCGGCATTCTGCGGCGGAGAAATGAACGAAATTTTTTCCGGATTGCAGGGCAGTATAAGAATCGGCATGGTTTCATTTATGCCATAGGCGGTATTTGTGAAACCTATCTCATGTATGCCGGAGCTCGTGTCTTTATAATAAAAAGCCATTGACGAAGCGCTTTTATCAAACTGGATGTATTCGGCGTCCCATGAAAACGTTTCCGGGCTGGTGCTGAAAACCCCTGACGAGGAATCCGTATTCATGAGCATTTGCAGGGATTGGGCGGGCGAGCTCGGATTATCATAGTCATCGTACGCCTGAATAACGAATGGCCCCGCGGTTTCGCCTGCCGAGGCCGATAGGGACATTGCTGTGAATGAAAACCGTTTCGCCGGCCCTGCCTGGGTGGTAACAATCCGGCTCGCATCAACGCCGGTTCCGTTGCTGTCTTCAGTGGAAATGTCCACGATATGCGCGCCCGGCAGGGTGTTCCGGTAAAAGAACTCAATATTGCTTTTTACGACCGGGATTTCCATGGAAGTTTCATTTATCTGCCACGGGCCGTAATGCGTTTTGCCGAACATGCCCTTAACCGAATCGGTCCGCAATGAAATCGTAATATGCGAATCAAAAGGCAGTGGCCTCAAAAGGGCATTCTTAAGGCGCGCTGTCATAAGAACGGGTTCGCCGGCGGAGATGACCTCGTTCTGCATGTCAAAATCAAGATAGGCCGGATGTTGGATGGAAGATGCGAGTTGCGGCGCGTAGTCAACCATGGCGCTGACAGTATTTTTCAGGGCGCCCGGACCGTCCGCGGAACCCCACCAGCAGTCTTTCGCGTTGATTGATTTATCGGATATGGTATTTTGAATTGCGTAGGTGGAATTGCCCGTCAAATCCGAGCCGGATACCGTGAAATTTTCAAAAGAAGATTCATTCAGGATGCCGGCAAGATTATCGCTTATTATATTTTCCATGCCGGTCAGGTTGAGGAGGCTCTTGGGGCTGGAATAATTTGAATAGGCGTAAATACCCGCGTCATTTGCGTGGTTCAGGATGCTGTTATTATCCAATTGGACGCTGAGTTCGGCGTATCGGTTTTTGCTGAAACCGTAAACGTCCAGGAAAATGCCTTTTGACGAATTGCCGGCGATTTCATTATTTCTGATAAAGGAATTGACGGTAGTGGAACCGGTATTGGCGTCGTAGTATTTGGACAGGATATAGATGCCGTTGCCGTTGTTTTGGGATATGGTATTGCCTTCTATGATTATGGTTGAATCCCTTGCAACGCCGTCCCAGTCCCATTTTTCCGTATGTATGAAGCAGATGCCGGCGTCATCGGCGCCGTTGTTGCCGTTCTCAATGACATTGTTGTTGCTGATAATGGCGGATCCATCGTCAAAATCGGTGTAATTGACGTAAATGCCGTAATCCTGGGCGGATTTAACGGTGCAATTATTGATGATTGGGGCGGCGTTATAGGCGGCGATTCCTGACGTGCCGCCGTGAATTACAAATCCGTCAATGGTGCAGTTAATATTCGGGTTGAAGAGCACTGTTTGGCCGGCAGATTGGATTACGGTTTGGAAAAGCGCAACGTTCCTGGTCCAGGAGCCGGAATCGTTTTTATATCCGCCGTATAGGTTAACGCTGTTTTTCATGACAATGGTTTCATCGTAATCTCCGGAAGCGACCCACAGCGCGTCAAAATCATCCGCCTTATTGATGCCGTCCTGGATGGAGCTGAGCGGTGAATCCGGTGAAGAGCCGGTATTAGATTCCAATCCGTTGACAACGTCAACGTAAATAACAGCGCCATGCGCATAGAGCGGCAGTGCGAAAAACAGAACAACACAGGCCATCGCAACAAAAAGAGACTTCATCAAAGCAAGCAAAATCATAGAAACTCCATAATAGTCATGCAGAGACTTGCCATACCGATATTATGATCGGGACTCCCTTCGGTCGTGGCAAGTCTCTGCCAAATACCGCGGTGGAACTTAAAAACCATTATTTACTAATGGATGAGAAGGAAGGACGTTATCCGAGTTCCGGGATCCGGGTCCCGGACGGCGGGGCTCGGCCGTCGGCTCTCGGATCCCGAATCTCGGGTCCCGGACCTCTGATATCGGTTCCAGTTTAAACGGGCCAAGGGAACCGGGTCACGGGTCACGATCGTTTCCAATGAGGTGTTCTATGATTTGAAAAACTATTTCATGCCGGCAGGAATCATTGTACTACAAAAAAGCCGTTTGTCAAGAAAAAAGTGACAGGCCTTGAACCGCCTCAGTCGAGGTGGCATTAAAGGACATTAGTAGCCCAGCCATTTATGGCTGGGTTCTGGAAAATCGAGAACTATGGAGGGCCTTCATGCCCTTAACAAAACGCCATGAATGGCGTAAATATTAGGCTTTTAACATACAAACCCAGCCATAAATGGCTGGGCTACAATACGCTTTTATTTTTTCGTTTATAACTACTATGTTAAAATGCCACCTTGACTGAGGCCTTACCAGGCCTTGTAGCCCGTCAGTGAGCGGGTAAACAGGGACTCTACGAGACTTCATAGAGACACGACGACGACTTTTTTACAGGGACTTTATGAGACCTTTACGAGACCCGACGGCGGCTCGTTCAGGCCATATCTTAACCGTCGCCGGTCTCTTAAGGTCTCGTCAAGTCCCTGTTAGTTTGTCGTCGTTCACTGACCGGTTACCAGGCCTTTCAAAGCTGTTCAGTTTTTGTTTGACTTATGCGGTTTTTTTAGTATATTTAATGTTATGAAAAAGATTTTTCTCTTGTTTTTTTTCATGGTTGTTGCGGGATTGACGGCCCGGGCGCAGTCGCTTACCGTACAGGCGGGCGACTACAATCCTTTGATTTCCAACGAACTTACGGGCGCTCAAAAGGTGCCGCTATTGCAGATAGAATTCACGGCAAGTCAGGCCTCTTTTACTGTTACCTCGCTTTCGTTCAGGGCTTCCGGCAGTATTGACGAATCAATTGACGTATATGCCGTATATTTATATGAAGACATTAACGGCAACGGGCTTTTAGACGTTGCCGAACAACAGGCGGCTTCTTCCGTATATTTTTCATCTGATAACAGTACCGCGGTATTTTCCGGTTTTTACCTGACTGTTCCTGCGTTTTATCCGGTAAATCTGATTTTAGCGGCTGATTTTACCGGAACCGCGACCGTTGGCGAAAATGTTATTTTTTCCATTGAGGATTATTTAAGCATAACCGCGGTGCAGGGCGGCACGTCAACGAGCGCGGTAATAGACGGCACGTTTCCCATAAACAGCAATGCCAAGACAATTTCCACTGTCGGAACTTTGTCGGCCACTAAGAGCAGGAAGTCGCCCGGCGACCAACAGGCATTGAATGATGTTGATGGCTTTATCATGCTTGAGTTGACGCTTACGCCGAGTTCCTGCGAGCCTGTTCAGATTCAATCCATAACCGTTTCCACGGACGGCACCGCGGACGAATCCGTTTCGGTCCTTGTTTCCGGCGTGCGGCTCTATTACGACAGCGACTATGACGGCGCCTTCAGCGTTAATGACCAATCCGCAAATCCATACGGCATGGGGTTTTCAGGCGATGACGCGGCCGTGACTTTTCTTGGGCCTTTTACGGAAATACCGGCAAATTCCACGGTGTACCTTATGGTGGTATATGACCTGTCGGGTTACGGGCTTGACGGCGAGACCTTAAATGCAAAAATCGCGTCATCAACGCATATTTCCGCCAAGGGGGCATATTCAAATCAGTTTATCCAGGTAGTAGGGCCTCCGGTGAGCGGCAATACAGTGACTATTTCCCCGCCAACGCCGCCTCCCGCAGAGGTTGTTAAACCGGAAATCAGGCAATATTGCTTTGTCAACAGGCTGTCAGGGCCAGCGGAGGTTTTGTACGGGATATGGCTTTTTCTCACAGCAGGCATCCTTGCGGTAATTTCTTTTGCCACGAGGACATGAAGGCACGAAGACGGATAGTTAGCTCCGAATGAACATGGATGGACAGGATGTAACGCAAGGATGAAGTATGAAAAATGAATAATGAAGAGCGGACGTCACGGAAGATTTTGCTAAAATCATTATCCATCTCTGTGCGTTCTGTGGCAATCGTTTTTGGAGAAATAATCATGCATAGGACATCACATGTTTTCGTACCTATTTCTAATCCTTATAAATCTTCGTGTCTTCGCGCCTTCGTGGCTGGCATTCGCGTTATTTTATTTCTTATGCTGTGCATATTTACAAGCGTTCCGGTTCTGTACGCCCAGCAGGAAGCACCGCCTTGGGTGGGTATAAACATGGGCGCCGTGAAGGGCCTTGCGGATTACGGCGATAGCAAGGACAGCAATGGTATTATCATAGAACACGTGGTTGAAGGTTCGCCTGCCCAGGCCGCCGGTCTTAAAGACGGCGATGTGGCTGTCGCTGTGGACGGCGTATCCATTGCCCAGGCGCCTGACAATGATATAATTAACCAGATGGTGCAGAAGATCCGCGCGCATAAAATAGGGGAGGTCGTCACTTTTACCGTGTTGAGAAAAACCGCGTCCGTTCAATATATTCTTGACGGCAAGGAACTGCAGGATACCGAAGGTAAGATGGCCCGTTTGAACGAATTTATCCAGGCCTTGAAGATAAACGAACAGTTTGAATTGAAGAGCTCCGTGAAAGTGGAGAAGATTGACGTGCCTATAACCATAGGCGCCAAACCGCTTCAGAAATCGCCCAAACCCAACAGCGAAATAATGCCTGCTTTGGAAAATTACTCGGATAAGTATATTGAATTGCAGAACAAACTCATTGATGCGTACGGCATCCGGAATAAATATGAAGATTTAATTGACAGATTAAGCAAAGATGAGATGCTTGATTTTCCGTTCCGGCTTGATATCGTGCGCTATACTCACAGGTCGCCGGAAAAATTGCGCAAGGTTGTCGAAGACATGTCCGCGAAAATTGCGGGCATGTACGCGCAGAACACTGTCCAATTCAATGATTTGTACGGGGATATCGTGCGCAGGCTGGACCAGCAGGTTGATTTAACGCCGCCGAAAGGTATATTGGATATTGAAGGCAATATTGGAAAGATAGAGGCAATCCTTGTTTCCGCGCAGGCGTATAGGCAGAAGGCATTTGCGGCGCTGACAGCGGACGAAATAAAATTTCTTTATGAAAATATATTCGGACTGACGGATAAATTCATGGATAACATCTATATAGACGAAGACACGCCGAAGGAATTGCTTCAGAACAACATGAAGATATTGAAACTTTCGCAGAAGATTAATTACGATGAATTGTTTGCCATGGGATTGGCGTTGGAGTATTTGGTCATACCGGCGTCGCAATTGGGGGATGGCGCGGGCTTGAGGGATTCAGCGCCGGCCGAAGGCGTAACAGGAACCGTATTGTTTTACAAGAAGACCGATTTCGGGCCGATAGTAATAGGCGGCAAGGGGCCGAACAGGTACAATTCTCCGGCCGCGGTGATTATAGATTTAGGCGGCGACGATTTCTACGCGAATAACTGCGGCGCTTCATGGTCGGTGGATAATCCGTTTTCGTTTATCATGGATTTTGAAGGGAATGATACGTATTCAACGACCGCGAATGGGGCGCTTGGCACGGGCATTTTAGGCGTCGGGATACTGATGGATTTGGCAGGCAATGATTGTTATACGGGTTTGAAATGGTCGTGCGGATGCGGCCTTTTGGGAGTCGGAATGTTGATAGATAACGCGGGCGACGACAGGTATTTAAGCCAGGAATACGCCCAGGGCGCGGCGTTGTGGGGAATAGGCATGCTTATGGACATTAAAGGCAGTGATTACTATTATTCGCCGCTTTACGCCCAGGGGTTTGGATTGAGCAAGGGATTTGGATTATGCTATGATATTGCAGGTGATGACAGATACTATGCGACGGGCAAATATCCGAGCGGTTACGGAGACCCGGGGATTTATTCGGGCATGTCGCAGGGTATAGGCATAGGATTCAGGGGATACGCTTCGGGGGGCATAGGAATGCTTTTAGACACGAGCGGCAAAGACAAATATGAAGCAGGCGATTTTTCACAGGGATGCGGATACTTTTTCGGGATGGGGGTATTGAGCGATACGGGCGGGGCTGACGATGTTTATATAGGTTCGCGTTACGGGCAGTCGGCGGCCGCGCATTCTGCCGTGGCCGGTTTTATAGATGACGGCGGGAATGATTATTACAAGGGTTGGATGGGCGCCTTGAACAGCGGGTCGTGGGATTTGACATGCACGTTTTTCCTGGACAAAGGCGGAGATGACCATTATGAGAGCGGCACGTTTTTTTCGTTAGGCGCATCCGCGAACAACGGATATTCGCTGTTCATAGACCAGGGCGGAAAAGATACGTACGTGTATTCGTCCGGAGAGGCGAAGGCAGGCGCGAATAATTATCACGGGGGAAACAGTTTTTCGTTGTTCATTGACGAGAACAGTGAAGGCGATACGTACAGCGATGCGGGACCGGATTACAGGAAAAATGATGCCATCAGGGCATGGCCGGAATACGGGATATTTGCAGATACGGCGGAAGGCGTGAAGCACATCCTGGAAAACGATAATTACAAAAAATTAATACTGCCTATGGAAGAAAAGAAATGAAATTCGTATTTTATACTGCAAATTGAAATTTGAAAATATCAAATTGTAAAGCTGGAAAAGTTTTTATATGCTAAAAGGAATTGTGAGTGCCTGACCCCTAACCGTCGCCTCGCCCAAATAGTAACCGAGGGCGAAAAAACACGCTCTCTCCATGAAATATTGCTTGTACGGACGACAGATTGGATGTCTACTTCAGACAGATGGTTTCGGAAGGGAAGACCGAAAGAATTGTGATATTTTTTCGCAAGTGTTTCCACACAATTGCCGATACTTAACATAGATAGGTCTCCTTTTAGATAAAGGGTTTGTTTGATACTTCATTTATCGGCTAAAGGAGACCTTTTCTTTTATACTATATTGTCGTCCAAATGGTTATGTGTTATCTTCATGTCATTCAGGTCTGACCCCATTGTCATACAATAAATAAATATAGACGAAGACAGTATGTTTAGGCAACCGAACGGCATTGATTTATCCCTCATGGAAGAGATTGAATTACATGCGTGACGAATTAGACCGAGTGAAATACATCTCCGAAGTCCCTCCCCTCCCTGGAGGGGATTCAGGGGTGGGTAATATAGCCGCATATCAATACAACGGTTACCGCATGAAACAGAAAAAATCCGGAAACGGAACGCATCGCCGGCTTTTCCTGCGGATATAATAAGAAAGGGATGTTTCTATAAAGTGATATGTTTATGAATGTTTCCCATAAAAAACAGATTAATGAAGAATTCAGTATTTGTTTTCGTTTGTTTGGCAACGATCTTAAATCTTTAGAGTTATCTAAACATTTAGGAGTTAAACCAACTTTTTTTAATGTAAAGAATAAAAAGAAAAGAAGATGCAAAAATAGCTTTACAAAGAGGAGTTATAGCTTTTGGGGAATCGTTGCCCCTGTGGAAAGAACGAAGGAATTGGAATCCCATATAAACTGGTTAAGCAATTTGTTTGAAAAAAATAAATGTTTTATCAAGAATGTAGTGCGAAAAGGCGTTAGAATGGATGTTTTAATTAGTTGTCATTATATTGCTGACAGGCAGTTAGGTTTTACGCTTTCCGATAAATTTCTAAGCATTTGTGGGAAGCTTGGTATTAGTTTGAGTTTTGACATTTATACTTATGTAAATTTTAACTAAAACGGCAAGTCGGTGTAAGGGGGCAGGTACTCCCCCTCCTTCGCTAAAGCTACGGACAGCGCGGCTTTAAGTGTACCTTGGCGTTTGTACTTTGTAAGTTGACGGCGGGACGGCTGATTAGCCACGAATACACACTAATGCACACGAATAGCTGTTGAAGCTCCCTGCTACAAGCAGTAAGGAATCTTCGCTCCGCTGCTGAAGCTCTGCCCGTCCTCCGCAGTAGCTCTGCTACGGAGAATGGAGAGCGTAAGCGACTCGTCCACGGAATACGATTATTGTATTCCGCCTGCTTACCCTGTAGCTTGCTACAGGGAGCTTCAACCTTTTACCCGTCACTTTCGTTCCGTCCCTCGCTACTCAGTTTACCCTGCCGCAGTCCTGAGTGTAACGAAGGGAGTTTAGCGAAGGGCTACCGGATACTCGCTACCGCGTTAGACTTATGACTCTAAACTTCCGACCGCCTTTTCTACTTCATTGAGTATCTCGCAGGTTTCCACTACTTCCATCATTTTTGTATTATCCGGATACAGCGGCCTATCTTCGTCAAGGAACGCTACGTGGCGGCGCACCGTATCATGGGCGGTCTGCGTGCCTTTGCCGAACTTGTATTCGCCTTTCCTGAGGTCAAGCGCCTGCGTGGCGGCTATGAATTCTATTCCCAATACTCCGTACGCGTTTTGGAGAATCTGTTTATTCTTGATGGCCGTGTTCATGCCCATAGATACGAAATCCTCCTGGTCGGCTGCCGCAGGTATGGACTGGATGCATGCCGGCATGGATAAAATTCTCTGTTCAACTATAAGCGAATCCGCCGTATATTGGGAGAGCATCAAGCCTGAGAATAGGCCCGGGTCTGTGGCCAGAAACGGCGGCAGGCCTACGCTGAGCGCCGGATTTGTAAGGCGGTTCAGGCGCCGTTCCGAAAGGACGCATACCATTGTTACGCACGCGCCGGCCATATCCATGGGGACTGCCACGGGCGAGCCCTGAAAATTAGCGCCGGAAAGCTGAAGGTTTTTATCGGCAAAGAATATCGGGTTGTCGCCAACGCCGTTTAATTCAATTTCAACCTGCGACCTCGCATAGGCAAGGGCGTCGTGTGCCGCTCCGATGACCTGCGGTGTTGAGCGCATGGAATACGCATCCTGAACCTTGCATTTCATTTTGCCCATTTGCAGGTCGCCGCCTTGTACGCATTTCAGGATAGCCGCGGCGGAGCGAACTGCGCCTTTGAAGCCCCTTACTTCGTGAAGCAGTGGGGTATAGGGTTTCATATTTGCTTTCAGGGCTTCAAGAGTCATTGCGCAGGCGATTTCGGCTTGTTTCATTGTTCTGTTCGCGTCGTAGAGGAAGAGGGCGCTCATACCGGTTAGGAAGTTAGAGCCGTTGATGGCGGCGAGACCGTCGCGCGCTTTGAGTCCTGGTACAGGAATACCTGCCGCGTCCATGGCTTCTTTACCCGGCATAAGTTTGCCTTTGTACCAGGCCTTGCCTTCGCCGAGCAGAAGGAGCGCTATCTGGGACATCGGGGCAAGGTCGCCACAGGCGCCTACGGAGCCTTTCTGGCACACGTAGGGCGTAACGCCTTTGTTAAGCAGATCTACAAAAGTCTGCGTGATTTCAAGACGGTTTCCTGAGTTGCCGTGCGCGTGGACATTGATGCGGCCCAGGATGGCGGCGCGTACGTATTCTTCAGGCGCGGGCGCGCCGATGCCGGCCGCGTGGTTATAAACGAGGTATTTCTGGAATTGTTTTACTTCTTCGGTGTTAAGGACTTTTTCGGAGAATTCGCCGATGCCAGTGGTAATGCCGTACATGATTTCGCCAGCCTCTATTTTCTTATCAAGCATGGTCCGGCAGGCCTTGATGCGTTCTATTGCTTTAGGGGCAAGTTCCACCTTGCGCCCGAGGCGCGCCACTTCCATGACGTCTTCTATTTTTAGGTTTTGACCTGTAACTATTAATGGTTTTGACATAAATTCCGTCCTTTCATTATAATTAGGGAAATAAGAGTTCAGTGTCTACGTACTCAACTTCCGCGCAAAAAGCCTACCTGCGCGAAACCGCTTCGGCATAGGCAGGCACAGAAGTTTCTTACGGCAATTAACCACCGAAATCACTGAATCCACCGAAAGTATTGGAGTTATACCAATCGCGGTAAATCCACATCATACGTTCGGTGTATTCGGCGCGTTCGGTGGTTAATTCTTATTAGTCGTTGTCATTATGTTTTTGGTTACGGCTATGCTACTTCAGGATATTCTGAATAATAATACTCAAAACGGAATATTAGTCAAGTAAAATAACACGTAGTAGGTATCGCCTCAGTAGAGGTGGCATTAAAGGACATTAGTAGCCCAGCCATTTATGGCTGGGGTATGAAAAACTGAGAAATATGGAGGGCATTCATGCCCTTAACATAACGCCATGAATGGCGTAAGTATTAGGCTTTTGGCATACAAACCCAGCCATAAATGGCTGGGCTACTATACGCTTTTATTTTTTCTATTATAACT
>JACRIJ010000045.1 GCA_016220095.1 Planctomycetota bacterium | reverse complement strand
TAGCTTTGTTTTTACATAAACTCTGCTGTTTTGAGTGTTATTTAAAAAAATAGTATTGAAAGTTTAGCAGGTATCAATATTATTTCGCCAATAACGCCCCAATACCCCGTTTCGTTTGTTTAATTATGACACGGTCTGATTGTTCTGTCCCTACAAAATACCGCGGGGGAACTTAAAAACCCACCTTCACTGAGGCCTTACCTTTATATATCGTTTTTTCTTGACAAAAACAGCGTCCGCAGGGTATAATTCGTATAAAGCGCTGACTTCTTACGTCTAACCGTTATTTTTCGGAGGCCTTGAATTGGCTAAAAAAATCATAGTAATTGAGGACAACGACAACATACGCAATATCATTCAATATATCCTTAAACAGAAGGGGTACGAAGTGGATAGCGCAGCTGACGGTGAAGACGGCTTGAAAAAAATCCAGGCCAAAAAACCCGACATAATACTCCTTGACGTAATGCTTCCCGGGATCTCAGGATTTGATATATGCACCGACCTGAAAGAAGACCCGCAATACGCCAGTATCCCGGTTGTACTCCTTACGGCCATCGCAAAAGACTCCGGAAAATCCGATGAATATTGGCGCCAAAAATCAGGCGCCGACGCGTTCCTTTCCAAGCCCTTCAAGGCAAAAGACCTTGTGGATAAGGTAGTGTCCCTGATAGGAACTAACTGAATATAGGATTAGAAGATTCCAAAACTGAAAGATTCTAAGATTACGACGAGACGATTACGTTGAACATCTCTGAACCATCTTGAACCGTTTTATTCGTATTCATTCATGTGTAATCTTGCGGTTACCGACATTCGTTACGACACCCGAATCACGGCACTCGGATCCCGATTCTCGGATTACGGCTCCATTTCCACAATCCAATTCCCAGAAACCCCGAGCATTAACGGAGAAATTTTCCTTATTTTCATGCCAGCCTGCGCGGCCTCGGAAGCAAGCTGTCCAAATCCCACCCTGCCGCCAGGATTGCGCTTCTTGCCTAATCCAATGAAAGACCTTATAGTCCTTAAAACGTATGTCAAATAATACGTATGATAATAACACACCACCGCCCTGTTCCGGACAACCCGCTTGAATTCCTTTAATATGTTTACGCGCACCTCCTCGGGCACGTGCACCATAAAGCGTATGTTCATCACAGCGGAAATTGATTTATTTTTAAATGGCATCCTCTCAAGGTCAAATTGCATAAAAGACGGTTTCTCCGCGCGGCCGTCAAATTTCCCGCGCGCCGTTATCATCATCTCCCGGGATATGTCGCCGCCAAGCGCGTTGAATCCCCTGTCCGCAAGCAAATCCGTAAACCTGCCGGTGCCGCACGGGGCGTCAAGAACGACGGAATTCCCATCCAGGCCGTACAAAGCCGCCCCAAGGCACTGTCTCAGGAGAAGCGTATTCAGCTCTCCCTGCGTGTCCCTGTAGCGCTGGGAATCATAAGACTCCGCAACGCCAGTGTCTTTGTACTTTTGTTTTATTTCAACATTATATATCTTGTCGCGTTCTAAATCTGTTGGCATATTTTCATCAATTGTTCAATAGCATAACGAAAAAAAGAAGGCGGATTTCAAACCGCAACTGACCCGCTTATTCCTTTTTCTTTTCCGGGCCTGTTATTGCCGTTACCGAATTATTGAAATATTTCGCCATCACCCTCTGCACGTCTTCTTTTGTCACAGCGTTTATCCTGTCCGCGTAATGATCGCTGTAATCATAACCAAACCCGTACAGCTCGTTCAATGCGGCATCCATTGCCATGCCCTTATTGGTCTGGTTTCCTATCTGCTCCATTGAAATACAGGTCTTCTTGGCAGTATCCAATTCCTCATCGCTCACGATTTCTTTTCTCATCCTGTCTATCTCGTTGAAAATCAACTCAATAACCTTATCGGTCTTATCCGGCTGTGTCTGGGTCATCACGTAGAATGAACCCGGGTCAAGGCCCGGCCAATTGGTCGCGTGGACATAATACACAAGGTCGTTTTTTACCCTTAACGCGTCATATATCCTGCCGCCTGGAAAGTTTATCCCGGACGTAATTGAATCCACTATCGTCAGCGCGTATTTGTCATTGCTGTTCATCGTGGTTCCGGGAAATGCAATTATGATGGCCGTCTGTTTTTTCTGGTTTACCTTTATAACGGTTTTGTTTTCCGCAAGAGACGGTTCTACGGGAATTGCCGGTTCCTTAAATCCCGCGTTCACGGGCATATTGCCGAGGTATTTTTCCGCCAGTGTTTCTACGGCGCCGACATCAATGTCTCCGTACACGGCAAGCACCATATTATTCGCGATGCAATTATTTTCATGGAATTCAACAAGGTCGGCCCTTTTCAGCGCCGCAATGGATTTCTCATTTCCGATGTCAATCATCCTGTACGGATGCTTCGTGAAAAATGCCTGCTTGAACAGGTTTACCACCTCGCGGCCCCAGTCGTCGTCCTGCTGTTTGATTGCCTTCAGGGTATTATTGCGTTCCTTTTCAATTTCATCTTCAGGAAACGCGGGATTTTTCAGTATATCCGCAAAAAACTCAAACCCCTTGTCCATATCCGTCTTCAATACTTCCATTGACACGCCGAAACTGTTGTTTCCGCAATAGGTATCAACGGACGCGCCGAGATTGTCGAGCTTATCGGCCAATTGTTCCGCCGTCATGTTTCCGGCGCCCTTGAACAGCATGTTTGTCATAAAATTGGTAATGCCGTTATTGTTTTCATTTTCAAACCTTATGCCTCCCCTGAAAACTGATTGCATGCATACTATGGGGACTTCAGGATTGTTTTTAAGCAAAAGGGTAATTCCGTTTGCCAATACGATTTTTTTAACCTTGCCGGCCTTTTCAGCCAAAGACGGGTGTACGGCAGATGCGTTTCCGGCATCAGCGATGACTTCCTGAACGGAGCCGAACGGTTTTAGAATAGCCACTGACAGGTTGTTTTCAGAAAAATATTTACTGGCAACCCTCTGTACATCTTCCTTTGTGACCTTCTGGATTTCCATGACGTATTTGCGGTCAAAATCAGGGTCGCCCGTGCCCATAATATTCCCTGCTATTCCCGCGGCCTGGTCTTCCATGCTCTGACTGCCGAAAACGTATTCAACTATTTTCTGCTTTTTGGCCTTTGCGAGTTCCTCTTCGGAGACAAAGTCATCCTGCAATTTCCGAAGTTCCTCAAAAATGGAATCCTTGGCCTTCTGCACGTTCTGGTAATCAAGGACATTCGTTATGACAAAAGACCCGGCGCCGTACCAGGGTGTTCCGGAACCGGAATTCACGTTATAAACGATTTTTTGTTCTTCGCGCAGTCTGCGCACAAGGCGCGAACTTGAACCGTTCGTAAGAACGAACGAAATAATATCCAGCGGGTACATGTCGGGGTCCGTCAGCCCCACCGTATGCCACCCCATATACATGGAAGCGGCGCTTACATCCATTTCCTTTTCCGCCCAGCGCATTGACAACTGCGGCGGTTCTTCCGGAAGAATCTGTTCCGGAAGGGGCTTCCGCTCAAAATCGGCAAATTGTTTTTTTATTTTTTCCAGCGTCTCCTGCGCGTTCACGTCTCCGACCACCACGACAATCATGTTATTCGGCACATAACGTTCCGTATAATATTTCAGCAAATCATCCCTCGTAATACGCCTGAAATTCTGTTCAAATCCTATTACCGGCAGTCGCTTCGGATGAACGCGGTACATAGTCTCACTGAATAATTTCCACATCGCCCTGCCGGGTTCGTCTTCGCCCATTTTTATTTCCTGCAGGATGACGCCTTTTTCGCGGTCCACTTCGGCCTGGGCAAGAACGCAATTTTTCATCCAATCCGAAAAAACATCAAGCGCAGTGTCAAAATAAGCCGCCGGCGTGGTTATATGGTAACACGTATGGTCATTTGTAGTATAAGCGTTTGTCGCACCGCCGATTGCCTGCAACAGCTTGTCTGATTCGTCTTCGGACCTCTTGACAGTGGTCCCCGAATGTATAAGATGTTCAAAATAATGCGAAATCCCCGTGCCCATGTATTCGCCTTCAAACATACTGCCGGTTCTCACGTAAATTCGGAATTCCACGACCGGCGCGGTGTGGTTTTCTTTTACGGCTATTATCATGCCGTTCGGCAGTGTCTCCATAAGGACACTCTGGCCGGACGCACTAAACAGTTCCTGCGCAACAGAACCGGGTACTGAAGAGACCGTAACCGCGGCCTGAATGACCGCGCTATTGGCCGCAGGTTCGTTTTTCTGTTCCGGAGCAGTGCAACCAAGCGCGAAAATAAGCGTTAACAAGCATAATCTTTTCAACATACGATAACAACCTTTCATATTGAAATTACAAATAAAACAGCATAGCCGCCCCCTCGGCAAACTCGGGGCGCAGGCGCAACCAAAACGACGGCAATTTTTATCACTCCCTGCGCGGGATCACTTACATTAAATGTTATATTAGGGATCCCGTTAGGGAGTGGTTAATAAAGTTCTACGCCTGCCTTTGCCGAAGCGGCTTCCTCCTTAGCTATTGCTTCGGAGAACAGGCCGCGCAATCAGGCAAAATACGCAGAAGTTGAGACGTAAGACTCTAAACACTGTCAATTCAATACAGCATGAAGGTTTCAAATGCATTTCGGATTTGAAATTTATTGCTGAGGCGCATCCTGTTGTCCCGGGTCTGCCGGCGGGTTTGAAGGCGGTTCCTGTTCAGACTGCTGTTCCTGCTGTGCGGTATCGGTTTCTTCGCTTTCCGCGGGCTGTTCCGTGCCGGACTCCTGAACCGAAGGCTCATCGCCCATTTTTTCGGTTATTATCTGAGACTGGGCCTGCGTATAGTGTTTATCAAGCAATTCAAGCAGTTCAGTCGTCTTGTATTTCGCGTCCACAGTAATTTTTTTCGCCTTGCTTTTCAAAATGACATAAAACGGTATTGTAATAAACGCGATAACCGCCGCGCCTAATCCCATAGCAAGGCACAGGAAAACCGTTTCATTCCTCAGCTTCATTACCGCTTCTCCCGTGACTATGTGCATGTGCGTAAGATAGAAGTAATACACCATCTTAAATGCGATGGCGCCAACCGCGAAAATCACGCTGAAAACGCCGCTGAAGAGCAATACGGACGGCCTGTTCTTGCACTTGACGATTTCCTTGTCCATGGTTTCATCCACGAAGAAATGGTAAACGTCCCCGGCCTTCATCGCGGCCTTGATTACGTAAGACTGGAAATTATAGCGTTTGTCCACGAGCTGTTGGGCCTTGTCAAGCGCGCCGTCTTGGAACATCTTTTTCAAACGTAGATAATCCCCCATCGGGCACAGATACGACATCCTGACCGTGACAAGATTGGCAAGCAGGAATATCAGCGACAATATCAGCATAAGCAGGAACATAGCGCCTAAAAGCCACAGCTTCCTGAGTATCGTCAGCACAATCATAAAAAAGTTCGCTGATTCCGCTCCTGTAAGCAGATCCTGGGCGAAAATCCGGCCGCAAAAGAGCATTCCTAAAGCAATCACCGCGATAACCGGCAATACAGTCCTGCTGATTTTCATACAAATTCTCCTTATACGTTTACAAAATTACAAGATTTCCAGCTTGAAAGATTGCGAACGATAACGGGCGCAGTCTTTCAATGTTTAATCGTCACTGTCCCGACTTGTCGGGACACAATACAACATTCGTTTTCCTTAGACGAGAAGATTCCCTGTAGCGAGTTTACCCTGTAAGGACTACAGGAAGCTTCAATCTTTTACAGTAAATCTCTTTTTCTCTTCATCCCACTGCGCATTGCTCTTATTCTCATTCCACCACTTGGAATATGCCTGCATGATTTCAATGCGGTTTTCCTTGAACGGACGTAGGTTTAACGTAAGGTCTTTTGTCGTAATCTTGCGTATGGTATTCACCAATTCCGCAAGCTGCCAGTTATTATCCGCCAATACCTCGCTTTCAAGCAGGCTTATAAGGCCGGCAACTCCGTCCTTATCG
The DNA here is from genome assembly GCA_016220095.1 of Planctomycetota bacterium. Taxonomy (GTDB): domain Bacteria; phylum Planctomycetota; class MHYJ01; order JACQXL01; family JACRIJ01; genus JACRIJ01. Next base: position 11,998 of record JACRIJ010000045.1, on the reverse strand, counting down.
CCCATGCCGGCGATAAGCTTGTTCATATTGATAAGCGCAACTATATTATTCTCCGGTTGGGATTCCAATTTCTTCTGCATCCGCGCCATAGCGTCTTTCAGGGCGGGTATGCATTCCGTACCGCTTATTTCTACAAGTATTTCAGCCACCGCGAATATGTCCGTGCATTCATCCTTGACAATAATTTCCTTGAGTACAGGTACGGCTTCGGCGGGTTTTGCGTCTTTCAGGACGGCATTGACTTCACTTATGTTATAATCAGATTCCTTTTCTTTTTTTGAATAATAATTCTTATAAATATCCAACAGCGCGGGAACGGCCTTTTGCCCCTGGATCTTATAAAGAGGCGCGATGGCGTAGGAATTGGTTAATGCGATTTTCTGCAAATCCGGCGCCAGATTTTCGTTCCCTATCTTCATTAACGCCTGTTGTATAGCCATATCCTCATTATATCTGTAATAATAATTCCTTGCATCATCGTCATCGGGCCGGCGTTTATTTTTCCAGTAATCAACCAGAACCGGGCCTGCCGCACTGCCGAAAGATATGAGTTTTTTCGCGATCTTGCCCGGGTCTTTATATTTCTCATTGCCGTCTTCGTCAAATTCCGGCTCAAGCGTCTTGATAACCAATTCGCTGTCAAACACTTTTGTATTGGCAGTAAATTCATTTAACGCGGCAATAACCTCCGCGGGCGCCGCATTATTGTCAGCGGTCTCCCTCAATTTTTCGTTCCCGGGTTTGCCGAGGCGCGTAATAACTTCCTTCACGCGCCCTATGGTTTCGGAATCCTCCGCTTTCACGTGGTTCAGCATATACGGAACAATATCCGGGCCAAGCTTTACGAGCGCGTCAATAGCGCCGTTGCGGATAAAGCTGTCGCCTGAACCCATATATTTCATGCAGGTATCGGCCCAGGCATTCCAGTCGTCGTTCCTGTCCGCGTAGGCATTTCCCGGCGAAAAAATGCCTACTGTAATTATTATGGCTATATATGCAAAACTTTTCATAAATCTGAAATTTTAAATCTTCCTACTCTTTTATGCTGAATTTCTTCTTGCTCTTATCCCACTCCGCCTTATCCTTGTTTTCTTCCCACCATTTTGAATAGGCGTCCAGGATTGCCTGGCGGTTCTTCTTATAGGGCCGCAGGTTCTTGGTCAGGTCCTTGCCGGTGGTCTTGCGGATGGAATTTACTATTTGCGACAGGTACCAGTCATAATCTTCAGTTTCAAAAAACGTATTTTCCAGCAGATTAATGAGGTTTGAAACCCCGTCTTTATCGCCGAAATCGCAGAGGATTTCATTCATATTGTAATATTCATAAGGGAAATATTCCTCGCCGAATTGGGAAGTGCGTTCTTTTTCCAGTTCAAGGGCCTTCTTCAATGCGGGCACGCAGGCCGGGTCGCCGATTTCCGCGAGTATCCTCGTAACGTGTTCCCTGTCGTAACATTCGGGATTGCAAATGACATCCGAAAGCACCTTCACGGCTTCGGGCGGTTTAGCTTCTCTAATCACGTCAATTATGGGATATATGGCGTAATAGCCGGAGCGCTGGTTGCCGGAAGTGTAGTAATTCTGAAGGATTTCTATGAATAAAGGCACGGAATCCTTGCCTTCAAACTTATACAAAGGCTTGGCGGCATAGGAATTATTCCATACTATTTCCCGCAGGTCTTTCGCGATGCCCGCGTCACCGAGCTTCAACAAGACCTGTTGTATCGCCTCATTGGCGTAATAGATCTCGTTTCCATCCCCGTTTTTCCAGTATTCTATGAGTACGGGCACGGCTGTTTTACCGACAGCCATGATTTTTTTCGCCACTGACTCGGGGTTTTTATACGACTGGTTGCCATTTTCATCAAACGGATTGATAAGTTTAAGAATTGTCTCCTTATCAATCTGCTTCAGGGATTCAAGGAGCGAATTTACGGCCATAAGCGTATCCGGCGGAGCGGATTTCTTGTCTATAATCGCATTGAGTTTCTCCCTTGCCGGGCTTCCAAGTTTATAAATAACCTCCCTGATGCGGTTGGCCATTTCAGGGCTCTTGGAATTGAGATGCGGCAGAAGTGAGTTTATCACGTCAGGGCCGAGGCGCACAAGCGCGGCTGTAGCGCCATCGCGTATGGTAAAGTCATCGGAATCAAGCCGTTTTATGCAGGCATCCACCCATGCCCTCCACTCCGCGGATGTGTCCGCGTAAACGTCCGCGCAGAAAAAGAAAAGCGCGATTGCCGCCAAACATGTGAAAAACTTTTTGCGCATAATATTAGATTATAACAATAAAATAAGGATAGTCAAACCTTTTTTAATGACGGATTGAACGGATTATACTTCTTGCAACAGATTACGCATATTAAACGGATTAACGACTACGACTAAACGACTGAACGGCCAAACAACTTGGACTACGGGACAACGACGATTTTTACAGGGACTTGACGAGACTCTTAAGAGACTTGCGACTGACGAAACGACGGACTCCTGACTCATACGAAGTAGGAAGAAGAAAAAATGAAGCATGAAGTCCGGACGTAGACTCCAGGCTCCTGACTCTGTCGTCCCTCGCTACTGGTTACTCGCTACTTCGTCAGTCCTTCATTCTTCTTTTTCCTTCTTACTCCTCGCGTTAGAACAGGGACTCTAAGAGACCTGAAAGAGACACGACGATTTCTTTGGTTTACGATTACGCGTCCGTCGTCAATCATCAAGTCGCAAATAATCCAGTCATTAAATCCCAACAGTCCTTCCTTATTCATTTTTCATTCTTCATATTTCGTATAAACAGGGACTCTAAAAGACTTTAAGAGACACTGCTCACCGGCCACTGACCACTATTCACTGGCCACTGCCGCCTTATCTTACTATCTCAACCCCGTACACCTCGCCATAGTCCCCGACACGTTGCATTTGGCTGTATCCTCCGAAATATATGAAACCGTCCGAAATTTCTAATGGGGCAATCTCTCCCTTTGCTATCTTGAATATTGCACTTTTTGCACCCGTTTGCGCGTCAATGGCATAAAGGATTCCCATGTTTGTAGCATAATAAACATAACCTTCATAAAAAACAGGCCTGCAAAAACGAGCATATCCTTTTACTTCAGATTTCCACTTTTCCCTGCCCGTGTAAATATCAAACGCATAAACCGTTCCGTTGGAATTCCCGCAATATACGGCATTCTCGCCGACTGCCGTCCCCGTTACTTCTCCACTTTTCATTTTAACTTCCCATATTTGGTTGCCGGTCTCCGCATCAATTGCATAAAAACTTCCGCCATCTGAAAAAAAAGCCTTACCCCATGAAACAGCCTCAAACGATGTAAGAGACGAATTCATATAGTAACGCCATTTTTCAGCAAAAGTATTTTCGTCAATTGCCTGAATATAACGATCATAACGATAATGAAAGAAATACATATTGTCATCTGCTATTATAAGGTACTCGCCCGACAATTCAGCCGATAACGAAATTTCTTCGCCTGTCATTGCGTTAAGCGCAAACGGCTTGTTGCAATCGCTCGTAAAATAAACTATGCCCTTACATATAACAGGCGAATAATAATCTCCTTTTATTTCGCATTTCCAAACCTCTTTTCCATCTCTCTTCGCATATGCACGAAAAACGCCTTGAGCCCCCCAACAATACAAAAGGCCGTATCTCGCATCAACACATCTTTCGGATTGTTTCATCCATACATCATCTCCTGTTTTAGCGTTAACTGCATAAATATTGCTATCATAACCCTGGAAATAAACAATCCCCTCATCCGCCTTGCATTTCTCTACCTGATTATCCAAACTTATTTTCCATCTGAGTTCAAGGGACTTGAGAGGGCCTTTTGACGTCCATGATTCAAGGACAAGGGCAAACACCGCCGAAAAAAGAATCAGCATGTACGCAATAATTTCTTTTCTTTTTGTAATAACCATACGTATTCTATTCGGGAAGAGGCGCAAAAATCACATCAACAATATTATCCGCATGCAAGGCGCTTATCACATCAATGATTTTCTGCAACGGCATGTCCGGCCCCAAAACCAATTCCACGGCAAACAACTCCCCGCCCTGTTCGCCAATAACCGCATACTGCCGGATTTTATCTGCAATATTTTTTAATCCCGCGCGTTCATCTTTACCAACATTAATTTCAGCAGATTCAACAAAATAATGTATTTTACTCATATTTGAATCGCGGCTTAATTCCAGTTTTATTCTTTTTTGCTCCGCATTAACATGCTTTGGCATCCAACATTGAAGCATGTTTTCCTTAATTACAACCTCATCGTCATTGCTCAAACCCTGTCCTGCTATCTTCGCAAAAAAACCTATCTTATATATGCCAACCTCTGCGCACGCACGTAAAACGGGTTCAATTGCCGAATACGGCGCGCGAAAGTCGGCTCTTATGCAAATCCCTCTCTCAGAATGAGACATGCCTCCGTACCTCACTCGCTCGCGGCTTATATCCGCCTCTTCTTTTAATCTCAAAACAAGGTTTTTATAATCATTATATAAATGTCTGCGTATCTGCAATTCCCAGTGGTCTCTTCGCGTGCAAGCACCCCCCCCTACCGACGTCCATTTCTCCTTATCCGGCAGTCTATCCCATTCAGGACAGTCTTGTGATTTATGCAATACATTTACGACAATACGTGAACCATCTCCTGAGTAATTTGAGCGCATTTCTTCTGTACGATCCGATACCGGCACGACAAAAAATTCCAACGGCTTAGTTCTTTTATCATGGTAGATAACATCCTGTTTCTTTGGCAAAGATGAAGTGATTTCTTTCTTTCGCGGACAGGAAGCGACTGCCAACAATACCGCTATTGCCGTTATTGCGCAAAGATATTTTTTATGCCATTTATATCTCATATCGCGTAAGAATGTGTCCAACATTCTACCATTCTGTCATCCTATCGTTCTTTCTGATGGGATTTCATTTCTTGAAATCTTCCGAATCCATATCGTTTGTCGTAGATACGCCCCGGCGGGGCGTCTCTACAGAACTTATTTCTTCATTTTAAATTTTTTTTTTACCGACGGGCAGGGGCTATGCCCCTGCATCCCATGTTCAGATTTTCAGATTTCAGATACGCAGATATTCAAATCCCGTCACTCACTTCGTTCGGACGGGATTAAGACATTGTAACGTCCCGATTCGCTAAAGCTCTCGGGACTAACAATGTCTAAAGAGTATTACTTTGAGGAAACAACGACACGAAAACCGACGATGCTGACCCAGATCGTGGGATCGGTCCTGAGGCGACCCGCTGAACGGCAGTTGCTGACAACGTCGTCCCAGGAACCGCCGCGCAACACCCTGTATTCTCCGCTATCGTGTCCTTTAGGATTGCTTTTAGGGGATTTTGTGTAGTAATCCACTCCATACCAGTCCTCACACCATTCCCATACGTTACCACTCATATCATACAGCCCATATCCGTTCGGCTTCTTCTGCCCTACCAGATGAGTGGTATTGCCTGAATTACTACCATACCACATATACGCACCGTCTTCATTATTCCCCCAATAGTATTTCGTCGTTGTTCCTGCCCTGCAAGCATATTCCCATTCTGCCTCCGTTGATAACCTCAATCCTGTTTTTTCGCAAAAGCCTTGACAGTCATTCCAACTTACACACTCTACAGGGTTCTGATTGCCCTTGAAATAAGACGGATTATTCCCTCCCGCTTGAGACGAAACTCCGCTATCGCTACGCATTGTCTTCTGCCATACCTCCTGCGTTACCTCGTATTTGGATATTAGAAAACTATCTAATATCACCTCGTGAACAGGTTTTTCATCATCCTTGCCGTCATTTGAACCCATCTTGAACGTCCCTGCCGGTATCTGCACAAAGACCATGCCTGTCTGTTCGTGCCTGTATTCATCATATCCCTGCGCGTTTTTGCCTATATACGTCATGCCTTTATCGTCTATAGTTTTCGCTATTGTTATTGCAGGAGACGTTGGGGGTGTCTCTATCTTGCCGTTTGCAGTTTTCTTAGAACCGCATCCAATAAAGACAGCAAAAATAATCCCCAGAAATAAAATGCAAACCGCTGATTTGCCGATTTGTATTTTTGGCATAATCTTTTCCTTATAAAACAAATCAACCACTTTCCTTAGTATAACATCTAAAGCAGTATAGCCGCAACCAAAACGACTACGACTATTTGCCACGAAGGCACGAAGTCACGAAGAACGACGAAACGAAATCTACCACGAATAAACACGAATGAACACTAAATAGTAATCGGGGAGTGATAGTCCGTAATTCGCGGTAATTCGTGTGAATTCATGGTTCGTAATACGCGGTGCGCGTCCGGCTCTTTGCGCTCTTTGTGTTCTTTGCGGTTAATCCGTAGTCGTCGTTGGACGTACGACGAACGAATAAACCGCGCAGGCTCTAAGCCTGCGGCTACCTTCGTTAAACAATTATTGCTTAAACACCCGCCTTCACTGAGGCAGTACTCACGAAGATTCACAGGAAAATGCCTCACACTCAACATCGTATCCTGTACATCCTGTATATCCGATGCGAATCAGCGTCGTTTACGGACGACTATTCACCTTATTTTTTTCATTAAGGAGGATTACCTTAGGCTTCCAATGTTCTGCCTTCTCCTCTTCCATGTGGCAGAATGTCAGGACGAGTATCTTATCGCCGGGCTCGCCCATACGTGCCATGCCGCCGTTAAGGCAGATGACGCCGGTATTCTTTTTGCCTTCTATCAGGTATGTCTCCGCGCGCGCGCCCGTATTCAGATTCACTACCTGCACCTTTTCGTATTGGCGCATGTTAGCGGCCTCAATCAGGGCCTTGTCAACGGTCAAACTGCCGATGTAATTCAGATTGGCTTCCGTTACCGTGGCGCGGTGTATCTTTGATTTCAACATTTCAATAAGCATATAATTTGCCTTTCTTAAAAAGCATAGGGAATAAAATTAACGTTTTTTGCCACGAAGGCACAACGACACGAAGGACGACTATTTCTATAACAACGTAGTCGTTATCCTGTCGCAATCCTGCCGCAGTCCTGCGACCGAGCAATGCGAGGGAGTCCCGCGACTGAGCCATCAGGCGAAGAAGTCCCGACCGAAGAGTCGGGATAGTCCCGATTCGTATCGGGACGAAGGGAAACGGAGCGAAGGATATATCCATGTGAATAGTCGTACGTCTACGTACGTAACATCGGACATACAGGATACGCCGCACGTTATTCAGAACAGCCATGTTCAATCACGCGTATTCGTGTTTATTAGTGTGTATTCGTGGTTTCGGTAACGTTCGGCGCTTTTTACAAAATCTTCGTGTTCTTTGTGGCAAAGAACCGCCAATCGTTTTAGTTGCAGTCGCACTGTTCTATTCGTTTTACTTTACGATCAATTCCTTCTGCACGGAACCCGCGTTGCCGTACTCATCAAGGGCGCGGACGGCCACCGTATTAGCGCCCGGGCTCATTTGAGGCAATTCAAAATAAAAACTCTCGCGCAAATCGTCGGATATCCCGTCCAAGGGAAGCGCGATTTCCCACTCGCCGCCGTTTACGCTGTATTCTATCTTTGCGATAAAACTCACCGCATCAACGGCAATGCCGGACACCGCGGATTTACCGGCCGCTATTTCAATACTCTCAAAATCCGGCTTCGTATTATCAATCACAAAAGGCCTTGATGCCATATATGATTTATTCGTACTGTTTTCCGAATTAGATTTTTCATCGGTCGCTTCAACCCTTATGACATACCTGCCGTCAGGAACGGTGCTGGCATCCCATAAAAATTCAAGGCCTTTTACGGGTTCGCCCTTATTGAGCTTAATCCAATTTGTCTGATTTTCCATCCTGTAATACAAACGCGCCCACAATTCATCGCCGTCCGGATCGGCTCCGGCCCATTTTATCTTACGCAGGCCGCTTGGTGATTTCGGCTGGAGTTCGGGTTTAGGCGGCTCCACGGCTATAGACACTTCGCTCAAGGCGGGAGCCTGGTTTTGCACCATATACGCCACTGACACAGCGGTAACTTTCACGGGCTTATCCGCAGGCAGGGTCATTTTGAATTGCACGAACCTTGCGGAAGGCGAATTCACCTTTGCCGGCGTCTTCGTCACGGGTTCGGACCAATCGCTCCATGTCTCATCCGGCAGGACGATATTGCCCGAGCGCGTCTGGAACTGGACCGCGTCCGAATCGCGGGTTTCCCATTTCAAAGTGCCCCACGCGGAGAAGAATTTCGCATCGAATACCATTGACACATATTCAACCTTTTCCGAAGGCCCCTGTTTTACGAAATGAACGTTACCGGGGCTTCCCGTAAGAACCGACATGACCTTGCCGCCCGACATCAGCATCTGCGTAACATGGTCTTCCGGCAGATCAAGGGCCACGGCAAAATTGTTTTCGTCAATGATTTCATAGATCTTGCCTTTGCTGTTAGTAGCGGCGAGCACGGTATTATTAGACGTATATGCAAGCTGAGTTACGTAAGCGTCCTTAAGAAAAAGCACCCTTTGGAGCGAGCTGGTTTTCATATCAAATTTATACACTGCGGAGCAAACCGGCATCTTAGGCAATTTAATTTCTCTTTTCGCGTCATCCGGCGGTTTGCCGTTATCCTTTGGGGGCTCTTTAGCGGCCGCGTCGGTAACTGCGGCGAGAAATTCTGACGGCGGTATTTTCAGTCCGGAATTCACGGCCACGTACAGAGTTTCCTTATTATATGCGATGCTTTTTATTTCATTTTCGCCGAAGTCATAAAGAACAGACGGCTTTCCCGTGGGGGTAACGGAATAGAGAATTGCCTGGCCCGAAGTACCGACATAGACATTCCCTTTCTCGTCAAGTTCCAGCGCGAGCACGTTGCCTCTTTTAGGATTGAAGAATTCTTTTATCTCGCCTGCCGCCGTAATGGTATACAGCTTGCCTTCCGGGCCGGTTACCGCGTAGAGAAGCCCGGTCCTGTTATCGTAAAACAACTGCCAGACGTATTTATCCGGCAGGGTGCAGAAGAGAGACGCGTTTTTCTGGAAATCAATCTTAAAGATTTTGCCATTGGGAATTGTAGCGGCATAGAGCGTTTCACCGGCGCTGTCGTAGGCAAGTGATGCCGTGAGCAATTCACCCGTACTGAATATTTCCGTAAACTTTCCGGTTTCAAGTTTAATTATATTCCCATCCGCCGTACCCGCGTAAAGCGAAGTTTCATTCACATAAACGCCGGACCAGAGCGACTGCGCGGCGCTTTCCACAAGTTCTGTTTTCAAGCCGGCATAGATTTCACCTGTCGTTGAAATAGCGGTTCCGTTAAAATCGCCGTCCAGGAAATCCGTTTTGGCGCGCAATTCCCAGAACTGAGCCGTAACGGCGAAAGCGGACGAGTACAACATGAGCACAGCCGCGGAAACCATGACTAATTTTCTCATAGAAACTCCTTTTTTATTACAACCGAAATAACGGACTATAGACTCCCGACATAGGGCTCAGGAGCCGTGGTCTGCCATGTACCAGTATCGGTACATAGCCCGTTTAAACTGGAACATAGATCCAAGAACCGGCGTCCGGGACTCGGAACGCGACTAACGCCCATCTTTTTTGATTTTTCCCTCTTCATTCTTCGTTACGGTCACTGCTCACGGCCTTGTTTAACCTTAAGGACGAGCTGTTTAGAACCTGCCACGAGATAACCGGTTTTCCTCGTCAAACGTATCCTTTTCTGGTCAAACGTGAATTCGTTTTCCGTATTAGGTTGCCAGAGCGCGAGGACGGTATTGGGCAGGTCCGGCAGGTTACTGCCTTTCATGCGCAGGACGTTTTTACCGGGCAGATTGGCATCAAGCACGATTTCCGTGGACATATAATACTTATTGAGATTATCAAGGAACTCATTGACATTTGTGGCCGGAGCTGTTTCCGGAGCGGCCATTTGGCCGTTGGACACGGCAATGAAAATTTTATCATCTTTTTTAAGGTAATCGGGCACGTCAAATTCAAATTCCTCAGTAATTTCATTATCTTCACGTTCCGGTTTAAAGACGACCTTTATTTTAGCCTTTTGTCCTGCGACGATTTCATTTTGGCTGAGCCACGCGTCTTTTATAACCATTACAGGGGTATCAGTATGTTTAACGGTGAAATCCATTTCTATTGATTCAATTTCAACCTGCGCGAAAGGGTTGCGATTCAGCGCATTAAGCGTTCCCAAAAGCGCCCTGGGATCAAGGTCCGTACCTGCGTACAGCGTATAGGAACCGTTCAAAACAAGCGGTTTTTCATGATTTTTCAGGTTGATTTTATATCCGTAATTAATAACGCTTTTTGTCATTGACTTATCAACGGACTCAAACACGGAAGCGGCGACCGAATAGACGAGAGATACGGTCAGGCTGGGGTGGTCAACGACTTCCATGCGGTATTCCCTTTTGAATTCAGAAGCAGGGACGCTCATTTTCACGGTCACGGGGAACATACGCGCCTTATTGCCCATGATACCTGTTATGCAAGTATTCCTATCCTGCTGAGAAGCGCCGACATCCTTAACGGCGGAGGCAATTTTAAAAGACATATTATTGTTTGCAAGCACGGTATGGACATAAGCGGTGGTCATAGGGAGCGAAATCTCACCGCCGTTAAAAAACGGATGGCCGAAAGCCACGACCTTATTGCCATCCACATAAGTAACCGTACCGACTGCGGTAGCTTCCATATCGCCCCTTATAAGCTGGAACCCTATAGCCGAGCCGGGCTCAAGAGAGATATTTTGCAATTCAGGGTCATTGGAATTTGAGGTTCCGGCGGCTTGCATAGGCACGATGCCGTATCCGGCAAACGCATCCTGCAGGATTTTCATGGAATCAGGCGAAAAGCCGCTTACGAACATTGGGGTCTGCACAGGTTTAAGCACTGAATCCGCGTAATATATTTTAGAATTGAAATCAAAAGCCGTTTCAAGCGGCCTATCGGCATCATCAATCATGTTTTCCACCGGCGTAACGCCGGCTATGGGATCCATTGAAAAACCCCAGCCGAACGCAAGAGCGCCTATGAGCTTATCGTCAATAAAAATAGGGCTTCCGCTCATGCCGGCGATGATATTCGCGTGTTCAACGACCGGGCCGAAACAGCGAATGAGAATTGCATCCAATTTAGGTTCTTTATTCCTCATTACGCTGACCACTTCAATGTCAAATTTTTCAATTTCAACGCCCTTAAAAACGCTGAGGCCGTAACCGCGCATACCGGTCTTAATTTCACTGACGGGCATTATGCGCATTTTTTCCGCTCCGGCCATGCCGGTGAAAAGGAACAAAAACGCGAAAACAAGAGTTATTTTGTTAAAACGCACCATTATCTGACGCCTCCATTTACATATTTCAGAAGCAGAAACTGTACAATAAAAGAAGTAAAAAATCAAATAAATATTGACGAAGCGGGCACATTTTCGGACACGTCAAAACTCAAGTAACCGGCCAGTGAACGACGACAAAACCTGCCTTGCCGCAGTCCTGCGACCGAGCGGAGCAAGGAAGTCCTGAACAGAACGAAGGAAGCTTACCGAAGGGTTAACAGGGACTTGACGAGACTTTCAGGAGACTGACGACGCCCACTTAACAATGGATTAACAATAAAACGACGGAACCGTTAATCTGTAACGCCTTAATGTTTGTCATCTTATTGCAACATAGTCATCGTGTCCCGTTTAAGGTCTCGTAGAGTCCCTGTTTTAAAACGTCCGTAGTCCGTGTTTACCCGTTCACTGACGGGTTACAAACTTAACTCAAAAAGACTTGACTTTTTATAAAATAACGCTATACTTATTACACACTATAGAACGATAGTTTAGAAAAGAACAAATTCGTAATTTCGCCGGCCAATCGTGCCTATTTTGCCCGGATTTTGCCTCTCAGTCCGGTCAAGTATTTGCCCTGCATTCTTTTACTGCAACTTGAGGGAAAATACTGACATAATAGCACGGTTATCAAAC
>JACRIJ010000042.1 GCA_016220095.1 Planctomycetota bacterium | reverse complement strand
ACGGAAGGCCTCGCAACCATGGCAAAATTCGAAAAAACTATCCTCATCATGTCAAAACCCGTATTCATAGGACTTAATGACTGGGCATATTCAAATCTAACCGTAATAAGCACCGATTCAGGAGAAATCCTATGGACCGGGGTATTCCCCAAAGGCATCGTCAAGGCAATTGCCATCGGCAATAACGTCACGGTCTGTTCGCGGTACGGATGGCTTTATACCTATGAATGGCATTTGAAATGATCCCCTGTTTTTATGACTATACCGGAATTATTCAATACGGCATTAAACAAACCGCATACTGACTTGTACGAACGGCTTGAATTCGGTAAAGAAAACAGAATTTTTACAACCGGATTCTACGCCGAAGGCCTGATAACGCTGTTATCGGAAAAAAACGTCATCGCCAAAATATTCACCAATGAAAAAATATCTGCGAACAATTCCAATTGCAGTATAGTTCAGTTGGAAGGCCGGACAATAGAAAAAATAGCGGCATTTCCGGACAATACTTTTAACATCATATCATTTTCATGGCCCGGAGAATGGCAATCCATAGCGCCTTTGCTGGAGGAATTCCGCAGGGTAACGAAGCCGGGCGGCCAGACGGCCATATTGGCATTGAAAGATTCCACCCCAACGCCTGTTATGGCGATATTAAAGAAAACCCTGGAAAAAAAATACCAGGGAAGGGCAAAATTTTGTCCGCCCGTATATCCGGAAAGCGTGAAAACGATTAGAAAAGCCTTTGACAAGGCCGGATTTGTAAGCATACGCGTATGGGAGGATTCTTTTGCATTTGATGTTACTGAAGCGCTTTTGAAGGAATATTCGGACATCCTCCTTAATCAGCTTTTGCCGCCGGACGACAAAATCCTTAAAAAAGAAGATTTGCAAAATGCCTTTCTAAACGAGCTGGTATCCAATTGTAAAGACGGCGTATTGCATATCACGTACGAGTATCTCGGGGGAATAGGATATAAATAACACGCTGAAAAAATGATCCCTTAAAGCTTTATAAGATATAAGAGTTTAAATTTAAGATTTAAGATATGATTTTTCCGACGTATTTTCATAAATTCTTAATTCTTAAATCCAAAATCTTAAATTCAGGCCTGCCCCCTTACGCTATATCGTAACTTCGTAACCCCATAACTCCTAACCCCCTTAACGCCAACCCTATCTTCATTAGTCCCGTTGTTTTCTGTATTATTTTCATTCTCAATATTTCTTTGCAAGTTTTGGTTATTTCGTTGCAAAATACGGTCAATTTTTTATATTTGACCTTTTTGAAAATATTCCTATAATGTCCTCATGAAAAGAAACTTTAATTCGCTGTTAAAATGCCTCCCGGCCGCTGTTATATTCGTGCTTTCAGCCTCAGGCATCCTCCATGCGCAAATTGACGATAAGATGTCCGAAAACCTGAAATTCGCCGATAATACACAATCTGTTGATTCTGAATACACAGGTACCGTATCTTCGGTCTTCGCCGGCATGATAAAAGGTTACCAGGTTTATATCGGCCCTTATTACCCGTCACGGTGCCCTTTTTACCCAAGCTGTTCCAATTACGGCCTGCAGAGCGTACAGGAATACGGCGGTTTTTGGGGTTCTATTATGGCCTTTGAACGGCTGACGCGCTGTAATCTACGCAGGGATGAATACCCTGTATCCAAAACAACAATGGCTCACGGAAATAACGCGCTCTGGGACCTGCCCGCCAATAATTATGTCTTTTCGGATTCCTGCAATCTTGACGATGTCTGGTTCTTCGGTGACACGAATGCAGTGCTTGCAACAAACAAATATGACATTGAAATTAAACTTTTGTCTGAAAACGCCGAACTTAAGAAAAACTTTGGCTTTGCGGGCGAATTGCTTTTTGCGAAAAATTACCCGGATGCCATCAGAGAATTCAAAAGAATAAACTATTACTACCCCGAAGACCCTGATACTGAAAAGGTCGTATTTATGCTCGGCATGACCAGCTTCCTGTCTAAAGACTGGCACGAGGCCAATAATTCCTTTGCCGCCTTTCTTTACAACCATCCAGATTCGCCTTTGAAAAACGAAGCTCTCTTCCGCTTGTCATATTCATTGATAAAAACGAAGGATTACAAATTCGCCGAAAGAAGCGCCGGGGAAATAATCAAAAACGCGCAATCAACTGCTGAGGAAAAATCCGAAGCTGAGTTTTTCAAGTTCATAATCGCCCTTGAACAAAAAGACGGGCAAAAGGCAGTTTCAGGCAAGAACGCCCTTGCAAAAAATTATGACGTAAAAATCGGCGTCACTGATGAAGAACTTTCCGCCATCAGCGGCCTGCCGGAACGTTCCGAATTCCTCGGCTCCACGTTCTCAGCCATACTGCCGGGAAGCGGCCAGCTTTACGCCGGAAGGTATTATGACGCACTCAGCACCTTTGCCATTACAGGCACCTTCGCGTACGGCACCTACGAGGCGTATCAACAGGACCTTGATACTGCCGCATTAGTCCTCGGTTCAACTTTCCTGATCTTTTATACGGCTAACGTATATGGCGGCGCGCGGGCCGTGCACCAATACAACAACGAATCCGCTTCCCGGTATATCCGGGCAATAAAATCAAAGGCGGAGATGCTGAACAGATACTGGTTTTTTGTCTCACAGGAACAGACCGGTTACGCAGGCGTTTCTATAGATTTCTAAAAATATGAACCCAATTTTAATCACAGGCGGCGCAGGCTTTGTCGGGTCAAATTTGGCCCGTCTCCTGTGCGAACAAAAACTTAAAATACGCATTCTTGATAATTTTTCAACAGGCTCAATGAAAAACCTGCGCGGACTGCCGGCGGGCGTGAAGATATTCAAGGGCGATATATGCGACACAAAACTCCTTAAAAACGCTGTCAAAGGATGTAAGTCCATCGTACACCTTGCCGCGCAGACTTCAGTGGCGCTTTCCGTCAAGGACCCGCTTATTACCCAGGAGGTAAATTCCGAGGGCACGCTTAAATTGCTTATCGCGGCAAAGGATGCGGGAACTGAGAAAATAATTTTCTTCTCATCATGCGCCGTTTACGGTGATTCCGGCAAAATGCCCTCTTCAGCCTACGGCGCCACCAAACTTGCAGGCGAACTGTACTGCAAAACCTTTCTTGAACTGTACGGACTGAAAACGATAATCCTCCGGCCTTTTAACATCTTCGGCCCGAGACAGAATCCGAATTCCGAATACTCCGCGGTAATTCCTAAATTTATCTCAGCCGCCCTGCGCGGAAAGCCGCCCGTAATATTCGGCGACGGCGCCCAGACAAGGGATTTCATTTATGTCAATGACATAATTAATCTCGTGCACAACCTCCTGGCATCAAACAAAGACCGCGATTGCCGGCAATCCTATGAAATCGGCTCCGGCAAATCAGTATCCGTAAACGAACTCGCGCGCGCAATCCTATCCCTTATAAGCCCCGGCATTAAGCCGAAATACGGCCCCGAACGCGCAGGTGAAGTAAAGCATTCAACTGCAAACCCCGTTCCGGCAAAGAAATGCCTTGGCTTTTCAAATATTACCCCGTTTCAAAAAGCATTGAAAGAGACCGTTTCCTGGTATGTACACAGTAATAGTTGACATGACAAATCTGCGGACAATCCAACTGGAAGTCCGCAAGCCCGCGGTGGAAAATTACAGGCTTGACGTTTACATCACAAAACGCCTCGGCACCACCTATTCGCGCACGCTTCTTCAGAAATTGATTAAACAGGGCCTTGTGACCGTAAATAACAAAAAGGCCAAACCGAGTTACGAAATCACACTCGGCGATTTAATCACAATAAACCTGCCCCGGCTCATATTGCCGCAAATGGTCGCGGAAGACATACCGCTTGATATAATATATGAAGATGATGAAGTAATACTTATCAATAAACCGCCGCATTTCGTGGTACATCCCGCGGCAGGTCACTGGGAAGGCACGCTCGTAAACGCCCTGCTCCACCATTGCAAGGTATTGCCTGAAACAGACGACATCTACAGGCCCGGAATAGTGCATCGCCTTGATAAGGATACCTCGGGGGTAATCCTCGCCGCAAAAACTGTAACCGCGCACGCAAAACTCTCAGCCCAATTTGAAGACCGTACCATAAAAAAAGAATATATCGCCATCGTAGAAGGTGAAGTAAGATTTGACTCTGATGTCATTAATAAACCTATCGGCAGAGACCCTGAAGACAGGGAAAAAATGTGCATAACCGCCGAAGACAGCAAATCAGCTGAAACCTTCTATGAAGTGCTTGAACGGTTTAAGGATTTTACGCTGGTAAAGTGCCATCCGAAGACCGGCAGGACCCACCAGATCAGGGTGCATTTACAATCTATAGGGCATCCAATCGTCGCAGATTCGGACTACGGCAAACGCGAGACTATCTACGAATGGGAATTATACGCCAAAACCAAGCCCGAAGGCCTTGATACCGCAGAACCTGTCATTGTACGGCAGGCATTGCACGCGTATTCCCTGTGTTTTGAACATCCGGTTACTGAACAAAGAATGACTTTCACCGCGGAACTGCCGGCAGACATGGCTAAATTGCTTGAATACCTGCGCAAATACGCTAAAAAAACTTGAATATCATCTGAATCGCGAGAAAAACAAGCAAGACGGATATCAGGCGCAGGATAAAAATGCCACGGAAACGCCTTGAAACCGTACCTCCTATCTGCGCGCCTACAATAGCGCCGCCAGCCATCCATAATGCCATACCCCAGTCAATACTGTTTCCGGTACCATATAAAATCGCAGAGGTTAAGGCCGTGACGCAGAGTATGAAATGAGATGTGGCAGTAGCAATATGCGCCGGAAAACTGAATATGAAAATCATCGCGGGAACGTGCATAATGCCGCCGCCTATGCCGAAAAGAGAAGCTATTATGCCTACAAAAAAACTGAGTATTATGCCGTGCAATTCGTTATATTCGTATTCAAATTCCACGCCATGCCTGTCAATAAATTTTCTGTAGGCGCGCGGCCATCTGCCCGCAATCCTTTCAGACGCATTTACGGTTTTTGCGTTCATTAAAGCCGTCTTCTTAAATAAAATCAGGCCTGCTATAAGCAATAGAAATACTCCGAATATTATCCTGAAAAAACCAGTGTCTATCTGATGATTGATTTTCACGCCTATAAAGACACCTGGAATGGTCGCAAGCGCGAATTTGATGCCGGCCTCCAGATCAACCCTTTTCTGATAAAGATATGAAGCTGAACCCGATAGTGAATTGGCGAAAATAACCGCTAAAGAAGTCCCAACGGCAAGCGTGTGGCTGAAGCCGTAAAGGTTCATCAGGAACGGCACAATTAAAAAACCGCCGCCTATGCCGGCAAGCGTGCCGTAAAAACCTACTACTAATCCGAACAATATCATGAAAAGTTCATTTGGCATGACAGGAAAGTACCATTCCGCAATAAAAAAAGCAAAATATTTGATACCAAAATCCGTAAATAAATCTTGACACCTTCATATTAGTTTAGTAATTTGAAGATATGGCAAAGTTGAAATCTGATGCCGAAAAGATTTTTTATGCGGGTATTGACGCCGCTGACGCGGAAAAAGCGGTTATGCATAACCTCCAAATCCGCAATCAGGAACTCTTCGTAAAAGGGCGTTTAACCTTATCATTGCGGCGTTACGAACGCATATTCATCACAGGCGCCGGCAAGGCCGCGCCTTTTATGGCAAGAGCCGCGGCAAAAATCATCGGTAAACGTCTGACAAGCGGAATCATTATTGGCATAAGCCGGCATGACGCCGTAAAGTTGCCCGGACAAATCAACTATTATAAAGGCAATCATCCTCTTCCTGACAATGCATCCGTACGGGCAACCGGCAGGCTTATGCGATTATTGCAGACGCTCAGGGAAGAGGACCTTGTTATAAACCTGATTACCGGCGGCGGCTCAGCCCTGTTATGCGCGCCGGCAAAGGGCATTTCATTGAACGACAAAATAAAAGTAACCGGGCAATTATTGAAATCCGGCGCGTCAATTAGTGAAATCAACGCTGTTCGCAAGCATATTTCCGCGATAAAAGGCGGCCTGTTTGCGAAACACTCGGGCAAAGCAACCCTCATTACCCTTGCGATTTCGGATGTAATCGGCGATTTTATGGACGTAATTGCAAGCGGGCCGACCGCGCCGGATCCCTCAACATTCTCCGACTGCCTGAAAATAATCAACCAATATGGCTTGACAAAACAAGTTCCCGCGTCCGTAGCACTCTGTCTCAGACAAGGCGCGAACGGTTTTGCGCCGGAAACACCAAAGGCAAACGATTCCGCAATCTTTACCGGCAAGTATAATTTTGTAATTGGTTCAAACAGAACAGCACTTGAAGGCGCTAAAAGCCGCGCCATACAACTTGGATACAAAACCAGAATACTTTCTAATTCCTTGTTCGGAACCCCGGCGAATAATGCTGACGCAATCGCAAAGCTTATCCGCACAAATACGCGTAACGGATGCAGAACATGCCTCATATCAGGGGGCGAGATGATCGTAAGAGTAACCGGCAGAGGCAAAGGCGGCAGGAACCAGCAATTTTGCCTTGAAATGGCAAAGCGCATTGACGGGATGAATAATGTTATCGT
>JACRIJ010000041.1 GCA_016220095.1 Planctomycetota bacterium | reverse complement strand
AGCATAATATACTTGGCATTCATAGCCAGCGCTAAGGTAGCCGCAACCTTTAGGTTGCGCTGTAATACTGGATTCTAAGCGCAGGCTAAAGCCTGCGGCTACCTTCAAATGTCAAGTATATTATGCTCTCCGTAGTAAGAGACTGCGACGACGATTGCCCGCCCCAAAGCTTGTCGAATGGTTGACAGGGGCTTTTAGAGATTATGTAATTTCGTAATACCGTAGCTTCTAAACCCTGTAGCCCCTAAACCCGTCCTTCGCGCCCTCGTGTTTTCGTGGCTAATAATATTCGTTAAACCGCGTTTAGACAGAAAGGATTAGTATGTCTGACGATTTTGATCCTGTTATAATTGGATTCCTCTGCAACTGGTGTTCCTATGCCGGAGCTGATCTGGCGGGAACCTCAAGGACCCAGTATCCTCCGTCCTTGCGCGTTGTCAGGGTTATGTGTTCCGGCATGGTGCATCCTAACCTTGTGATTAACGCGCTGACGAAGGGCGCTGACGGCGTCCTTGTGTGTGGCTGACACCCCGGTGATTGTCATTACCTGGAAGGTAATCTTAAAGCACAGCAGAGAAAAGAAGCCATAGAACTCATGCTTCAGGATTTTGGCATTGAGCCGGAGAGGTTCCGCCTTGAATGGGTCTCCGCCTCGGAAGGCCAGAGATTTGCCAAAATTATTGAAGATATGACAGGCAAAATAAAAAAAATCGGTCCGAGTTCGTTCAAAAACCAATAACGTTGGAGGAACATATATGGATATACCCGTATCCGTTTACATGGACAATAAGAAATACATGTGGGACGGGAACATTTACGAGAGCCGTGATAAGGCGCAAGACAAGGAAACTGCTTATAAGCAGGACGGTTTTGAGACGCGCCTTATACCGTATGATACCGTCCAGTTCCTCGTGTATTCGCGCAGGACCGCTTCAGCAGTCAGTCAGAATTGAAGTAATATAAAAAGCAGAATAATCGTAACCAAATCCGGGAGCCGTAATTCGGAGCCCGGCACCCGAAAATTAGAAACTAACAGGGGGATTGTTTTTGAAAGGAGGCAAAATATGCCAGTAAGAGTCGCAGAAGAGTGGCTGGCGACCTGCGGAGGTTGCGAGGTCACTATACTTGATATCGGAGAACCCCTCCTAAATATATTGCCCAAACTTCAGTTCGTGCATATGCCCGTTTTGATGGATAACAAATATTTCGGGCAAACGGGCGAAAAGAAGGCGCTTGAGATACCTCAGGCCGATGTGGGCATTATTACGGGGTCTATCCGCAATAAGGAAAACCGCCATATCGCGGAAGAGATGCGCAAGAAATGCAAGACGTTGATTGCGATGGGGTCCTGCGCATGTTACGGCGGAATACCCGCGCTTGGGAATCTGTCGACAAAGGATGAGATTCTTGATAAGGTTTACAGGGGCTCAAAGTCAACAGATTCCGCTTCTAATCCCAATAAGGACATACCGGAGATGGAAGACAGGGTTTATTCGGTGGCAGAGGTGGTAAAATGCGATATTGAATTGCCGGGATGCCCGACATCGCCTGAACTTTTTGCCGAAGCGCTTACCGCGCTTTTGGAGGGTAAACCGTTCAAACTTTCCGAAAAGAGCGTCTGTGACGAATGCCCGACAAAGCGCGAGAAGAAAGCTGTTTCAAATTTGAAAAGGCCTCTTGAACCTATAGAAGCAAAACCGGGACAGCCGCTTAGCGAAGTAAGATGCCTTATGGAACAAGGATTCCTTTGCCAGGGACCGGCTACGAAATCCGGTTGCGGCGGCACTACCGATAAGACCCCGCGCTGTATAAAGGCGTATATGCCTTGCAGGGGTTGTTTCGGGCCCATACGAAAGGGCGCTAATCCCATGGTGGATATGATGAACGCTCTTTCAACCGCTGGTTTGAAAGCGGATCAGATAGCAGACAGGGCGGCGACATTTAACAGATTTATCGGCGTAGTAGGCCGTTTAAGGCCTGCCGCCGGTCCAAGGAGGTGAAAAAATTATGGCAACCAACATTGTAATACAACCTGTTTCAAGAATTGAAGGCCATGCCAAGATACAAATACAGCTTGATGACGCGGGTAATGTTGCTGATACTTCAGTTAACGTTGTTGAACTGCGCGGTTTTGAGAGGTTTTGCATCGGCAGGCCGGTAGAAGAGCTTCCGCGGATCGTGTGCAGGATTTGCGGCGTGTGTCCGTGGGCGCATCATATGGCGTCAGCCAAGGCAAACGATGCCGTATTCGGCGTGGATATACCTTCGGCGGCAAAAAAAATCAGAGAGGCCGCCTATATGGCGCATTTTATCCACAGCCACGTACTCCATTTCTTTGTGCTGTCAGGCCCGGATTTTGTTTTGGGGCCTTCGGCGGATTATTCCGTGCGCAATGTGGTTGGAGTTGTGGGAGCCGCGCCGGATATTGCCAAAAAGGTCGTGCGCGTGCGTTACCTCGGACAGATGATAACCCAGATGATGGGCGGTAAGGCGATACATCCGGATTGCGCCGTACCCGGCGGCTGGAGCAAACCCGTTACCGCGGCCGAATTAGTGGAAATTAAGAAAATGGCGCAGGAATGCCTGGATTTCTCAGTTTTCGCCGCGGATTTCGCCAAGAAGAATATCTTTCCGAAATACCTTGACGCGGTCAAGACAGTCGCCGTAATCAAGACAGGATTCCTCGGTACCGTAAAAGGCGGTAAGATGAACCTGTATGACGGCGATTTGAGGATGATGCAGGCCGATGGAAAATCATGGGATTTCAAGGCCGCCGATTACCTTGATTATATCGGCGAACATGTCGAACCGTGGAGTTACCTGAAATTTCCGTATGATAAAAAGGCCGGCGGTTTTTCCATGGACCTGGATAATCCCAAGGGGATTTACAGAACTAATGCGCTCGCGCGAGTGAACGTATGCGACAGCATACCGACCCCGAAGGCGCAGGCTGAATTGGAGGAATTCCGTGAAAAATTCGGCAGGCCGGCCCAACTTACCTTGCTCTATCACTGGGCAAGGTTGATTGAAACCGTGTATGCCGCTGAAAGGCTTACGGAGCTTCTGAATGACCCTGAGATTACCGACCCGAACATACGCCTGAAGGTTACGCCGAGGGCGGCCCGCGGAGTGGGTTCTGTGGAAGCCCCGCGCGGCACGTTGATACACGACTATACCACGGACGCGAACGGGATGGTCACTGATTGCAACATAATCGTGGGAACTACCCACAATAACGCGCCAATAAACATGTCTGTCAAGAGAACCGCAAAGGATCTGATTAAAAACGGGAAATACGACCAGGGATTGCTTAATCTCGTGGAGATGTCCATAAGGGCGTATGACCCCTGTTTTTCGTGCGCGACTCACAAACTGGATGGGAAAATACCGGTTCAGATAGACATATTGGACCCGACTGGAAGAGTGGTGGATGTAATGAGGAGCTAAAATTTCGTATAGCAATACGAAAGCCACCTAAGAAAGGGCTGTTCTCCCGTGCGCTGTGCATGGGAAACAGCCTTTTTGTTTTTGGACATAGATTGAACGGAAACGCGCTTAACAGCATTGCTTCTTCAGCTGCCAGTCATTAAAGATACCCGCGGAAGATGCCGAAATATTAAATAGTATCGCCTCAGTAGAGGTGGCATTAAAGGACGTTAGTAGCCCAGCCATTTATGGCTGGGTTATGGAAGGCTGAGAAATATTAAGGGCATTCATGCCCTTAACATAACGCCATGAATGGCGTAAGTATTAGGCTTTTGGCATACAAACCCAGCCATAAATGGCTGGGCTATTATACGCTATATGTTTTTTTTATTATAACTACTATGTTAAAATGCCACCTTGACTGAGGCAGTACATTAAATAATAAATAAATCTTGCATTTTCAAAAGTAATTTGCTATAATGTTGCACAAGAATTAAAACGGACACTATAGCTGTCTAAAGTTTTGAATTCAGCATCGGTTTGCTGAAAGTAGCTTGGTGTGCCGTTCAGATAGGAGGCGTCTATGGATTTTCAGAGACGCGACAGAGGTGGCCGTGGTGATTTTCGCCCGAGAGAAATGCACAAAGCAGTTTGTGCAGATTGCAAGAAGGAATGTGAAGTTCCTTTCAAGCCTCGCGAGGACCGTCCGGTTTACTGCAGAGAATGCTATTCTAAGCACAAAACAAGATAGTTAAGTGTAGCAATCTCGAAAAAAAAAGGGCGATTGGTGTAATAACCAGTCGCCCTGTCGTTTTAAACGTTAATAAGTAATTAAAAATTAAGAATAACTAAAGGGGACATGCAATTCTTTCGTCATACTTCGTTATTATTAATTTTTAATCATTAATTCTTGATTAGCGTATCACCCGGAGGGTTGGCCGAGTGGTTGATGGCGCCGGTTTTGAAAACCGGTGTAGGGGTTCACCTCTACCGTGGGTTCAAATCCTACACCCTCCGCAGTAAATTTTCGCAAAGCGAAAATTTACAGAGCATTTGAAAATAGACAGGTGACAGGTGAACGAACGGGACGGTTTGAAATATGTTAAAGCTCTAAATAAATGCGGTCACCTGCTCACATGTTCAACTGTTCACGTTTTTGCTTCGTAAAAATTTGCGGACAAACTACAAAGTACACACACAAAGTACAATCGTGCATTTTCTGCGAGTCGCAACGATACTGATAGCTTCAGCGATCCTGCGTTCCTTCGGTGTTCTTTTTGCATTATTCATCTTAAATAAAGGAGAGAAGTGTTTTGTTCAATGTCTCTAACAGTTATAATAAACTAAACAAAGTATTAATGCACCGTCCCGGAAACGAAGTGCTCGTGGTCACCAATGAAAACGCGGCCCAGTATTGCTTTACGTGCGCCGTCAATCTTGACAGGTTTCAATACGAATACGACTGCTTCCTTAAATGCCTCAGGGATTGCGGCACTGAACCTGTGCTTATAGGTGAAGTTCTTAAAGATGATACAGAAGCGCAGTCATATATCGCTAAAAGGCCGAATGTCCTTTACACGCGCGACCTTGCCGCTATGGTCGGCACAGGCATAGTGCTTATGGGCATGCAGGCTAAATGCAGGAAATGGGACCAATGGCTCGTCAGGCGCGTGGCCGAGAAATTGGATATGCCCGTTCATTGCGAAATCGGGCCCGACGGCATTCTTGAAGGGGGCGGCGTTGAATTCATAACGGACAGGGCTTTTGTCGCGGGTTTCTGCGACCGGTCCAATGAAATCGCCTTTGAGAAAATGAAGAAATCGCTCCTCGGCAAACAAGTGGATGAATTGGTTGTCGTTATGCTCCCCGAGGGCACTATTCATATAGACGGCCATTTCCTGCCGATAGATAAGAACCTCGTTATTGCGAATAAGTCGTATCTGAATCAGTATCCCTGCGTTATATACAGGGAAGATGCAAAGCCGCGTTATACATGGTTTGTGGAATACCTGGAACAAAAAGGGCTTGATATCATAGATATAACATTTGAAGAAGGGTGCAATTGCGCGGCTAATTACATACAGGTCGGGCCGCGCAAATTGGTTGGTTATGAAGGCAACGACAGGGTGGAAAAAGAGATACGCAAAAGAGGCGGCACGGTAATAACCTTCCCGGGCAAAGAGTTGATCAAAGGCCGCGGCGGGCCGCATTGTATGACGTGCCCGTTGGACAGGGCGAAAAATGAAGAATGAAAAATGGAATATGAAGGACGGACGTAGTACAGGGTAGATAGTAGATAGGGACGACGGACGGGGGACAAGACGAGATTCTGCCACTTATCGTAAATTGCAGATCCTAAGCTTGCCGAAGAGTCGCTACTGTCTGCTCGCTACTTTGTGATGATTAACCGCAAAGACCGCTAAAACGAAACGACGACATTTTTTTATCACAGAACAAACGAAATCTATTTTAACCTCTTCCGTGTATTCCGTGTCTTCCGTGGTTAAAAAACGTGGTTTTATGTTTAATACCGATACCTAACGTCGTACTATCAACCACGGAACATACGGAACACACGGAAAACGACGGCTTTGCTGTTTTTGCCGCGAAGATGCGAAACATACGTGGTCAGTGGTTAGTGCCCAGTCGTTTCGTTCTTCGCCCGCCGTTCAACTGTCACCTGTTCACCTCTCACCTTTCATCGTCGTTTTTCTGTACTCGCTACTACGTCATCTCCGCCCAATTCTTTCCCCACGCCACGTCCACTTTCAGCGGCACCTTCATCTCCACAACCTCTTCCATCTCGGCCCTTAAAAAATCCGATGTTTTTTCGCGTTCTTCTTCCGGGGTTTCTATTACCAACTCATCATGTACCTGCATTATTAATTTCGCGTTTTTGCTTACGCCGCTTAGTTTGTTGTGGGTGTTTATCATGGCAAGCTTGATAATGTCCGCTGCCATGCCCTGTATGGGCGTGTTAACGGCTATTCGTTCCGCGTTGCCCCGGATATTATTGTTTGTGCTGTTTACGTCCGGTACGCCTCTTTTTCTTCCGAATTGTGTCGTTACAAACCCGTCCTGCCGCGCCTTCTCAAGCGTCTGGTCAATAAATTTCTTCACCCCGGGATACCTTACGAAATAATTGTCTATATAATCCTGCGCCATGCCGTGCGAAATCCCGAGTTCCTCCGCCAGTCCGTGCGCGCTCATTCCATATATTATGCCGAAGTTTATCACCTTCGCCTGCCGCCGCATTTCCGATGAGACCATGTCTTCTGTCACGCTGAATATTTCCTCCGCGGTCCTCGTGTGTATATCGCGGTTGTTTTTAAAGGCGTCAATAAGCACCGGGTCTTCCGACAGATGAGCGAGCACCCTCAATTCAATCTGCGAATAGTCCGCTGAAATCAATACGCATCCTTTTTCCGCGATAAATGCCTTTCGTATCTTGCGGCCTTCTTCGGTTTTTACGGGTATGTTCTGAAGGTTCGGGTCGCTTGAAGACAATCGTCCTGTCGCGGTTACGGCCTGATTGTAAGATGTGTGGATCCTGCCGGTTTCCGGGTTGACCAGGGCGGGCAATGCATCCGAATACGTGTTTTTCAATTTCGCGGTACTGCGGTATTTCAGTATCATCGCGGGCAATTCGTAATCCGCGGATAGGTCCGTCAGGACGTCAACGTTCGTTGAGAAACCTGTTTTTATCTTCTTGCCTTTCGGCAGTTTTAATTTTTCAAAAAGTATCTCCTGCAGTTGTTTCGGCGAGTCTATGTTGAATTCCGCGCCCGCAAGCTTGTAAATCGCGGCCTGCATACCGCGTAATTCCTCGTCAAACGATGCCGACAGTTTTCTCAGGAACTGGGTGTCTATCTTGACGCCGTTCATTTCCATCTTTATCAGCACGTCAATAAGCGGGAGTTCCATGGTGCGGTGCAATTCGCTCAGCTTCTCATCTTTCAGTTTGCCGGTAAAAAGGTGCGCGCATCTCAACGTGACGTCGGCGTCTTCAGCGGAATAATTTACGGCCTGTTCTACCGGCACGTAATCAAACGTAATCTGCTTTTTACCCTTACCTGCAACGTCTTCGTATGAAATGGTGCTGAGGTTGAGCTGTGTCCTTGCGACGTCTTCAAGGTTGTGCGTATTTCTCCCCGCGGGATTAAGAAGGTACGAAGCCACCATGGTGTCAATTTCTATGCCCCTGATATCAATGCCGTATTTTTTCAGGACTATGGAGTCATATTTTATATTGTGTCCGCATTTGGGCAGTTCGGCGGATTCCAGGACGGGTTTGAGCGCGGCAAGGGTCTTTTGCAGGCCCAGCTGTTTCGGAACGCCGATATACTTATGCGCGAGCGGTATATAATAAGCCTCGCCTTCTCTTAACGCGATGGAAATTCCCACGAGCTGGGCGAGCATGGGATTGACGCTTGTGGTTTCCGTGTCTATGGCAAAAAGTTTTCCGCCGCTTTTTATCTGATTTATGATTTCAGCGAGTTCGTTTTCAACAAGGACGGCCTTGTATTTTGTATAATCAACGGTCTTAGGCAGGGTGAAATCCTTCAGGAGGCTGGTGATTTCCAATTCGGTAAAAAGCTCCTGGGTTTTTTCAGGGTCAGCCGGACGTGGTTTCAGGGTTTCCAGAGGCGGCTGGGCGCCGTCATCAATCTTAAATCGCGCGAGTTCGCGGCTCAGCAGGGCGTCCGCCTTGTGTTCAATTATTGACCGGCGCGTATTTTCCTTTTTGATTTTATCGGCGTTGTCAAGGATATTGTCAAGGGAGCCGAATTCGTTTATGAGCTGAGCGGCGCCTTTCGGGCCTATGCCGAGGACGCCGGGGATATTGTCCGAGGCGTCGCCCGTGAGCGCGAAATAGTCAATCATCTGTTCCGGCAGGACGCCGTATTTTGCTTTTACTTCCTCAATGCCGGTGATTTTATTGGCCATGGTGTCCAGGATGGTGATTCTGTCCGTTACTATCTGGGCGAAATCCTTGTCTCCCGAAACTATAACGGCGTCAATGTCTTTGTTTTTTACCGTATTCAAGGCGATGGTTGCAATGATATCGTCGGCTTCAAGGCCTTGCTTGCGGACTGAAGGCAGGTTTAGCGCGTCAATGAGGCGGCTTATGTAGGGCAATTGCATTGCGAGTTCGCCGGGCATTTCCTTGCGGTTTGCTTTGTATTCGGAATACAGTTTGTCCCTGAACGTAGGTCCGGGCGAATCAAATGCTATCACGACATAATCGGGTTCGTAAGCCTTCTGGAATTTCAAGAGCATGGACGCCAGGCCGTAGATAGCATTGGTGGGCTGGCCTTTTGAGGTGGACAGGTGTTTGATGGCGTAAAACGCCCTGTAGAAATACGAACTGACGTCAATAATGTATAGTTTTTTCTTGGACATATAAAAGAAAACAGGAAACGTTGAATTTTGCCGCGAGGACACGGAGCCGCGAAGATATTATAGAGGGACTATAATCGTCAGTTTCTGAGTTTATAAACATAATCGTACTTCGTGCCTTCGTGCCAGGAATTCGCTGCCGTTTACGTTGCATTGAAGTTAATTTGTAAATATAACAATAATCAATACGCATTACAATAAAAACTTGATAAAAAAAGCGATATGGATTAAACTACGGAAAACAGGATATAGGAAATTAGGAGTCGGATTTATGAAAAAATTCATTCTATTCGCATTGTTTGCAGTATGTTGTATTGGGTGCGGGGGCGGCGGTACGGCAAAAGAAGACAATTCAAAAGGCGGCATCTCAATAGACGCAGGGGCCCCATACCTGCTTCTGGTCAGCTATCAGACGCCGCGGTACGCGGAATTAGGGGAAGTTGAACTTGACGCGCTTGAAAAATCGCCTTATGACGGCACTGCGGCGCGCTTAAACGAACCGGTTGATTTGAGAGTTCCTTCATTTGCTGATTTAAAAGAGAAAATTGATTTTCTTAACGATAATTCCGAGAAGCGGTTCTGGCCGTGGGTATTTGCCAATCGTATAGTGGTGCCGGCTAAAGCGGATTCGGATAAGGCCACTGCGGAGTATTACAGGAAGGTGAATACGATTGAGTTGAATGATATCGGCGCGCCGATGAGCGATTTTCTGAGTACATTCCGCGTTGCGCTGAAAATCGCCAAGGAAACCAATTCGCCAGGGATAGTCCTGGACCTGGAATTTTTTAATAACTACGATTGTTACAGCATTTCGTACGTTTCCACGCGCAGGAAAATACCTCCGGCTGATGTGACTGCCATGCTTGCCGGTATAGGCGACAGGATGGCGGCGATTATGGCGGAGGAATATCAGGATGCGGTGGTCTGGTTTTTGACTACAGGCCTTTCAGTGCCTGATTTTGAAGTGAGTTCCGCAGGGCAGTTTTACTATATCTCCCCGGCTTACATCGTTTTGGGCATGGTTGAAGGCGCGAAGAAACGCGGCTTGTGGTCAAAATTTATTGACGGTGATAAGACAAGCATAGGCCTTTACAGCAAGGACCTGATGGACCTTGAGACTAAAATAAACAGGCGAGAGAGAGCGGTTGCGCTGGTCATGAGCAAATACACGGACATCCTGCTTCCCGGCGCCGCTGTCGCGCCATGGCATGACCTCGGCCTTATCAAAGGCTGGATAAAGCAGGGCGTCGGTGATAAGACGTTCTATAACGATATCTCCGATTTCGGTTCTACATTTGACTGCCTTCTAAGCGCGTATCCTTACGTATGGATTTACGCGTCGTCTGAAGCCGGTTATAATCCGTATAATCCGGATGTCGCGCAATTATATAATAATGAACTCGCAAAGACAAAAATGAAGTTCTGGCACAGAAAATAAGACGAATTTAAGAATTAAGATTTGGAGTCTAATTCCGCAACTTCCGCGCCCGCCTTTGCCGAAGCGGTTTCCTCCTTCGCTATGGCTTCGGAGGACAATCCGCGCAGGCAGGTTTTTTACACAGAAGATTTAGCCGCGAGGTTACGAAGACACGAAGAACAACTACTTTAATAATACCGGCGTTCGTTATCCTGCGTATCCTGTCCATCTATGTGAATAGTTGTTCGTAGACGTCGTTATTCACGTTGGATTCACCCTTCGCAGGCTCCCTTCGATCCGCTCAAGACTGTGGCAGGACTGTAGCAGGATTGACAGGATGCGACGATGGCTACGAGACGTTCTTTCCGTAAATCTTCGTGACTTTGTGACTTCGTGGCTCGTCTTGGTTTCGGCTGAAGAATTTTCATGTAATTTTGAAACAAACCGTATTTTTCGGTGTTTTCTCAATATGGGGAGACGGCAAAACGTTTATGCAGGAGACCGTTGAACTGATTGCGTTAATCAAGGCGGGCAAAAGCGATGCCTTTGCAAAACTCGTGGACAAATACAAGAACCTTGTGGCGTCCACGGCATACGGCATACTCCGCAACGGTCACGATGCCGAAGACGCGACCCAGGAGGTGTTCCTGAAAACGTATAAGGCGCTGAATAATTACAAAGAAACCAATTCGTTCGTAAATTGGCTTTTGAGAATAACGGCCAATCATTGCCTTAATATCGTGCGCGCGCGCAAAAACCTGCGGTTGGTAAACATGGATAACGTTCCGGAATTGGTTTCCGCAACGATAAAAGATCAAACTGCCGGTTTTGACGCCGAATTGGATAACGCCTTAACCCTGATAGAGCCGGTTGAAAGGGCCGTTATAGTACTGTTCCACAGGAATGAAAAAAAGTACTCCGAGATAGCCGAAATACTCGGCATTCCCGAAGGAACCGTAAAAACCCATCTGCACCGCGGCAGACAGAAGTTAAGGCAGTTGATGGCTGATAAATGCGTTAGGAGTTAGGGGGTTACGGAGTTTAGGAGTTACTGGGTTGCGGAGTTACAGGGTTTTAAAATCTAAGTCCTCAATTTCCGCGACGAAACTACGATAGGTATTTTCGACGCTTGCGTTTACGTGCGCTTTTAAGAATCGTTTTACGCTCTGTGACCTCTGTGGTCTCTGTGGCAAAAAAACGTAGTGTAATTTACGTTTTTATTTACGGGAGGCTTTTATGGAATGCAAATATTCTGAAAAACTGGAATCGTATTTTGACGGTGACCTTGGCCCTGCTGAAGGCAGTGGCGTAAAAGCCCATCTTGAGTCGTGCGGAGAATGCCGGCAGAAGATTGAGTTTTATTCAAAGATGAGAGAATCCCTGCGCAAAGGCAATTTCCGCCTGCGCGAGGGTTTTGCCGGCAAGGTTGCAAAAAAGGCCATGGCCGGTTCGTTTATGCAGCGTTATCGCAACATTTTCGCCGCGGCCGCGGCCATTTTGCTGGTCGTATCCGCGACGCTGTGGATAGGCCCGACTCTTTTTCACAGGCATTATCACAGGGCGCCCGTATCGAGACCCGCTGTCGCGACCATGGAAATAAATGTCGCCATGCCGCCGCAGGTCGCAGACCTTAAAAATACAAGCAAGATGCTGATGGATAACTTTTTGGGTTATCTTAAGGCCCCGTACAATATTACAATGGATGAGTTGAGCCTTGGCAGTAAGGATTCAAACGGAAATAACCGCTCTGAGAACGGAAATATGCTTGAAGAATTGGAAGGGCTGTGGAATTCAATTGAAAAGATGTAGAACAGCGGCCGAATACAGACGCAGGTTGAGGCCTGCGGTCAGTGACGGAATGGGATTTTTTAGGAGAATATAATATGAATAAATTCAAAAAACTTTTATTTGCCGCGGTGGTGTGCGTTACATGCCTGTTTGGATTCAGCGTCAGCGGACAGGATACTGCGCCGGGCCAGGCGCAGGGCTTTTCTCTTACCGGCTACATGCCCGGGGAGACTTTTTTTTATCTGGAAGTCAGGGATTTGAAAAAGAACCTGGAACTTCTGCAAAAGAGCGCCATTTTCAGGGAAATTGAAGAATTTACAATGTTAGAGCATCCCGATTCCGATAAACCGACGCAGAAGATTAGCGAGCTTCTTGCCAATCCTGTAGCGCAGATAATCGGCGGAAATGCCGCGATAGGTTTTTTTAAGGGCGATTCCACTGGCCTGAAAAAGCCGAATTTCGGCCTTGCGGCGGTCGGCGACGCCAATATTGTCAAGACGGTAAACGATTTCCTGCAATCCGAAAAGTCAAAAGATAAGTTTAACAATATTACTCAAGCCCCTTATAAGAATGCGGTAATTTACAGTATCTTTCCCAAAGAAAATAACGATTTTAAGACGATTTATTATACCACGCTCGGCAATAAACTATTCGTTTCTTCATATAAGCAGTTCATTCAGCAGGTGATTGACGCGTCCGGCAGGGAGATACCCGATTCCATGGCGCAGACGGAAAAGTACAAGAAGGCCGCCATCATGCCCTCAGAAGGCAGGATAGCATTGATGTATATAAACACGGATTACATCAAGGACGCGCTTGAACTGCCCGATCCAATGAAAGTGGATTTTGGCAATCCTCTTGCGCGGTATTTTGGGTTTCAGCTTCTGAATGAAATTAAACAGATGGATTACGTTGTAGGCGAGGCATTCATGCCTTATGGAGGTAAAAGCGATAACATAACGGTCAAATTAGCGACTGTCGGCCGGCAGGGACAGCCGGCGGCTCCGGTGTCGCCTGTGCCGGAAGTGCCAAATATCGCAAAATTTATTTCAGCCAATACTATTTGCGCCGGGTTTACAAGGGTGAATTTTGCCGAAATCTGGACGCATTTCAAGGAATTCGCAAAGGAACAGTTAAAGGAAAAAATAGCATCAAAAGAGGAACTCCTTGATATGATTTTCGGCGGCATGGATTTTGAAAAAGAAGTGCTTCCGAGCATAGGCAGGGAAGTTGGTTTTACGGTGTCCAGGTATGAATTGGAAACGGCCATGGGCAAAGTTTCCGTGCCGGCGGCTGTGTTTATAGTACAAATCAAGGCGGATGATGAAGAAACAAACAAGTCCTTGAAGCAGTCTGTGAAAACCCTTATCGGCACCGGGCTTGCTTTTCTTTCAAGGGTCAATGACGACATACAGGTAGTCACAAAAAACATAGGCGACAGTAAAATGACAACGGTTGTTTTTAAGAGCAAAAAAATCAGCGAAATCATCAGGCCCACTTATGTCAGTTACGGCGATTTTATCATAATCGGCACGCTTCCGCAGGCAGTGGAAGACGCGGTAAATGCATTTAAGAATCCGCAGGCTAACGCGTTTCCGGAATTAAAGAGGCCTTTTACCAAGACCGGCGTTGTTCTTGACATAAAAGCGGTGCTTGATATTCTGTCAGCTGACGAGGACCTGTTGATAAAGATAAAGATGTCGGAAGGAGGCGCTGAGAAAGAAGCGCTGTTAAGGCAGAAATTCGCAATGCTTATGAAGATTTTCAGGCATATTGAACGCGCATCGTACACCACGGTAGTGTCGGGTGACGGATTGACTACCGAAAGGACGTTGAATTTCGGCGTGCGTTAGTGTCTGAAATCTCAAATTCCGCGCAGGGAGTGTTTGAAACAAGGTATCAAAAAAATATTGACAACTCTTATCGGGTTTATTATACTATAGCGCAGTTGATATGTGAGTGCGGTAAGCCACGGTGCTAAGTGGTTATTAAGGACTTTTTATATGAGCGAACCCGTTTCATCTGCGCGCGTGTTTCTTTTGAACGAGAAATACATCACCATAGGCAGGTCCCAGAAATGCGCCATTGTTCTTGAAGGCGAAAACATATCGCGTACACACACAATCATTGAGCAGAAAAAAGACGGCTGGTGGGTATTGGACGCGGAAAGTCGCAACGGCACTTTTGTCAATGTCAACAAGATACAATCCCATTGCCTCCAGCACAACGACATAATCAAGGTAGGTGATTTCGGCCTGAAATTCCTGTCAGCCGGCAAACCGGTTGCGGAAGTGCTTATACAGCCGTTCAGCGCGTACGAAGCAGAATTGCGCGAGAGGTTTGCTCCGCCGGCGCAGGAAAAACCGGCCGTAAAATATATTGAAATTCCCCAGGCCAAATCCGATTACCTTTTCGGCGCCGCGATGGTGATTTTTCTCGTATTGTTTTTTGCTGGCGGCATATTTTCATATCTTGTTTACAAGGATTACAGCAAGGCATCGCTTCTCTATCAGCAGTTTGATGAGGCGGTAAACATGCAGAAATCGGGCCATTATCAGAAGGCCAAGGGAGCCCTTGCGGTTTTTCTCGCTTCCTATCCTAATTCGTTTTATACCGATGAGGTTCGCGCGCATCTCGCGCAGGTTGAAGAAAAGTTAGCGGCCATTGATTCAGTCCGCGTGGAATTTGAGAGCATTGGCGCCATGACAAAGGGCCAGGATTTCGACCCCGTAGTGGTCAGGGACGCATATCAGCAGTTTGCGACCAATCATCCGGAATCGGCATTTGTCACTCAAGCCAGGGAAAAAATCAGTTATTACCAGGCGCTAATCGACAAGGATGCTGTATTTGAATTCAAAAAGGTTCTTGTAAGGGTGGAGGACGCGCTCGCGGAATTCAAGTACAATGAAGCCATTCAGCACTTGGATAAATTCGCGTCAAACTATAAGGTAGCCATTATCGGAGAAGACGCTTTTAACGCGCAGAGGAAAGGCATACTTGACAAGGCCGCGGAAGATTTCGGAAAAATAGTCAAGACCGCGGATAAATTGATTAAGGATAGAAGGTATCCGGAGGCGGAATCTTTTTACAGGAAAGAACGCCCGCGTTTTTACGGTACTCCGTTCTATTATGAGATTGAATGGAAACTGGATAATATTGCCTCTGTTTCGGGCAATGCAAAGACAACCGCCGGAGCTGACAAGAAGATTACAGATGCCCGCGCGGTCATTGCAAAGGCTGAAGATTACATTAAATCCTTATGCAGGGAATCCAAGTTTGAAGACGCCTTGAGGGAATATGAGGCTACGCTTGCTTCCATCGGCAGTGATAAAGACGTTGAGCCGCTGAGGAAGAAATTCGAGGTGCAGTACGATTATGTAAGATTCCAGGCGGGCCTGTTCAGGAAAATGATGGATGCGGTTAACCAGAAAAAAATGGCTAACCTGAAATTTCCGGTAAGGAATAAGGAAGGAGTGCCCGTAAAGGCCTCGTCGGCGTATCTTGAAGTAAGCATAGGAACCAACATAACGGTTAATCTCGCGTGGGATAAGTTGGAGCCCGGACAACTGGTGGCGTTGTATGAGAATTCAAAACTTACATCTGATGAGCTTTTTTACGTTGCTTCATATTGTTTCGCGAGCAATCTTTCTGAAAAAGGCAGTTCCCTGCTGAAAACAATCGTTGACAAGGCGCCTGAGAAGTCAAAGGAAATATATAATTATTTATCGTATCTGAAGAAGACGCCGGTTCCGGAAAAGGGGTTTGTTTATTACGAGGAAAACTGGTACACGCCGGAAGAATACAAGGCCGCGCTTGTCGCCGAAAAGGGCGATAAGATGGTCAAGGCAATCATGTCGGAATCTGTGACAAAGGAAAACATAGAGAACGCTTTCAAGGAATATGAAAAACTCGCCGCAGACCCGAACGCTGCCGCGCAGTATAAAGCCGACCTTAAAGGCAAGATGACAAATGCTTTTAAGGAGAAAAGAGAAACGGCCCTTCAGAGGGTGAAAAAGATAGCTAACGCGACCGAATATGATAAGTTGAAGGCATTGAAGGAAGAACTCAATAAGCGCCGCGCGGAGGCATTGAAGGTTATTTTTGATAAGACGATATATCCTGATGAAGACCACGGCAGAGTAGGCCAGCCGAAGGTTGATGAAAAGGTGAATGCCGTAAAAGAGATATGGAACAATCCTTTATCCGTGATATTGACGATTTCACCGGATGTGAATAAGGCTATGGAGCTCGTGAGAGTGATTGACGGCTGTCTGAAGTCGCTTGGCGTGGAAGTCAAGACGGATGAGGAGCTTAACAGCATACTTGCCCTTGGTACGGGGAAGATAGGCCTTGCGAATTTTTCCCTTAACGCGGTTGAAGCCGGGATACTTGAATATAATAAAAAAGTATTGCAGGCAAACAATGAAGCCGTGACTGCCATGAGCCTGGAAGAGATGCAGGTCTTGAAAGTCACAAATGAATACAGGGAGATGATGGGGCTTCGACTGCTTGGCGCAAATGACCTTCTTGCGAAGGCCGCGAAAAAGCACATTGAATGGTGCGCGAGACGCAATAATATTGATCATATTGAAGACACTCCGGGCAGAAGAACCCCGGGCGACAGGGCCGTTCAGGAAGGGTATGCCGGCGGGGTTGGCGAAAACCTTGCCCAAGGCACATCTACGCCGGAGGCGTCATTCCTCGGATGGTATAATTCTTCGGGTCATCATAGAAACATGCTTATGGCGGAATGGGCGGAACTCGGCGTGGGCCAGGTCGGGGTTTTCTGGTGCCAGGTATTCGGCGCCGGAGGCACGGCAGTCCTGAATTACCCGAAAAAGGAAGACGGAAAATAGATTGACGCAAATATGCGGCCAAGGATATGAAATATATGATGTTTGATGTGAGATTTAAGATGTTCATGAGATAGTGATAAGGGGAGATATTGAATTCAATTGCCCAATTTCAACAAATTACCATTAATCGTCACTTTGCCGAAGTCTTACTTACTATAATCACTTTTTTCTTGACAAATACCTTTATTATATTGTATAATTAAAAAATAGGGAAGTAACGCAGTGCAAAGTGTGTCAGTTGAAAGAGTAGCATGATGAACACGCAGATAACGGTATTGGTTGTAGATGACGAAAAGGGCATCAGAGATTTCCTGAATGCCGCGCTTGTTGATTGCGGTTATAACGTCATTACGGCGCGTAACGGCGCTGAAGGCATGTCCGCCCTGACTGCGGGGAAAATAGACATTGTGTTGACTGACATAGTCATGCCGGAAGCGGATGGTTTCGCAGTTCTTAAGAAGGCGCTTACGGTAGATCCTCTTATTAAGGTTATTATGATGTCCGGTGATTTGACCGCTGAAAATTATGCGCGGAGTTTCAATGAAGGCGCGTTTGATTTCATCGGCAAGCCTTTCGGCGCGGAAGTGATAATCAGGAAAGTCAATCAGGCCTTGATGAAGTAGGAATCAGGGAAATGAAGACCGAAATCATAAAGCAGCAAAGCCACAACCAAAAACCTAATGACAGCGACTAATGCGAATTAACCACCGAACGCGCCGAATACACCGAACGCATAAGGCAGGCGCGGAAGTCTATCGGTTAGAAACTAAAACGGACTCCTGACTCCGTCATCCATGTATTGTTTCGCCGTGTACGCCGTGTGCGGCTTCCATCACGGCTTCGGAAAGCGTCGGATGAACGTGTATTGTCTGCGCCAATTGTTTTGCCGTGACGCCTGCCTGCATGGCTACAGCGCCTTCATGGACTATATCTGCCGTGTGCGAACCTATAATATGCACTCCGAGTATTTTATCGGTTTTCTTATCGGCGATGATTTTCACAAGGCCACCGAGTTTGCCCATTGCCTGCGCCTTGCCGAGCGCGCGAAAACTGAATTTGCCCGTATTGACTTCAAATCCTTTGTCTTTGCATTGCGGTTCGGTCAGGCCTACGCTGGCTATTTCGGGTTCCGAGAACATGCACCTCGGTATGACGTCATAATTGATGGCGGATTCCGCGCCCATGCAATTTTCCGCCGCGGCGATGCCCTCAAACGATGCCTTATGCGCCAACAGCATTCCGCCTGCCACGTCTCCTATGGCGAAGATGTTCGGTATGCTTGTTCTCATATGCTTGTCAATCAAGATTTTTCCGCGTTCGGTTTTTACGCCGGCGGTTTCCAATCCGATACCGGACGAATTAAGCGCCCGTCCGATAGATACAAGCACCAGGTTTGAATTCAGGGTTTCTCCGGTTGAGAGCGTTGCATTTATACTACGTTCCGAGGCGATTTCAACCTTTTCAATTTTTACGCCCGTGAGTATCTTAATGCCGCGTTTTTTGTATTCCCTTATGAGTTCTGCGGCAATGTCAGGGTCTTCAGTGGGCACCGGCTGAGGAAGCATTTCAACTATGGTGACTGTTGAGCCGAGGGCGTTATAGTAGGAAGCAAATTCCACGCCTATGGCGCCCGCGCCTACTATCAGGATATTCTGGGGTATTTCAGTCATTTTAAGGGCTTCCGTGCTTGTAATTACATTTCTGCCGTCAAACGGAAAAATCGGTATTCTTGCGGCTTCCGAGCCCGTAGCAAGGATAATCATATCGGCCTTGACGGTTTTCTCTTCGCCTGAGGCGGATTTCACGGAGACTTCCGTTGGCGATTTTATTGAACCCATGCCGTTTACGAGTTTGATTTTGTTTTTCTTGAACAGGAATTCTATGCCCTTTATAAGATTGGAAACTATTTTATCTTTGCGTTCAATGATTTTCGGCACATCGGCCTTAATTTCGCCGGTTATTATAATGCCCATTGCCGCAGCTTCTTTTGCCTTGAGAAGCGTATCAGCTGACGCGAGTATGGCTTTTGTCGGGATACAGCCCCTGTTAAGGCAGGTGCCGCCGACAGAATCTTTTTCTATTACAGTTACATTAGCCCCAAGCTGGGCCGCTTTGATGGCGGCAACATATCCGCCCGGGCCTGAACCGATTACTGTTACGTTTGTCATATAATTTAGCACTCCTCCTTGTAAAACGTTAATTAGTATTGTAATTTATTATGCTGATTATAGCATTAAACCGGTTTGAGTCAATAAAATTGACTGAGGACTCCGGATTCAAGTCTCCTGATTCTCAGATTCATAGGCTCCAAGTAATTCCGACAAGGGGCATATTTTGCAGCGGGGTATTTTTACGCAATAATTCTTGCCGATATTCACCAGCAGGGCATGATATTCATTGAATAATTGCGCATCTTCGGGGAGGCTTGATTCAAACAATTCCTTTATAGTTTCATAATCGTCTTCAGCCGCTATTATGCCATGCCTGGTCAAAATCCTGTACGTGTAGGCGTCAACGACAAACGACGGTTTCTCCGCGGCGTAAAGCAATATGGAATCCGCGGTTTCTTTGCCGATGCCTTTGACCGAAAGAAGCTCTTCTCTTAATCCGGCAAGGCTGGTTTCTTTCATTTTTTCAATACTGCCGCCGTATCTTCGCAGGAACCAATCCAGAAAACTCTTCAGTCGTTTTGTTTTTACGTTGTAATAACCGGACGGTTTTATCAATTCCGCAAGCACTGCGTGGTCAAGGTTCGCAAGGGCATTGGGAGTCAACAGGCCGTGTTTCTTAAGATTTGCTATGGCTTTTTCCACGTTCAGCCAGTTAGTGTTCTGCGTGAGAATCGCCCCTATGATGACTTCAAACGGCGTCTCCGCGGGCCACCAATGCTGGGGGCCGAGTTTGCCGTAGAGATGCTTGTAGATTTGCGTTAATTTGGTTGCCATAAGTTAAGGGGTTTAGGAGTTAAGGGGGTTAAGAGTTACGAAGTTTGAGTTTATGAACGGTTATCGGTTTTCTGTTTTTCGTCTATGGCTGATAACCGTTGCGTTATCCGTTTAATCCGCAGTGAAAAGCGCGTCAATGAATTTATCCGGATCAAAGACTTCAAGGTCTTCCATTTTTTCGCCGATGCCGATGAATTTTACGGGCACGTCAAGGCATTTTTTTATGGCAATGACTATGCCGCCTTTTGCCGTGCCGTCGAGTTTGGACAGCACTATGCCGGTAAGTTTGGATGCTTCTTTGAAAGTTTTTGCCTGGGCAATGGCGTTCTGGCCGGTTGTAGCGTCAAGTACTATAAGCACTTCATGCGGGGCTCCAGGTATTTTTTTTCCGAGCACATCGCTTATTTTTGAAAGTTCCTTCATAAGGTTGACTTTCGTGTGCAGTCTTCCCGCCGTGTCAACAATAAGGTAATCCATTTTTTTTGCAAGCGCCGAATCCGCGGCGTCAAAAGCCACTGCTGCCGGGTCCGCGCCGCTCTTATGGGCTATTATGTTTATGTTCAGCCGCTGGCCCCAGATGGTAAGCTGTTCAATGGCCGCGGCCCTGAAGGTGTCCGAGGCGGCAAGCATGACCTTTTTGTCCTGTTCCAGGAGATAATTCGCTATCTTTGCGATGGAGGTGGTCTTGCCGGTGCCGTTTACGCCGACAACAAGTATCACGGTCGGTGGCGAAGGCGCGGTGTTCAGCATGTTCGGTGTGTCAAAGGCCAGCTTTTTCTTAAGGCTGTTTTTGAGATAATCAAGCAACTGTGAAGTGTCAGTGATGGTTTTGGATTCGTATGCCTTTTTGATGTCCTCAATCAGGCTTGAAGCCGTTTCAACCCCTACGTCCGCGGAAATAAGGATTTCTTCAAGCTTGTCAAGCAATTCATTGTCTATTTTCCTGCCGAAAGTAAACAGTTCCTTCAGCTGTCTGGTGAACGCATTTTTGGTCTTAGCCAGCCCGTTCAGGAGTTTTTGCAGGGAGTTTTTGAATATCATTTGCAAGCTCTCTAAGTTTGTTTTTTTTGATTTTTATTTCATCAAGGATGCCGTTGACGAAAGCGCCGGAATTGGATGTGCTGAAAAGTTTCGCGAGTTCAATCGCTTCATTTATCGCAACTGCCGGAGGTATGGAATCGTCAAAAACGAGTTCGTACGTCGCCAGCCGCAGTATGTTGCGGTCAATGATGGCCATGCGGCTCAATTCCCAGTTTTTTGCCACGTTATTTATAAGCCTGTCAAGAATTGAGCTTTTTGCTGAATAATGTTCTATCAGCTCCCGCGCGTAATTGCCCACGTCAATATCGGATGTGGAAGAGGCAATGAATTCGCCGAGATATTTTAACGGTTCATCGTCATTACAGATATCAATTTGATAAAGAAATTGGAGGGCAAGCGCCCGCGCTTTACTGCGTTTTCTCAAGGATAGCCTCGTTTGCGTTTATTTAATTTGTTTTAACAGGTTTGCCATTTCAATGGCGAATTCAGCCGCTTGCGAGCCTTTATTCCCGTCTTTAGCGCCGGCTCTTTGTATGGCTTGTTCAAGCGAATCCGCCGTTATTATTCCGAAAATTACGGGTGTTTCTGTCTGGAGCGACACATGGGAAATGCCTTTTGCGGCCTCGCCCGCGACATAATCAAAATGCGGCGTCTCGCCTTTTATGACTGTGCCGAGGCATATTACCGCATCGTATCTGCCGGTCTTGGCGGCCTTGAGTGCTATAAGCGGTATCTCAAAAGAGCCCGGTACCCAATAAATATCGCAATCTTCCCTTTTTACGTCCTGCCTTTGAAAATAGCTTAAGGCCCCTTCAAGGAGCCGTTTGGTGACAAATTCGTTGAATCTGCTTACTATTAAAGCAAATTTTAACTTCGTGCCATTTAAATTTCCCTGATATTCTTTCATGATTGGATAAACCTCCATAAGTATTCAATTAAGCGTATTATACCTTAAGGCGCAAAAATGTAAAGGTTTTTTTAATCTCGTTTTTTCTTGATTTTTAA
Source organism: Planctomycetota bacterium (assembly GCA_016220095.1). Classification (GTDB taxonomy): domain Bacteria; phylum Planctomycetota; class MHYJ01; order JACQXL01; family JACRIJ01; genus JACRIJ01. The sequence continues at coordinate 31,745 of JACRIJ010000041.1, read as the reverse complement.
CGGCTGAACGGGTAAAATTCAATAAGAATATTAAGATGTAAGATTTGAGATTTCTCAGGCGTATTTCATAAAATCCTAAATCTAAAATTTTAATTCTTAAATTTCTATGCTTCTTGCGCGAAAGTTAAAGACTATACTCTAAACCCCATAACTCCGTAAACCCTTTAACTCCGTAACTCCTTAACCCCGTAGCCTTATATGCGTCACGTTACAGCATTCTTGAGCATCGTGCCCGGATTGGGGCATATATATATAGGAAGATGCCTTAAAGGGGTCTTTCTTTTTATGCTGTTTGCTCTTTTTATTGATGCCGCCTATATCGTGCCGTTTCTGTTCTCGCCGGAAACCAGGGTCGTACGCGGCACCCTCGTTGCCGCCGCTATAGTCTGGTTCTATACCTTTTCGGACGTGGTAAGGCTGACTTATCTGGCCAATACTGAACGTAAATTAAAGCGTAAAAATGAGCTTTTTGCGACCGGTGTGAGGCAGTTTTTGCGGGGAGAATACGAGCCCGCGCGGGATACCTTTCATCAGGTATTGCGTCTGAACAGGTATGACCCGGACGCGCATTTTTACATCGGAATGGCATTCAAGTCGCTCGGTAAGCCTTATAAGGCGCGCAAGCACCTGAAAAATGCGCTTTCTTACGATGATACAAAAAAATGGAATTTTGAAGTTTTACAGGAACTTAAAGGAACATAGTGTATGAATGATAATTTGACGTACAAAGACGCCGGAGTAGATACTACCAAAAAGGACAGGGCCCTTGAAAAAATCCTTAAAATGATGAAAGGCACCTACGGCCCCAGCGTGATGGAATTGCCGTGGGGTTTCGCAGGGCTGTTTTCGCTCAACCATAATAAGATATTCAAGAGAAATTTTACAAATCCCGTGCTCGTCGCCTGTACGGACGGCGTCGGCACCAAGCTTAAAGTCGCTTTTGAAATGAATAAACACGATACCATTGGCATTGACCTCGTTGCCATGAGCGTTAATGACCTTATCGTGACCGGCGGCGAACCGCTCTTTTTCCTGGATTACCTCGCGTTCAGCAAAATAGATGAAGCCATTCTTCTTGATATAGTTAAGGGTATTGTCAATGGCTGTAAAAAGGCCGGCTGCGCGCTTCTCGGCGGCGAGACCGCGGAAATGCCCGGGTTTTACCCCGAAGGCGAATACGAAATGGCCGGATTTGCCTGCGGTATCGCGGAAAAAAACAGGATTATCAACGGCGCCGGCGTAAGGCCCGGTAATGTCGTGGTCGGTGTCTTTTCAAGCGGTATGCATTCCAATGGCTATTCGCTGGCAAGAAAAGTTTTCTTTGAAAAAGCCCAAATGAAGGTTGATGAAAAACTTTCAGAATTTAAATGCACCCTTGGAGAGGAATTGCTTAAGCCTACGAGAATTTACGTAAAGCCGATACTCAGTGTCCTGCGCGCATACCGGAGGAAAAAAGCCATTAGAGCCATTGCGAATATCACCGGCGGCGGTATGACTGAAAATATACCGCGCGTCCTTCCCCCCAATTGTTCGGTGGAGATAAATAAAGGTACCTGGGAAATTCCGCAGGTTTTCAAGGTGGTTCAGAAGCTGGGCGGCGTGCCTGAAGACGAATTGTATAAGGTCTTCAATATGGGGATTGGCATGATTCTTATAACGGACCGTTATTTTGCCCCGGCTATCGTGAAGAACCTTGATAAACTCGGCGAAAAGGCCGCCATTATAGGGCATGTCGTAAAAGGCTGTCAGGAAGTTAAATATAATTAATAAGGAATTCAATATATGAAATTATACTTTTTTATTGCCGCGGTTGCGTTGACAACGGCCTTGTGCGGATGCACTGCGCAGAACGATGATCTCGTTCAGATGAAAAAGGATATCTTCCTCCTTCAGCAGTACTCGCAGGCAAACCTTGACCGATTGGATTCCATTAAGAAAGAGGATCTCGCGCGCATATATGAGACTCTAAATACACTTCTGGTTCGCGTGCAGGAATTGTCCATGGCGGTCTCAAGAATTCAAACCAGAAACGAATCCTCGGATATTTCGGCTTCGCCCGTGAGGGGAGTTAATGAAATAATAGACCTGCTTATCGTAAAACTTAAAACCCAGCCGGATGTGGAAAAGGTCATTCCGGAATTCAGACAGGCCGGCGAACTTGCAGTTCCGCGGCTGGTGGATATCTTAAGGGCAGAAGACCCGGCAATTAGAAATAAGGCTTTAAGAGTTCTTGAGAAACTTGACGCAAGAAATGTAGGCCCCGCAGTCCTGCCTCTTCTGGAGCAAAACCTTCCCGTCAGGGCGCAGATAGTCCAGTTGCTCGGTACTATAGGTTATAAGGACGCGTCTCAAAAACTCCTCCCTATGCTCGGTACGGCTGAAGGCGATTTGAGGTTCTCTGTAGCGGATACACTGGTTAAATTGAAATGCAAAGAAGCGGTTCCTGCTCTCATCGGCTACCTCAGGGATGATTCGGACCAGCGCAGGGCTTTTGCTTTTGAAACGCTTAAAAGCAATGTAGGAAAAGAATTTGATTATAAGTACTATTTTAATAAAGAAGTCCGCGAGGAATCCGTGAAAAAATGGGATGACTGGTGGAAGACCGACGGCCCGAAGTTTGTGTTCCCGGGGGAGTGAACGTAGTACCGAGTAGCGAGGGACGAATGACGAGTATGAAGAATGAAAAACGAAGAAGGAAGGACGGGACGAAGTCCTGAGTTTTAAGCCTTGCGTCCGGAGTTCGTAGTTTCGTTCGCCATAAGTCTCTTGGAAGTTTCGTCAAGTCCCTGTCAATATTCGCCGTAGTTTCGTTGTTCGGTCGTTTAGTAGGAGAATTTTTGTGTCAGATAATGCCATTTACCGCCTGCCTTTCGAAGAGCGTTATTCCAGCCGTGAAATGCTCTATATTTTTTCCAATGAAAACAAATTCCGCACGTGGCGTAAACTCTGGATAGCCCTCGCTGAAGTCCAGCATGAACTCGGCCTGCCTGTTACAAAATCCCAGATCTCACAACTGAAAAAATGCGCGGACAATATCAATTTCGAGGTCGCAGAGAAATTTGAAAAAGAATTGCGGCACGATGTAATGGCGCATATAAAGGCCTTCGCTCAGCAGTGCCCTGACGCGGGCAAGATAATTCACCTCGGCGCCACCAGTGCCTATGTGGGCGATAATACGGATTTGATACAAATGCGCGATGGTTTAAACCTGCTCCTGCCGAAACTCGCAGGCCTTATTGCCGTGCTGTCGGAATTTGCGCGGAAATACAAATCAATGCCGACTCTTGCTTATACACATCTCCAGCCGGCGCAGTTGACCACAGTCGGAAAACGCGCGTGCTTGTGGATTCAGGATTTACTAACGGATCTGCGAGGTTTGGAATATGCCCTGAGTGAAATTAGGTTTCTCGGCGTCAAAGGCGCTACGGGCACGCAGGCGAGTTTTCTTGAACTCTTTAAGGGCGATTCCAAAAAGGTTCAAGAGCTTGACAGTATCGTGGCCGGGAAAATGGGTTTTAAGAATTCGCTGATTATATCAGGGCAAACGTATCCGCGCAAAATTGATTGCGCGGCGCTTAATGCGCTTGCTTCAATAGCCGTATCGGCATCAAAATTTGGGAATGATATAAGACTGCTCCAGGCGTTCAGGGAAATTGAAGAGCCGTTTGAATCCTCGCAGGTGGGCTCTTCCGCCATGGCATACAAAAGAAACCCCATGAGGAGCGAGAGGCTGTGTTCATTATCAAGGTTCTTGATGAGCCTGCAGGCCAATACGGGCGCGACGGCCGGGGCGCAGTGGTTTGAACGGACGCTGGACGATTCGGCAAACAGGCGTCTCGTAATACCGCAGGCGTTTTTATGCTGTGACGCAATCCTGATGCTTTATTCCAATATAGCAAAAGGCTTGAGTGTAAATGAAGAGATAATCCGCAAGAGGGTAATGGAAGAATTGCCTTTCATAGCAACGGAGAATATATTGATGGCCGCGGCGGAATCCGGCGTGGATCGCCAGGCCGCGCACGAAAGGATAAGGGTGCATTCAATGGCCGCGGCGGCAAATATAAAAGACGGCGGTGCAAACGACCTGATGAAGCGCCTGAAAGGGGATAAGCTTTTTGCAAAGGCCAAAACGCGCATAGGAAAGGCCCTGGAACCCCGGAACTTCACAGGCTGCGCGGAAGAACAGGTGGATGAATTTGTAAAATCAGAAGTGAAGCCGGCGCTGAAAGAAATGGCAGACCGCATTGGAAAACCGCAGACGTGCGAAGTAAAGGTTTAGGAGTTACGGGGCTTATGGGGTGCGGAGTTCGTGAACGATTGGCTGACTTTCGTTATCTGTCTGCGATATTCATTAGGGAAGTTAGATTATTATGGGATTAACTGTTCTAAGAGTAGAAGCAGGCAATCCGGCTCGTCCGGAAGTAAAGGAGGGGAAATTCGTATATGTCCCCTCTAAAAAGAGAGAAACCAGGTGTGTGTGTTGCTTTATAGACTAACTCCCCACGTACTTCGCATACAACGTCCTTGCCTTTGCCGGGTCATTCGTGCCTTTGACTATGGCGCGGCCGTCCGTGAACAGGGTTATTTCGCATTCGTTCTGCTCAAATTTCAGCAGGAATTTATTGTACGTGACCTTGCCGAGCTGGCTGAGGCGTTTTGATATGTCCGCGAAATCCATTTTCGCCGGTATCTTCTGCGTTATCTGCACCGCGTTCCTGCCGCATAAACTCGTAATATGCGTGCCTTCTTTGGCTTCAAGGAATTCAAATTTCTTCTGCCCGCATACCGGGCAATCCGCGTTTTTCGCGGTTTTCAACTGCATGAACTGGTTTGACCAGATGTCAATGGAGAGCAGGTTTTTATTTACCGCGGCCATGTTGCCGGTGAGTATTTTTACGGCCTCGGTGCTCTGGTATGAGGAAATAATGCTTGCTATGGTATTAAGCACGCCGGCAGTATCGCAGGTAGGCGCTACTCCAGGGGGCGGCGCGTTTTCAAATACGCATCTGACGCAGGCGGTCTGTCCCGGTATGACTACCATCACGAGTCCGTAACTGCCGACGCATCCGCCGTAGATCCATGTTTTGCCGTGTTTCACGCAGGCGTCGTTGAGAAGGAACCGGGTTTCAAAATTGTCAGTGCCGTCAAGCACTATGTCCGCGTCTTTGATGAATTCCTCTACATTAGTATAATTAACATCCGCCACAATGGGTTCGGTTTTTATGTCGGAATTTATCTTCATTATCCGGTTGGCTCCTGCTACGGCTTTCGGCAGGTTTTCCTGCACGTCGGTTTCGTCAAAGAGCAGTTGTCTCTGGAGGTTATTCATTTCAATAAAATCCCTGTCCACGATGCGCATAAAACCCACGCCCGCGCGGGCAAGGTTGTTCGCAAGGCCGGTGCCGAGCGCGCCACAGCCGATCATGGTGACGCGGCTGGCGAGCAATTTTTCCTGTCCCTGTTTGCCGATGGGGGTGAATAGAATCTGCCTTGAGTATCTGTCTAATGACATTTTACAGAGCCTTATAAAGAGTTACGGGGTTAAGGAGTTACGGAGTTAAGGGGTTACGGGGTTATGGAGTTTAAGGGTTTTCAGGTATTGTTCTTTCGTTGTTTAGTAGCAGTCACGAGGTTACATTTTGTTTTACTCAGTGTAAATGCATTGATTCGGGATCCGAGGGCCGGGCTCCGAGACCCGGAATACGTACTTCGTCCCTCGGTACTCACACCTCGCTATTCGCTACTGCGTCAGTGCTTCCTTCTCCGTTTTCCCGCATTCATCTCTCGTCACGTCCCTCGGTGCTCGCTACTCGGTACTCGCTACTTCGTTATCCGCCGGCGATTGCCGGTATAAACGACACCTCGTCGTTGTCTTTAACAGCCGTATCCACGCCGTTTCCGAAGCGGATATCTTCGCCGTTGACATAGACATTAACGAACCTTCTGACCTTGCCGTTTTCACACAGCCGGTCTTTGATGCCGGGAAACTGTTTGTCAAGGCTGTCAATGATATCGTTGATGTTTTTGCAATTATCACAGACAACTTCCGGTTTATCGCCGGTCAATTTCTGCAAAGGCCCTGGAATTTTAACTTTTATTGGCATAATTTTTCTCCTTCGGTTTAAGGCTGTTCAAAATAGTTCTACGTGATTCAATTTAATTCAATGGTTGTTAATGTTATATCGTGTATATGTTCCGGTATATATATGTCGGTAGAGCCGCATTTAGGGCAGAGTGGTATTACGTCTTCCATGGTAAAGACCTCAGTGCATTTATTGCACTTTACTGAAGGCTGAATTTCTTCAATTTCCATTACGGTGCCGGCGAATTCCGGCATATCCCTGGTGAAACTCTCAAACAGGAATTTTATGGAATCGCCGCTGACGTGTCCTGAGCGGGTAACGCGCAGTCCAACCGTTTTGACGCTTGAATTGGCGCCGTGTTCAGAGCATCTCTGCTTTACGATGTCGATGATTTCTTTGACGATTCCGGATTCATGCATAACGATTCAAAGATTCTAAGATTACAAGATCAAGATTCTAAGATTAAGATTCAAAGATTGCAAGATCAAGATTCTAAGATTTCAGAATTCCAAGATTAAAGATTGCGGGATTTTAAGATTACAAGGTTACTAATTATAGATGAAACATTATATATACAGGTTATGCGGGAGTCAAGGAAAAACGCATAAAAATCTTGACTTTTCCGCCCGTTTTTGGTATATCTGTGTTTTTAATTGGAAGAGATTTTTTATTGGAGATTAAGTAAATGCGGGGTATTCCTCAAGAGACCAAGAAAAAGGTCATAGAAAGCTACAAAGTCCACTCGCAGGACACCGGCTCGCCGGAAGTCCAGGTGGCGATTTTTACGGAACGCATCAATCATCTGACAGGGCACTTGAAGTCGCACGCAAAGGATTTTACTTCAAGGCGCGGCCTGATAGTGATGGTAGGCAAGCGGGCCGCCTTATTGAAATATCTTATCAGGAAAGACAAATCCAGATACCAGACCTTGATTAAAAGACTCGGTATAAGGAAGTAGTTTTCCATGTCTAATTAACACATTTCAGGAGTATTATAGTGTATCAAAAAGTTGAACGTAATATCGGCGGAAAGAATTATATCCTTGAAACAGGAAAGATGGCTAAGCAGGCAACAGCCGCCGTTTTAATGACCTGCGAAAATAATGTCGTATTTTCGGCGCTTGTTTTTGACAACCCGCGCCCTGGATTGGGAGATGAAGTCCTTCCTCTGACGGTTGAATACCGCGAAAAGACTTCGGCTGCCGGTAAATTTCCCGGCGGTTTTATAAAGAGGGAAGGCAGGCCCACGAACAAGGAAATCCTTACGATGCGTCTTATAGACCGTCCCATAAGGCCGCTTTTTGCGCGTAAATTCAAAAATGAACTGCAGATTACCGCGTTGGTGCAGTCAGCGGACAAGGATTACGATCCTGATATTCTTGCCATGAATTCAGCCGCCGCCTGTCTGGCGCTTTCAGGTCTCAAAGAATACAGCGGGCCGATAGCCTCCGTCAGGGTGGGAATGGTTGGCAATGATTTCATCCTTAATCCTTCTTACGCGGAAATAACAGCCGGCAAACTTGACCTCATCGCGTCCGGCACCATGGATGCCATTGTAATGGTTGAAGGCTCAGCCAAAGAACAGCCTGAAGAAGTTATACTGGATTCCATCAGCTTTGCGCATAAACATATAAAAGAATTTATCGGAATGCAGATTGAATTGCGCGATAAATTCAAACCCGCGCCGCTTGAGCTGGAATATCCCGAAGACCATGAAGAACTTTACAAGGAAATCAAGGCGAAAAACCTTAAACAGCTTAAGGAATGCCTGTTTGTAAAAGGCAAAAAGGAACGCGAAAAAGCGGTTGACAAACTGCGCAAATCCGTCATAGAATCGTATTGCAAGCGTGAAAAAGACCCGCTTGAAGATTCAACCGTCAATTATGTATATAATAATATTGAATCCGATACGGTCAGAGAATTCCTGCTTGAAGGCAAGCGCCTTGACGGCCGTTCCGAAACCGATATCAGGCAGATAACCATTGAAACAGGCCTTTTGCCGAGTACGCACGGTTCTGCGTTATTCACCCGCGGCGAGACCCAGGCGCTCGTTATCGCTACACTCGGTACGAGCATGGATGAGCAGAGAATAGACGGGCTCGGAGAAGAATATTCAAAGAAGTTCATGTTGCATTACAATTTTCCGCCGTTTTGTGTCGGTGAAGCCAAACCTTCAAGAGGCCCGGGAAGGCGCGAAATAGGGCACGGAGCCCTCGCGGAAAGGGCCATTGAGGCCGTCATGCCTGATAACGGCGCGTTTCCTTATACAATTAGAATAGTTTCCGATATCCTTGAATCAAACGGTTCGTCTTCAATGGCGACTGTTTGCGGCGGTATCCTTTGCCTTATGGATGCGGGCGTTCCCATTAAGTCACCCGTAGCAGGCATTGCGATGGGGCTTGTAATGGATAAGGATAATTACAGGGTGTTGTCTGATATCATAGGCGCTGAAGACGCCAATGGCGATATGGATTTCAAGGTTGCAGGCACCAAGAACGGCATCACGGCTTTTCAGCTGGATGTCAAGCTCGCGACCGGCATTCCCCAGCATGTCATGAAAAAGGCCATAGAACAGGCCAAAAAAGGCCGCTTGGAAATACTTTCCAGGATGCTTGAGGCCATGCCTGCAGCGCGCGCGGATATCTCAGCATACGCGCCGCGGCTGACTAAAATTAAAATCAATCCGGAAAAGATCGGCGCTGTCATCGGCACCGGCGGCAAGGTTATAAAGAAAATTGAAGAAACAACGACCGCGAAGCTGGAAATTGAAGATACCGGTGAAATAATTATTTCCGGTAAGAACCTTGAAGTTGTTGAAAAGGCCAAGGAAATAGTCCTGGCGATCGTTCAAGGCCCCCAAATCGGAAAAATCTATCCGGGCAAGGTTACCGGTATAAAGGAATTCGGGGCTTTTGTTGAGCTTCAGCCGCTGGGCAAGGAAGGCCTTCTGCATATTTCGGAAATGGCCGATGCCTACGTGAAAAACGTGGACGATGTCCTGAAAATGGGCGAAGACGTTAAGGTTATGGTAATCGGCGTTGACGAATACAGCGGAAAGATACGATTGAGCAGAAAACATTTGAACGAAGAACCGCCGCAGAATAAATAACGCGTTGTGTTTGCGCGGTTTCCTGCCACTGAAAGCACTGAAGCCACTGAATAATCGGGGATTTTTCAGTGTGTTCGGTGTTTTCAGTGGTTTTTTTTTGCATATTTTGAGAGTGTATTGTATGACGGTTATTAACGTAGGTTTGATCGGCCTGGGCACCGTGGGTACGGGGCTTGTCAGGATATTCCATGAAAACGGCAGTCTTGTTGAAAACAAACTCGGCTTTTCACTGCGTCTTAAAAAAATAGCGGTAAAAGACATTTCCAAAGCCCGTGAAATTCCCCTGGGAAAATCCGTGCTTACGGACAAGGCGCGGGAGATACTTGATGACCCTGATATTGATATCGTCGTTGAACTTGTAGGCGGCGAAAATCCGGCGAAGGAATTTATCATTTCCGCGCTCAATAAAGGCAAATCCGTGGTTACAGCTAATAAGCTCATACTCGCCAAGCACGGCAAGGAACTCTTTGAAATTGCCGATAAAAACGCAGTGGATATAGGCTTTGAGGCAAGCGTCGCGGGTACTATTCCGATTGTCAGGGCGCTTGAAGAAGGCCTGGCCGCGAATAAGATTGAAAAGATAGTCGCCATAGTCAATGGCACCACTAATTACATACTTACCAGGATGACACAGACCTTTAAGACGTTTGACGAGGCGTTGAAGGAGGCTCAGGAACTGGGGTTTGCCGAAGCGGATCCGTCCATGGATATCAAAGGCAATGACAGCGCGTATAAACTAGCCATACTCTCAATGCTTGCGTTCGGGATGAAGATTCTGCCGGAAGACGTATTTACTGAGGGCATTACAGGGGTAACACCGGAACATATAGAAAGGGCGAACAGTTTCGGATACGTAATAAAACTTATAGCCGTTGCTGAAAGCTTTAACGGAAAAGTCAGTTGCCGCGTGCATCCGGTTTTTCTTGAAGCTAAACATCCTTTGTCCGCGGTTCAGAATGAATTCAACGCGATTTACGTGGTCGGCAATGCCGCCGGCGAAACCATGTACTACGGCAGAGGCGCCGGCCAGATGCCTACCGCAAGCGCGGTTATGTCTGATGTCATAGAACTTGCCGAAAGGCATTTCAGGGATTGTAAGAAGAAAGACTGCCCGTCAAGGGTTATGGAAACAAAAACGCGTTCTCTTTTCTGGCGCGAGAAATCCATATTGCCCGCTGACGAGGTTTTTAATAAATACTACCTCTGCTTTCCTATAGTTGACCAGCCCGGCGTTATAGGCAAAATTACGACCATACTCGGCGTCCATGGCATCAGCATTTCCGCGGTCAAGGCCACTATTGTAGATAAGTCTAAAAACAGGGGGCTTGTTGAAATATTTACCCATTCCGTCAGGGAAGGCACGGTTAAAAAGGCATTGGCTGAAATAACAGGCCTTTCAATGCTTACTGAAAGCATATTTTTCTACAGGATTATAGAATGAAATTCAAGCCGCTCAGACCCGGTAAACGGGTAACTTTGAGGGTGCCTGCTTCCACAGCCAATCTCGGCCCTGGATTTGATTGCCTTGGCATGGCGCTTACCCTGTATAACAGGACCGAGGTTGAAATTCTGCGCGGGAATTCGCTGGAAATTTCAGTGTCCGGCGAGGGCATGGATTCCCTTCCGAGAGACGAAAACAATATTTTATATAAGTCTGTTAAATGCACGTTTGACCTGCTTGGAATAAAGATGCCCGGAATAAGAATTTCGCAGAATAACGAAATACCGCTCGCGCGCGGACTCGGAAGCAGTGCCTCGGCAATAATCAGCGGGATACTCGCGGCAAACGCCCTGTCCGGCGCGAACCTTGATACGGAAACAATGCTGACTCTGGCGCTGGATTTTGAGAAACATCCGGATAACATTACTCCCTGCCTGAACGGCGGCCTGACGGTTTCGCATATAATAAAAAACAAGGTGTATTTCATGAAATTCAATACGCCGCCGAAACTGAAAGTCGTGCTCCTTATACCGCCTCTTGAAATATCCACGGAAAAGTCACGCGAGGCGCTTCCTAAGATGGTGAAAATGCAGGACGCGGTTTTTAATATATCAAATACGGCTTTGCTCCTGACCGCGCTTTTTAAAGGTGAATTCAAGCTCATCCCGCATGTAATGCAGGATAGCCTGCACCAGTCTTACAGGGAAAAACTGATGCCTTATATGAGTGACGTCTTTAATGCGGCAATAAATGCCGGCGCCCTTGGAGCGGCGCTCAGCGGCGCAGGTTCATCCATAACAGCGCTTGCTGTGGAAAATATTCCTAAGATAGAAACTGAAATGAAAAACGCGGCGGAAAAATACGGCTTTGCATGCAGGACGTTCGTCGCGGATGTTGATATTTTAGGGCCGTACGTACATTAAGATTTGAGATTGAGAGTTGAAGAGGCTTTTCAATAAACTAAGAGTTCTGACATGAATGCGGAATTACGTATTACATGTTCGTGCTTTCGCGGCAAGAATACGCAAAAGTTTGTAACTTAGACTCTAATAGGATGAATTAAATATGAGTTTCTTAAAGAATCTGGTTTGCAAGGAATGCAAACGTGAATATGAACCCGGCGCTGTGTATGTCTGCGAATACTGCTTCGGGCCTCTTGAGGCGCAATATGACTACGATGCAATCGCGTCTTCGGTTTCCAGGGCTAAAATTCAGGCCGGCCCGTTGTCTATCTGGCGCTACAGGGATTTCCTGCCTGTTACGGGCAATAATTACGTTTCTCTCTGTGAAGGCATGACGCCGCTCTTAAAAGCGGACCGGCTGGCGAAAAAAATCGGCCTGAAAAACGTGTATGTCAAAAACGATTCGGTTAATCCTACGTTTTCCTTCAAGGACAGGGTGGTTTCAGTCGCGACTACCAGGGCAAAAGAACTCGGATTTGATACTCTTGCCTGCGCCTCCACGGGAAATCTTGCCGGAGCTGTTGCCGCGTATGCTAACGTGGCCGGGATGCAATCCTATATCTTTATACCCTCGGACCTTGAGCAGGGCAAGGTAATCGGCTGCGGGATTTACCAGCCAAATGTCATTGCTATAAAGGGAAATTATGACGACGTTAACCGCCTTTGCAGTGAACTTTATTCCGTTTATAAGTGGGCATTCGTTAACATAAACATGAGGCCGTATTATTCCGAAGGGTCAAAGACACTCGGTTTTGAAGTGGCTGAACAGCTTGGCTGGCGCGCCCCCGACAGGGTGGTAGTGCCTGTGGCGTCAGGTTCGCTTATGACAAAAGTTTATAAGGGGCTTAATGAATTTTCCAGGCTTGGTTTGATAGGCAAGGTTGAGACGAAGATATGCGGGGCGCAGGCTGAGGGATGTTCTCCCGTGGCAACCGCTTTCAGAAATAAAACCGATTTTATCAAACCTGTCAAGCCGAATACCATAGCGAAATCCATTGCCATAGGAAATCCTGCAGACGGGTATTACGCGCTGGATATAGCGCGCAAGACCGGCGGTTGCGTGGAGGCCGTGACTGAAGAAGAGATAATTGACGGCATAAAATTGCTTGCGGGCACCGAAGGCGTTTTTACCGAAACAGCCGGCGGCGTGACAATAGCAGTATTGAAAAAACTCGCTGAAGCCGGGAAAATTGATAAGGACGAACTCGTCGTCGTTTACGTAACCGGTAACGGATTGAAAACCCAGGAAGCCCTGATGTACGCTATTCCGAAGATACCCATAATAGAACCGACCCTGGCCGCCTTCCAGAATATACAGGAGTGAGCAGTGGACAGTGAGCATTTGCAACCGTTGGTTGAGACTATCGGACAATGACGAACTTGCCAATTAGAAATTAAGAATAACTGACGGGACGAAGTATGTTGGGTTCAGGGGCTATGCGTTTAAAGTCTACGTTCGTTCGTCGTTCCTCGATATTCGGTTACCGCTACTGGTTCACTTCTCACTCAGCAGTTTCTTGATAGTGCCTATGAATTCATCCTCATCGCAGTCCTTAACGAGGTATCCCTGCGCTCCGAGCGAATAACCTCTCAATCTGTCCATGTATTCATCCCGTGAAGTGAAAAATATGACAGGAATATCTTCGGTCTCGTCGTCATTCTTAATCATATCGCACAATTGATAACCGGTAATGCCGGGCATTTCCACGTCAAGTATGACAACGGCGACTTTTTCACGTTTTATTGTCTCAAGTACGTCAAGGGCCTCGGACATGGTAACCGGGATAAAGCCGTTCTTCTTGAGCATTAGACTCGCGCGCAAAAGCATCGTTTTGCTGTCATCTACCACGAGGACCTTTAGATTGTCTTCCATATAACAGTTATTAAGTGATTGAGTAATCAGTGATTAAGGAACGGAAGGCCGATGTCCGGGATCCGCGGCACGGGACCAGAATTTCGTAGTAATTCGCGTTTATTCGCGGCTTATTATCCGTTCTTTGGAGTTTTATGGCCGTTTCCGCCGTGTTTTTCGGATTTTTCCAGGGTTTTAATGGCTATGTTAATGGCTTCAATCTCACAGCATACGTTATATACTTCTTCATTGTAAGTGTCAATAGTATTCTGGAGTTCCATGTATCGCTTGATCAGCGAATTTTTTCTGCCTTCAATTTCTTCCTTTTTCAGTCCTGATAATGGCATAAATGTCTCTTATCCTGTCTTCTATATCCTGCTTTCTTCTGTTATTATACACCGTAACCCATGCCTTTGTCAAACAAAGTAGATATTCGCGGCAGGGCGCTGAGCTTTTTTCCTTGACAAAAGACTTTTTTTTACTATAATATTGACATTTTGGAGGTTATAAAAACGATGTCAAGAGTTTGCGATTTATGCGGCAAAGCGCCGATAATGGGATACACCATAGCCCGAAGGGGTTTGGCGAAGAAAAAAGGCGGAGTAGGCAAGAAAATTACCGGCAGGACCAAGAGAAAATTTTATCCCAATCTACAAAAAGTCAGGGCCCTTGTCAACGGTAAAAACGTCCGCATGACAGTCTGCACTACGTGCATCAAATCAGGCAAAATCACCAAGCCGGCATTGAAAAAAGCCACGACGTAGATTGAAAATGAATAGTAAATAATAAGGGTGCGAATTGTTTCAACTTCCGCAAACCCGGGTGATTTGCGCCCTGTTTCGGCCATTAATAGATGAACAAACCGGATTCCAAAAATTCAATTCTTGTAATAGGCGCCGGGATTGCGGGCATTGAAGCATCCCTGAATCTTGCCGCTTACGGAATCAAGGTCTATCTGGTAGATGATACCCCTTCCATAGGCGGAATTATGGCGAGGCTGGATAAGACTTTTCCCACTAATGATTGCTCTATCTGCATTGAAGCCCCCAAGATGTACGAGGTGCAGAAGAACGCGAATATTGAAGTATTGACCAATTGCGAGGTCAGGCGCGTGGATGGGGCCGCGGGTAACTTCCGCGTCAGGCTGGTACAGAAGGGCAGGTTCGTGGATTCCGCCAAGTGCAAAGGTTGCGGCAAATGCGTTGAGGTGTGCCCGGTTACCGTGCCAGATGAAATGGACGCTAAGATCGGCGGTACAAGGAAGTTAATATACATTCCATTTCCCCAATCCGTGCCAAACAGCTATGCCATAGACAACAGGTGCCGTTACGGTAAATCAAAAAACGAAGGCGCCTGCGTCGGCGGTTGTATCATTGACTGCATCCAGTGCCGTGAATGCCCCATAGCTAAATGCGTTAAGGCCTGCAAGGAAGAAGGCGCTGACGCCGTAATGCTCTGGCAAAAGGATAATACGATTGATATTGAAGTCAAAAGCATCATTGTGGCCTCCGGCCTTGAGGTCTTTGAACCTCCCACAGGTTTCTACGGCTATGGCCATTATAAAAATGTTATAACTCATCTCCAGTTTGAAAGGCTGATGAACGCGGGCGGGCCCACACAGGGCGATATCGTCAGGCCTTCTGATAAGTCCCATCCCCGGAAGATCGCATGGATCCAATGCGTGGGCAGGGAGAAGTCCTGCGGCATTCCGTATTGTTCCAAGGTCTGCTGTATGGTTGCCGCTAAACAGAATATCATAACTAAAGAACATGACGAATCAGTTGAGACATTCGTTTTTTATAATAACATGAAGGCTTATGGAAAAGGTTTTCATGAATTCTACCGTCGCGCCATGGAATTGGGCGCGAAATATATAAAGGGTAAACCATCCGATGTCATAGAGAATTCCCGCACCGGCAGTTTGGCCGTGCGTTATGAAGATATTGAAACCGGCGAAGTTAACGAAATTGAAGTGGACCTGCTGGTTCTTTCTGCCGGCCTGGTACCCAATAGCCGTAATAAGAAACTTGCTAAGACGTTGAAAGTAGCTATGGATGAAACGGGATTTTTTAAGGAAAACGGCTCTTTCGGCGGCGACCCGCTGGAAACCTGCGTGAAAGGCATTTATCTCTGCGGCGGCGCTATCGGTCCTGCGGATATTTCCGAATCTGTTACCCAGGCAATCGCCGCAAGCTTGAAAGCAGTTTTGATAAAATAATTCTATGAGCATTAAAACAGGTGTTTTTGTCTGCGATTGCGGTACGAATATTGCCGGCACGGTAAACGTGCCGGAGGTGGCCGAGTATGCCCGTAAACTTGACAGCGTTGTCTTTGTAAATGAAGGCAAATGGATCTGTTCCGTGGATTATTTGTCTAAAATAAAGCAATTCATAACCGAACATAAATTAGACCGCGTGGTCGTCGCATGCTGTACGCCGAGAACGCATGAGCCGACCTTTAAATCCGCCTTGAAAGAGGCCGGCCTGAATCCGCACCTGCTTGAATTCGTCAGTATAAGGGAACAATGTTCCTGGGTTCATAAGGCCGATATCGCAGTCGCAACCCAAAAAGCTAAAGACCTCGTCAGGATGGGCGTCAGTAAATCAATCCTGCTTGAACCGGCTGAAGGGATACGTATTCCCGTAGGCAAGGAATGCCTGATTATCGGCGGCGGGATCGCCGGTATGACCGCGTCTCTGGCCGTGGCTGAACAGGGCTTCAAGGTAATCCTTGTGGAAAAGAGCGCGAATCTGGGCGGAATTCTTGGCAAATTGGATATGGTCGCGCCGGCAAATGTTCCGGCTGAAAAGATAATCGCCGCAAAGATGGAACAGATAGAA
This sequence comes from Planctomycetota bacterium, assembly GCA_016220095.1. Taxonomy (GTDB): domain Bacteria; phylum Planctomycetota; class MHYJ01; order JACQXL01; family JACRIJ01; genus JACRIJ01. The sequence goes on along the minus strand of JACRIJ010000041.1, from coordinate 15,459 downwards.
CGCCATCCCAATATCCGTTGCTGTACTGATACCGTTGTTGAACAAATAAGAGGTTATATTGGGAACTATAACGTTAAGCTTACGCAAAAAGGCGCGGCTGAAGACATAAAGGTTTCTACGATAATAGTCGCTACCGGCATGAGGGAGATTGAACCTTCAGGCCTGTTCGGTTACGGGAAATATCCGGGAATAATCACCCAGCTACAGCTTGAAGAACGGCTTAAAAACAAACAGTTAGGCCCGGTCAAAACAGTTGCCATGATAAATTGCGTCAATTCCAAAAACGACGAGCGCGGTTGTTGCAGTGTCGGTTGCCTGATTTCCGTTAAAAATGCCATGGCTATTAAGGAATTAGACAAGGACGTTAGAGTATACATAATTAACCGCGACCTCAGCCTGTTGTGCGCGGAACCGGATTATTTGAAATCTGCCGTTGCGCAATACGATATCAAATTGCTGAGGTATAGCGAGGATAAACCGCCGGATGTGTTTAAATCCGAGCAGGGCGGGAAGGTTGTAAAGACTTATGATATATTGCTTGGCCGGGATATTGAGATTGCGGCAGACCTGATTGTTTTGACTGCCGCATTCCAGGGCGACGAGACGGCCGGCAGGATGAAGGAATTGCTTAAGGTTTCGGCTAACCGCGACAATTTTTTCCAGGAGGCCCATATCAAGTTGAGGCCGCTGGATTTTTCTACGGACGGCATATATCTGTGCGGATGCGCCCGTTCGCCCAAGCGCCTGAAAGATACTGTTGAGGAGGCTTTAGGCGCCGCGTTAAGGGCAGGCATTCCGATGAAGCGGGGATACATTGAATCAGAAGGGATCGTCGCGGATATTAATCTGGAAATATGCAGTGAATGCGGGCTTTGCCATAAGAATTGCCCGTTTGGCGCGATTGAATTGGCGGGGAAACAGCCGTTTGTAATCAAGGCGATTTGCAAAGGTTGCGGCATCTGTGCGGCAAATTGTCCCAAAGAGGCAATAAATATCATCCATTTTACCAACGAACAGATACTCGCCCAGGTGGAAGCCGCGTTATCGGAAAGGCCGCAAGAGCAGATTATCGCTTTTTGTTGTCACTGGTGCGCAATGGGCGCGGTTGATATCGCCGGCGTCAGCAGGTTGCAATACCCGGCCAATATAAGGATTATAAGGGTGATGTGCGCCGGCAGGATAAGCGAATCGTTTGTCAATAAGGCGTTTCAACTTGGCGCGGCCGGTGTCCTGGTGGCCGGGTGTGAATTCCCTACCTGCCATTACATTACAGGCAATTACAAATGCAAAGAGAAGATGGAGCGCCTGAAGAAAAAACTGGCCGGGAAAAACATTGAGGACAAAAGGCTCCGGACAGCCTGGCTTTCAGCCGCGGACGGCCCTAAATTCGCCAAGACCGTGAGGGAAATGGTGAAAGACCTGGGATTGTAATGTATAGGATTGAGGCATTCGCAATCAAATATCCCCCTCCCTTGATGGGAGGGGGTATAGGGGGAGGGTGATATCAATCACCCCCTCCCTGTCCCTCCCCCATCTGAGGGGGAGGGGATTGCTTTGGAACTTTTGTGCTTGCTGTGAGCGAAGTGATACCGTATTTTTGAGTCGCTTATGGTTCTTTGCGTTTTATTCCGTTCGTCGCACTGGCCATTGGTTACGGTCATGCTATTTATTAGATAATTATTTATATGATTACCGATCGTTTTAAAGAAACAATCAGGCGTTGTGCCCAATGCGGCACGTGCACGGCGGGATGCCCGACCAGTGAGCAGGGCGTTTTTAATATACGCAGGATGGTCAGGACATTACAGCTGGATTTGCATGAGGATAAGGAATTCCTTGCCAAAATCCCGTGGCTGTGCACCCTGTGCGAAAGATGTTCCGTCCTGTGCTATGAAGGGCTTGAGATACCCAAATTGGTTAAGGCATTGCGCGAGCACGCGTTGAAGAACGGCGTAAAGCCTGAAAAGGCAATGATGCTTTTAGAGGCCATCAGGCGCGCCGAAAACCCTTATACGTCTAAGACCAGGACGAAAAATACCTGGCACGAATCCGTTCCGGGCGGAGTCCGCATGTCGCCCAACGCGGACCTGTTGTACTGGGTGGGATGTACCTCTGCAATGATGGCCCCGAACATACCCAAGGCCGCGGCCGGTACATTAAACAATTTAGGCATAGAATTCAAGATGTTGGATAATGAACCTTGCTGTGCGGAGCCGTTGATTTGTTTCGGGCTGTTGGATGAAGCCGCAAAGATAGCATCTAAGATCCTGCAAAAGGTCAGGCAGGCAAAGGTAAAAAGAATAGTCACATCCTGTTCGGGGTGTTATTACACGTTTACCAGGACGTATCCTGAGGTATTGGGGGTGAAGTTTACGGACATAGAGATATTGCACACTTCACAATTAGTGGGGCAGGGCATAAAAGACGGTTCAGGATTGGCTAAAGCCAAGAAGCCGTTAAAAGTAACCTATCACGACCCGTGCACGCTGGGCCGGCTTTCCGGAATATACGATGACCCGCGCAAAGTGATTCAGGCCATTGAAGGGGTTACATTAGTGGAGATGCCGTTAATAAGGGAATTAGCCACATGTTGCGGCAGTGGCGGCGGGATGTGGACTTATGATTACAAGACGGCCCTGGAAATTTGCGCCGCGAAAATCAACCGCGAAGTGGTTCCGTTAGGCGTGGATGCCATAGTAACTTCATGCCCGTCGTGTTATTTGAATTTCAAGCGCTCCCTTGCCAAACTCAAGAGCAGTATAAAGATATACGATTTGACGGAATTGGGCGGGCTGTAATTTTAACTTCCTGAATAAAATATTATTTTTAAATGTTTGTTGTACCGTCATCAAAGTACAAATTGCAAACACCAAAGTATACGCGTTGGTTTCAAGTTAGGCGAGTCATATTGAAAACGACGAGTAGTTTGAGCGGTGTAGTTTGTACTTTGTGCGGCGTTTTCTCGTCGTCAAAGTACACGTGCGTTGGTTTTAAGTGAGGCAAGTCACATTAAAAACGACGTGTAGTTTGTGCGGTGTAATTTGTACTTGGTACGCTGATTTTTACGTATCATTCGTTTCGTGTCGTCCAAAGTACAAACTACCAAGTACAAATTACTTCCGCTGATTTGAGCGAAGTGAAAATCAGCGGATTATCCGCCGCCCACCGGCATTGCGATAACGATCCGGTCGCCGTTTTTCAGGATTGTTTCCCTTGCGAGATTGAGTGTTTCCCCTTCCCTGAAAAAAACCGTGGCCGGGTAGGTGTCTTTATGCCCGGCGAATTTCCTGAATTCCTCTCCATATTGTCGGGCAAGCAGGCTTGCCATTTTGTTGATAGTCGCGCCTTCTTCCAAGGTCACTTCTTCTTCGCGTTTTTGTGTCAGAGACAGGAATGGTTCAAAGTAAATTATTGTGATTTTCATATGGATTACGGATTGAAAGATTACAAAATTAAAAGAGCATAAGATTACGGGTGCATAAGATATTCGCAGTCTTCTCGTAATCTTAGAATCTTAGATTTTTCCAATCTTTCAATCTTGTAATCTTGGAATCCTTACCAAGTTACCTTTATTATTTTAATTGCATTATCCGGACATGCACAGCCGCATTCGTTGCAGTCTTCGCAGAGGAATTCGGTGACTTCCACCTTCTTGTTCCTTAGCGTGATGGCATTGATGGGGCATTTGTCCACGCAAATCGGCTCCGAATAAGAGCCGCAAAGCGTGCACTTCTTATAATCAATTTCTGCTACCATAAGCATTCTCCTTATTTAATAAAGTATCACATCCTGTACTAAGCCCTTCGGTCCTGCCTCAGGATAAACGTTTCGCTTTGGTACAGGGCATAGCCGCAGTCAAAAAGCTGTTCGCTTTATGAAATTCTAAGCACTAAATTATAAAGCAGCATAGCCGCAACCAAAAACGAGCCACGAAGACGCGAAGTCACGAAGATTTAACAGGAAAACATTTCGTATCCATGTTACAAAAGCAGTCGTTCTTCGTGTCTTCGTGCCCTCGTGGCTAAAAACATGTACGCAAGATGCGTAGAAGTTGAGGATTTAGACACCAATAGAGAGCCGCCTTACGCATACTTTCTCTCCGCGCGGTATCGCATGTAATGTTTCAAGTTTTACTTTTGTATTAAACAATTCGTTAACGTCCGCAATTACGGTTTGGAACCACTTGTCGCATCCGAGGACGTCTTCTTCCATAGACGCGCCGTAACGCCGGGCGAATTCGGGCCAGGGACAGCGGTCCCACTGTATGTAAACCTCGTCAGGGTTTCTCCCGTCAACTATCTTGGCGGTTTCGCCCATCATTGTGGAACTGTTGACGATGCATTTGGCGATGTCCCTGAGGAATGTCGGTTTGGACTTGTCAAGGGCGGTAAAATACGCCTTGGCAGTATCGTGTCCGACTACTTCCCACGCCTTCAACACCAGTTCCATCGGATTGGTGCCGGGCGGAAGGAACGACAGCGCGGCCTGGCGCCATTCATACCACGTCGCCCTGGTTATGTTGCCGAGCGCGTCAAATTTGGACAGCAATTTTCTCATTTCATCTTCTTGATTTATTGGCATTATAAGCCTCCATTCTGTATTTAAGTTTCTAAATCCGCAACTGCCATGTTTTTTGCGCAGAACTTTATTAACCACGAAGCACACGAAGGGCACGAAGAACGATTCTTAATGCAGGATTGGCAGGATACGCCGGACTACGTTCGTTATCCTGCATATCCTGTCCATCCATGTGAATAGTCGTCCGTAAACGCGCCGCTACTCACATCGGACATACAGGATACGATGACGGATGTAAGGCGTCTCCCGTCTTCCATGCGATGAGGAGGGGCTTGCGCTTATATTCGTATTCCCGTGCGGTAGCCGTCATGGAGCGCATGCGACAAAGACCGCGGAACCAGGGCGTCGCCTATTAAATGGGCTTCAATGCCCAGTTCTTTTGCCGTACTCATCAGTTCTTTAAAAGATTCCCGTTCGGCAAAGACAATAGTATCTGCCGGCACGGAAATTCTTGTATCGTATAAGGCTTTAACTACTACGCTGGTTTCGTTGACTTCTTCTATCTGGCTTTCTTTATAAACCGTTACCTTTTTCTGGGCCAGTTTCTGGACATAGCGCCATATAAGGGATGGGTTTACGTCCTTGCCGAGGTTGCGTTCCTTGCAGACGATAGAAATCTTTTTGCCTTGTTCCGCAAGGTACAGGGCTACGGATATGCCGGGCTTTTTGCCGCCGAAAATCATGACGCGTTCGCCGGTCTTAACCTTGCCGGTCAGGACGTCCGGAGCGGAGACTATATTGACTCCTTTGGAACTGCCTGCCGCGGGCGGGGTAAAGACGGCGCCGGTTGCAATGACTAACGTGTCCGGCATTTCATCTTCAATCGTCTTCGGCGTAACCGTGGTTCCCAGGTGTATATTCACCTTTGCCTTATCGCACTGGGCCTTGAGGAAATTGATTATGCCGTAGAGTTCAATGTCGCCGAACGGGGCCTTTGATGCATAGGATATTTGGCCTCCCAGGGTGGTATTCTTTTCGTACACATGGACTTCATGTCCCCTGAGGGCTGAGGAATAAGCGCATTCCAGACCGGCAGGGCCTCCGCCGACAATCATTACTTTGTTCTTTTGTACAGCTGGTGTTATCTGCCATTTAGGGTCTGATTCGTGAGCGCAGACCGGATTGACGTAGCATGTCATCGGGGCGTCTCTGAACAACCTTGCCAGGCAGAGATTGCAGGCGACGCAAGGCCTGACGTCTTCAGGATGGCCTTCAAGTATCTTTTTCGGCATCAAAGGGTCGGCAATCATCGGCCGGCACATCTCCCATATATCCATTGTCCCATCCGCGATTGCCTTGTCGGGCAGTTCCGGCAGGAACAATCTGTAGGCCATGGAAATAGGCACTTTAACAGTTTGTTTGGCGCGTTTGGCGTTATAAAGCCACGTGCCTTGCGGGATATCGCGGCTGATTACAGGCACGCTGGATTCCTGCCAGCCCTGGGTGACGCTGATGCAATCTACGCCCGCCTCTTCAGCCATTTTATAGGTTATCATGCTTTCTTCCGGGGTATTGCCGCCGACGTCATTAAGGAGTTCCTCGGCGCAAAGGCGTATAATCAGCGGCACATCCTTGCCGATCTCCTTGCGCACGGCCTTTATAATATCCGTCATGAATTTACATCTGCCGTATATGTCGCCGCCGTATTCATCTGTTCTTCTGTTGGTATATTTGGAAAGGAAATTTGAAACGAGATAACCGACTATGCCGGAGATCTCCATCATATCGTATCCGGCTTCAATGCCGCGACGTGCCGCGTCCGCGTGTTCTTTTATGCACTGTTTGATGTCCTGCAGGGACATCTCGCGCACCGGTTTGAAGACTTTTAATCTTTGCGGTATGGCGGAAGGGCCTGCACAATACGGGATGTCCACGCCGCCTACGCGTCCGCAATGCATCAGCTGGTAATTGGCTATGGCTTTTTCATCGTGGATGGCGTCAGCCAGTTTTTTCAGTCCGGGTATGAATTTATCGTGCCATGCGGCGGCCTGGCCGACATAACCCTGGCCTTCGCGTTTTTCATCCATATACACGCCCTGGATGGTGCAGATGCCGCCGACTACGCCTTTAGCCCGTTCGCGCATGTAGGCAACGTCGGCATCGGTAACGTAACCGTCATGGGTATTCAGGTTGTCCTCGGTTGCCGCGTATTTTATCCGGTTAGGTATGATAAGATTGCCTATCTTTATCGGCTTAAACAGGTTCGGATATTTCGCCGCAGCCGGATAGGGCTTATAATCCCACTTGAAATTAACTGCCATATAATTCTCCTTTATTTGTTTACAGTAATGTTTCCCCCCCTTGCGACCGAATTCCGATTCGTATCGGGACGAACGTAGACGGGGGAGGGCAGGGGCTATTATTATCCGTTTATTATTACCAAAAAAAACGTTTTATGTCAAAACTAAATTAATAATTAAGATAAAGCATCAATAAAGGGTTCATCTGAATACTTCCCCCTCTATTAAGAGCCCGCCTTCGCGCACCTGCGTGCCAAAGCCTGCCTGCACGAAGCCGATGCTTCGTTTCGGCAAAGGCAGGCACTTCGGTGCGTAGGCACGAAGCCCGCTTCGGCGGGCGTAGGAAGGGGGGAAGGGGGTGTGTTATATGTATACATTACTAAGGACTTATCAATTTCTCCTTGCGTAGTTTTTCGCAGACGTCGTTCATGCCGAGTTCTTTGAGCTTATTTTTCAGGATAAGGCCTTCTTTGATGTCCCAGCCGCGTTTTTGGTAATAATCAACTATCATCAGGTCAAACATCTTTTTGTCAAATATCTGGCCTTTGCTCGGTCCTTTGGGGACAGGCTCTTCAAAGAATCTTTTGGGCAGGGTATCGTCTTTTTTCCGTATGCCCCTGCGCAGGTTGATGGCTCTTTCTATGGTGATTATCCGTTCGCCTGCCTTTAGCAAATCCTCATAGGTATATTTTATTCCCGTGGCGGCTGTAAGCCATTCGTGGTATTTTATTGAATGCGGTTTATTGTTGCTTTTATTAATCTTATGGAGCAGTTCGGGGATAGGGTACTGGGCATAATACGAGGCATGCATAAAGCGGCAGGAACCTATTGAATCGGTAACTGCCCCTAAGTTTTCGTGCCAGAAGACCATATTGACCTTGCCGCCGTATTTAGTCAATTCCACGGCCTCTTCAGAGCCGAACATCTCCTTGCCGATTTGTTTAGGCATGGCAATCATTTCAAATACCGGATGCGCCCTGAGGTGGTCGGAACCGCGGCTGGAGATTGCATAGGTAAATCCGAATCCTTTTGCAACCCGCGGGTCGCACGCGATAGTATCATTGCCCTTGACGGTCATCGCGTAGTCAACCGCATCAGGCGCGATAATTTTTACCGCGCGCGCCGAACCTAAACCGCCCAATTCGCCCAATTTGCCTTTGCGTTGGGCAATCCTATGTACGGCTTCTATCATGGATTCGGCATTGCCGAACGTAAAGTCTAATCCGTCTGAAACTTCTTCAGGCAAAAGTCCCTGCTGATTCAGTTCCATAAAGGTGGCGATTGTATTACCGCAGGCGATACAATCCATTCCGTAGTCATTGGCGAGCATAAATGCGTGGAATACCGCTTCCAGATCGTCAATTCCGCATTTGGAGCCGAAAGCGCCGATGCCTTCAAATTCAATGTTGCCGTGCGTGCCGGCATATTTCCCTGATTCAATGCGGCCGAATCGTTTACAGCGGTTCGGGCATGACATGCAGGCGCGGCCTCCGGGTAAAGGCGCTTCCTTGGTGGAATATTTATTAAGGAAAGTCCAGCCGTCAATTTTATTAGCGGATTCAAAATGCGCCTCGCGGAAATTCCTCGTCGGAAGCCAGCCCTGTGCATTGCCCCAATGTACGCAGATAGCCGTGCCGAGAGTCGGATGCCGTTGTATCTTAAAGCCGGGGTCGTTGAGAACTCCATCCCAGCCTTCGCGGGCGATTGACATGTATTTTTTCGGGTTGGCTACTTTAATGGCGCCCGAACCCCTTACGGCAATGGCTTTAAGGCCTTTACTTGCCATTACAGTACCCATGCCGCCCCGTCCGCAGGCATCCCAAAAATCAAATATGATCGTGCTGAAAAGCACGCCGTTTTCCGCGGCCTGGCCGACGGCGGCCACAAATATATCTTCACCGCATTCCTGCTTGAGTGCCCTGATGGTGTCAAAAACGCCTTTGCCCCACAGGTGTTTCGCGGAACGGAGTTCCACTTTATCGTCATCAATAAAAAGATAATATGGCTGTTTGGATTTCCCCTGGACTATAATGCCGTCATAGCCGGCGTATTTAAGTTCAGGCCCCCAGTTGGTGCCGGCATTGGAATTGCCGTATATGCCCGTAAGAGGGGACAGGGCCGCGGTATTTACTCTTCCAGTGGTGGGGCCGAGCAATCCGGTTATCGGTCCCGTGGAAAGGCAGAGTATATTCTCCGGACCTAAAGGATCGGCGTCAGCGGGCACTTCATTGAAAATCGTCAGCGCGTCGCGCCCGCGTCCGCCTATGTAATCTTCGCAGACATCGTGGGAAAGCGGTTCTTTGGCGATTTTTCCCGTGGTCATGTTGACCCGCAGTATCTGCCCGGCATAACCGCCGAGGGTCACTGTGTTAATTTTTTCAGGTGTTAAAGTCATAATGAAACAAAAAAAATCTAAATACGAAATTCTAAACTCTAAATAAATCCCAAATACAAATCTTCCACACTCGCTTCGCTACGCTACGCTCAGTATTCGCAACATTGCAATGTCGCAAATTTAATCAATGTTGCTCAAAATTTCCAAATACGGCGATCGTCGTGTTTTGGTCATTAATGTTTTAGAATTCTGAGTTTGTTTAGAGTTTAGTATCTTACAACTCAACTTCTATGCAAAAAGCACAGAAGATTTATAACGGATTATCAGCCACGAATAAACACAAACACGCCGTACGTTATCCCTGGCATTCTGTCTTTGCGTCGCTTACCGTTCTTTTTCCTTTTCCTTAATATGACATTATTGTAATGGATTCTGCGCAAGGAGCGGTTTATTCCGGCCGTCGTATGTCCGAACCGACGACGTATTGATCGCAAAGGCCGCTAAGTGCGCTAAGACGATTGCAGGGTAACGTCAGTCTTTGCGCTCTTTGCGCGCTTTGCGGTTTATTCCGTTAGTAGTACGTACGAACTACGACGATTTAACCGCCAAGGCCGCTAAGTACGCTAAGACGATTGCAGTGTATAACGTCAGTCTTTGTGAACTTTGCGTCTTTGCGGTTTATTCCGTTAGTCGTACGTACGAACTACAACGATTTAACCTCAAAGGCCGCCAAGCACGCTAAGACGATTGCAGGGTAACGTCAGTCTTTGCGAACCACGAATTGGGAGGGACGCTAAATATACGTTTTCGGTGTGTTCAGTGGTTAATAATCGTATTTCGTGGTTTTGGTTGCGGTTCTGCTGCCTTTTGCGCTTTTTTTACCACGCTACGGCCTGCCTTGCCTATCTTCAATGCGGACTTGCGCTGTTTTTTGCGGGTAATCTTATTAACCTCATCTGTAAACTGGAGCGCGCCGGTAAAACACCACTTCGCGCATTCAGGATTTCCTTCGCATAAATCGCATTTATAGAACAGGTGTTTTTCCTCGTCATATTGGATTGCGCCGAACGGACAGGCCATCAGGCATTCTTTACAGCCGATGCAGGCGTCGTTGTTAATCAATACGGCCTGGGTTCTGCTGTCGCGCGTAACGGCCCTTACAGGGCAGACGCTTATGCACGGCGCGTCATCGCACTGGGCACAGCCGACAGGAATATCCAGTCCTTCTTCATCTATTTTGGTGACGCGAATGCGTGATTTGCTCGGCCCGAATTCGCCGGTGGAAACAAAACTGCATGCCAATTCGCAGGCGCGGCATCCGGTGCACAATCCGGAATCAAATATCAATTTGTTCATAATCTTTAAGACAATCTCTCCGTTTAAGCATGGACAGGAATACGCCGGATTTTTCAATATTGCCGACCGATATTAAACCAACTAACCGGTTTTCTGTCAAGACAATTTTCCGGTAGAGTTTTTTCTGCAGGTCATATTTAACGGACGTTTTACAGCCGTTGCCCGGCAAAGGATTGGTTATGCCGAAGGAGATTACGGGCAGGCCGAAGAACTCCACAGAGTTCATTGCCATAGAACCCTGATATGCGCGTTTTTGCGCTGGCGCGGTTTTCTGTGCCATGTTATAGGCGGCAATCTTGCCTTGGGCGCAGGCGCAGGGCCAGAGCGCGTTTAAGGCCCGTTCGCCGGTGATGAAATCAATCGTCTCTGCCACGTCGCCGGCCGCGAAGATGTTTTCAATATTGGTCTGGAGGTGTTCGTTTACGATGATTCCCTTGTCTGTTTTGATGTTAGTGCCGGCGAGGAAATCAATGTTAGGTTTGACGCCCACGGACATTATTATAACCTGTGCGGGTATGATTTTGTTGTTTTCCAGCCTTATGCCGGCGGCCCTGTTTTTTTCAATAATGATTTCCTTGACGCCCTGTTTCAGGATGATATCAATTCCTTTGGCCTGGAATTCCTTTTCAAAAATACCGGACGCCTTTTGGTCAATCATGCGCGGCATCAGGCGGCCGAGTTTTTCCACAATAGTGACTTTCAGTTTTCGTTTTTGGAATCCGCAGGCGGTTTTCAGGCCGATGAATCCTGCGCCGATTACCGCAACGCTTCGTACGCGATTTTTATTGATGAACCGGATTATATTATCGGCATCTTCAAGCGTCCTGAAGCCGAATACCCCGGGCGTTTCACGTCCTTTTATCGGTATAAATAGAGGCGAACTGCCGGAGGCTATAAGCAGTTTATCGTAGGACAGGGTGTAGTTGTCATCCAGGACAATCCGGTTTTTTTTTGCGAGCAGTGACGTAACCCGGTGACCCTGCAGTGGGCTGATATCCAAATTGCGGTACCAGTCTTTGTCGCGGATAAACAGCCGTTTTTTGTCTAATTCGCCGGCCAGGTAGTATGAAAGCAGGCACCTGGAATAAGGCGGCGCGTTTTCGCTGGAAACAACGGTTATTCGGCCGTTTTTATCCAGCTCACGGAGCGTCTCAGCCGCGTTTATACCCGCGGCGCTGTTGCCGATAATTATGTAATGCATAATATTTTTTTTGTCAAAAGACATTAAATCACGAAGAACGACTAATCGTTAATTAGTCACGAATTAACACTAATACGCACGAATACGCTGTATGTTATTCTTGGTATTTTGTCTTTGCGTCGCTTATCGTTCTTTTCCCTTTTCCTTAATATGACATCAAAGTAAGGGATCCTGCGTAAGGAGCGGCTCGTCGTACGTCTAACGATGACTAACGAATTAATCGCAAAGGCCGCTAAGCACGCTAAGACTGTCTGCGAACGTTCTCTTACCACGAAGTTCACGAAGAACACGAAGATTCCCGGGAAAAACGCTGGATGCCAATCTTGCATTAGAACCGTTCTTCGTGCACTTCGTGTGCTTCTCCCTTTTTCTTAATATAATACTTATGTAAGGGATCCCGTTAGGGAGTGGTTAACAAAGTTCTGCGCCTGCCTTTGCGCTCCGTCGCTGAAGCTTTGGAGCGTAGGCGACCGAAGCGGCTTCCTCCTTCGCTTTGGCTTCGTAGGACAAGCCGCGCAGGCAGGTAAAATGCGCGGAAGTTGCGGAATTAGACTCTAACGACGACGCATGATTAGCCGCAATCCTTCGTCCCGACCTAAGTCGGGACTCAGGATAAAAGAACACAAAGAACGTAAAAAAATCGTTTTACGGCAGGTCGTGCTCTGCGTTCTCTGTGGCTAATCGGCGTAGTCGTTCTTCGCGTTTTCGTGACAAATAATCGTGTAGTCGTTTTGGTTGCGGCTTATCTGCTTAAGGAATTAGAATTTTTACCGTTCATTGCGCACTTCGTGTTCTTTCGTCTCATTGTCGCGTTTCGCCTGGAATGTTTAACGAATTCCTGCGGCGTCAAAAATGCCAGCGCCTCAGGTTTGCAAGATGCGGCGCAGGCGGGTTCAGGCAATTCCGGACAACCGTCGCATTTCATGGCATGACTGCCGCGGGTGATAACTCCAAACGGGCAGGCCATGATGCATGACCAGCAACCTACACACTGTTCCCGGTCAACGTTGACCAGTCCTGTTTTTTTATCGCGCCTCATCGCGCCTGAGATACAGGCCTCAAGGCACGGCGCGTCGTCGCAGTGGAGGCAGAACAGGGGATGATAACTTTCTAAAGCCGCGGTTTCAGGCAGGGTTTTCTCTTGTTTTGTCGGGCGCCGCGCAGTAAGGTAATTGCCGGGATTCGGGAACAGCGGGCCGGGTTTTTGCGCGGATATTATGGAAATGAAAGAAACCGGAGCGGATTTCCGGCGTTTTTGTGATTTATGCGCGCGCGACTGCCTGTCAATACAGGCCGCTTCACATTCGCGGCAACCGTCGCATTTGGCGGATATAATTAATAATTTTTTCATATATTTTTTGCCACGAAGGCACTAAGTCGCGAAGAACGCGATGGACAAAAGTCAATCGTTCCTATCTTCTATCTACTCACTATTATATCGCAGTTCTAATTCTGCCGTCCCTTGCGGGATTGAAATATTCACTTCTTGTTTAGCGGGGGTTGACACCTCTGCCTGCGCGAAGCCGAGCTTCGCTTCGGTGAGGCAGGCCCGCCTATACGCTCCTCACTCTTTTGGAGTTTCTTATACATGATCGTTGTTATGTCAGTTCGTGCTCCCTTCTTCGTTTTTCATTCTTCATCCTTCGTTAGAATCTGTGCGCTCTGTGGTTGGTTATCGTTTTGGTTATGGTTAAGCTATTTTATCAAGTTAGACTGCCAGTTTTTATGTCCCGCGCGGAATGCCTTTAAATTCATTTCTGAAGACCCGTGCGGCGAGATTTTTTCTATGGTTTCTTCCATGTCCGTCCGGCTGAAGGGCAGGCAATTGGACGGTACTGAAAAGCCGAGCATTATTAGATTTACGGAAAGCGGCGCTTTTAATTCACGCGCTATCCTGCCGGCATCTATGGGTAAAACCCTGACGTGTTTTCTAATCAGGTATTTTTCAATTTCACTGCCTGTCAGGATATTTCGGCCAGTGTTTACAAAGCATATACCGCGGTTCTTGATAAACGGCAGGGTTCGCAGGAATTCGGCTTCCTCAAACGCGTATATCATATCAGCCGCGCCGGCGCGTATCAAAGGGCTGTGGAAATCGCCTATTTTCAGGTGCGAGACCACGGACCCGCCGCGCTGGGCCATTCCGTGCGTTTCCGAACCGATTACCTTAAGCCCTTTAAGAAGAGCGGCCTGGAAAAGCACTTTTGAGCCGAAGACGACCCCCTGGCCGCCTATGCCTGAAATAATAATTTGTAAATTCATAATCTTTAAATCTTTCAATCTGCGATCTTTTAATTGTTTAATCTGCAGATCTTTTAATCGTCTCAATCGCCTTTTGCTTGCAGACGTAAACGCACACGCCGCATTCAGTGCAGAACGTGCGGTTGATATCCGCTTTCCTGGTTTCTTCGTCATATACTAATGCGGGGCATTCAAACGCCTTGATACAATGCCTGCATCCGTTGCAAAGTTCCTTGCGTATCATTACTTCAACCCGGTTTTTTCTGTGGGTTTCGCGGTAATATAGCGGGCAGGGGTGTTTGGCAATAACCACAGCCATTCCGCCGTTAGGGCTTTGCGTATAATTGTATGCCTCTTTGACGAGTTGTATGAATGAGTTAACATCGTACGGGTCGCATTCTTTAATGCCTTCCGGCGGCACGCCGCATCCGCGGACCAACTCCAAAAGCGGTACTCTTTGACCCTTGGTGCCGTCAGCAAGACTGCCCAAATCAGGCGTTGGCTGCATGCCGGTCATTGCCGTTATGCTGTTGTCAAGAATTACCAGGACAAATCTTGCGCCGGTATAAACCGCGTTGACCAGCGCCGGGATGCCGGCATGGTAAAAAGTGGAATCTCCTATGGTTCCTACTATGGGCATGTCCTGGTTATTATGTTTAAAGGCCTGATAGAATCCGTTTGCCAGAGTAATTCCGCCGCCCATATCCAGGCAGGTATCCACCGCGCCGAGATTAATGCCCAGGGTGTAACAGCCGATATCGCTGGAATAAATGGCGTTAGGAAGCGCTTTTTTAATTCCATAAAAGGACGCCCTGTGCGGACAGCCCGGGCAGAGCGTAGGGCGCCGGACAGGCAATTTTAAATCTCCCACCAGTATGGCTAATTTATTATCTGTCTTCGGCAGGGCGGGCGTTAATCCTGATTTTTTCAATGCCTTTCGTATAATCTCGTAAATGACCTCAGGAAGCAATTCGCCCTCGCGGGGCACCGTGTTGTTGTAGCGTCCGAGTATCTTCTGCGCATCCGCGGACTTTTGCAGGGACGCGGCCTGTCGAGCTTGGGATTCAATTACATCCTCGGTTTCTTCAATGACCAACACCTGCCGGCATTGGCTGATAAATCTGCCGGTCAATTTTATCGGCAGGGGGTAAGGCGTGGTTATTTTCAGTACGTTAACTTTGTCCGTCAGGTTGCAATCGGAAAGGATATCCCTGACGATGGCGAAACTGACCCCGCACGCGATGATGCCCAGCCGGGTGCGTTTCTTGCCAAGCGTAGCGTAGTTTTTATCCGTTTGCTTTTCAAATTCGTTTCTGATAAGTTCCAATTTGCGGTTCAATTCGCGATGCAGTATCAGGCGGTATTTCGGAGTAGCGGCCCAGCGTTCCGGGTTCCTGTCAAATTTTGCCGGTCTTGTGATTGCGGTTATTTTACCTAACGTTACGTTTTGCTTGGCGTGGCAGACCCTTATAGCCGGCCTGAAGATAACCGGTATCTCAAATTTTTCT
>JACRIJ010000040.1 GCA_016220095.1 Planctomycetota bacterium | reverse complement strand
GTCCGCGTAAATGGCGCTGTAATTACCGCTCGTGCCTGCATTGCTTATCGTGCAATTCTTTATCGTTACGCTCTTGGACGTGTTGGTTATCCTTATGCCGTCCTGCGTGCAATTCTGTATCGTAAATCCGTCTATCGTTACATAATCAGGGTCATTCAGGTAAAAGATATTATTGCCGCTGGAATTGGACACTGTAACATCCTCTCCGGCGAACTCACGAAATGTAACGGTATTAACAGCCGATGAACCGGCTATAGCATTAATAGTAACCAGGCCGGAATACGTTATAGGATTGCCATAGACTTCTATAACAACAGGCCCGCTCACACCAAAGGCGCTGAGGTCAACGGCAGCCGCCTGTATGGACGCGTAATCACCGCCGCTTGTTTTGACCGTATAAGTGCCGTTCATCGCCTGCGCGAAGCATAATGCCGGCAGGCTGAAAAAAAGAGCGGCGCACAAAAACGCCGGCACAAGAATTGCAATTTTTTTTCTAATCATACAATAATCCACCATTTAAGAACAGAAAAGCCCGCAAGATGAATCATTCATTCCCCTGCGGTCATACCACTGCCGCGTGTACACAGGTTGTATGTATTTCCAGGAAACAAAAGGTCTTTCTATATTATATGCAAGAAGCGTGCCTAAACACATCGAAAAATGCCGTAAAAACGCAATAAAATACATGCGTAACCTATTGATATTCAGTGTATTACGAAACAAGCTACGAAGCATTGCAGACAGCGGTTACGTGTATGGGCAATGGTAAAATGCAGCATGTACACCTTATACACACTTGATTACGATGTAAACTCGCAAAGCAGTTATCCGGAGTCCAAAGGATAGCGCAGTGAACGCACTAATAACGACAATAGATGACAAATAAGCAGGTGATATTTGAATGGCGAACGAAGGAACGCTGTTCGCTATCTATGAAAAGGGTGATAGAGTGAGGGAAAGACAGAGTGTTCGCTTTCAAACGAAGAAGGCAGAATGAAGGAGGGAGGGAGGAAGGGAGGATGCAGGCCGACGCATCGTTCGTCGTCCGTCGTTCAACTGCCGCCTGTTCACCTATCACCTTTCATTGTCGTCCCTCGCTACTCAGTTTCCCCTGAGCTTGCCGAAGGGCTACTGGTTACTCGCTGTTCGCTACTCGTTCCGCCCTTCATTATTCATTTTTCGTTATAACCCTTTAGCCGTTCTGGTGATAGAGATGCCGAGGCGTTTCATTTTTTTTATCATGCCTGAGCGGCTGATGGATATTGACTTTGCGGTTCTGACAACATTATTACCGCACCTGTCAAGAGACGCGAGTATGAAACGCTTCTCAAACTCCCTGAACGAAACAGATTCATCAATACAGGCATTCTGCATCGGCTTAAGTTCATCCGAAAATTGAATAATATGCCTGCCGAGCATTGTCTCATCAATGACAGTGCAATCCTTATTCATGCCGACGATTCTTTTTATTTCATTTTCAAGTTCCCTGACATTCCCGGGCCAGTTATATGCCATCAATGCCTGCATTGCCGGTTTTACGACCTGCACATCGGCGCCGGGCTTCTGCATTTTTTCCAAAAGGTGGCCAACCAGCAAAGGAATATCGTCTTTACGCAGGCGCAGAGGCGGAATATCAAGCGTAAAAACATTTATTCTGAAAAACAGGTCTTCGCGGAATTTCCCCTGAGCCACGAGGTCTTTCAGGCTTTTATTTGTGGCGAAGATTATCCTCACATCGATATCAATAAGGCTGTTATCGCCGACCCTGCGCATTTTTCTCTCTTCAAGGGTTCTGAGCAGATTGCTCTGCATTGCCTGCGGCATTTCCGCACATTCATCAAGGAAAATAGTACCGCCGGCGGCAAATTCAAAAATCCCTTTCCTGTCGGAAAAAGCGCCGGTAAAAGCGCCTTTCTTATGGCCGAACAATTCTGTTTCAAGCAGTGACTCCGACAGGCCGCCGCAATTTACAGGCACGAATGGGCCGTTCGCCCTGTTGCTCGTATAATGTATCAATCTGGCGAATAATTCCTTACCCGTTCCCGTTTCGCCCTCAATCAGGATAGACAGGTCAGTCTTAGCCACCTTTCTTGCGGTTGCCAGCGCCTTAAGCATTTCTTCGCTGTTGCCTACTATTTCAACGGGCTCAAAAGATACGCTCGTATCGCGGCTCATGCGCACTATATTCTGCGTGGAGGCAGGCCCTGCAAGCGGCAGTTTTAGGAGTTCATCCTGTTCTTTCATGAGCTTGAAAAGCCACATAGGCTCGGCGTTTTTTATATATTTCCCGCATTTTTTCAACATGCGCTCCGAACATTTCACATCGCCCATAAACGCGCATATCTTGCTTGCCAGAAGACACGTCTCCGTAAATACGCCGACGTATTTTTCGCACTGCTTGTTTATGCACGGAAGAATGGCATCCAGCGCTCCGGAGGGATTATTCCTGATAATTTCAATATGCGCGAGGTGTATTTTTGCGGAAACAACCGCATCGCCGATATTCCATTTCTCAGCCAGTATCATGCTTTTCCTGAAGGATTCTTCCGCCTTGTCATAGTCTTTTTCGCACATTGACAATTCACCGATAGCGTGGTAATAATCCATAAAGGCCACATCCGGACGCGGGCTTTCCATGCGCTCCGGATTGAAATGCTCCGAAATTATCTGCCTTGCCTTATCAAACCTGCCCTTCTGCGAATAAACCATTACGAGCCCGGAAAAGACGCCGGACATATTTGCAACCAGGAACGGTATTGATTTATGACTCTTTGTTTTTTCATGATATTCCAGAAGCCACGAAAAAAAACGCAGTGCGTTGTCGGCATCCTTCAGTCCCATGTAGCAATTAGCGATATGATACGTTATTTCAACCTTATCCAATTCGCTCTTTGCCAGGCGCAAGGCTTTGAAAAAAGAATCAATAGCCATTGAATTGTTTGTGAACCCGACATGCAATTTGCCTGATATCTTGTACAGCTTCAGAAGAAAACCGCCGTCCATTTTCTTCTCCACTGCTCTTGCAATCACCTTGTCAAGCACCTGCATGGCCCTGACGTTTTGTCCATTTCTTACCAAACGGTTGTATTCCGCCCTGTATGTTTTAAATGGCTCTTTTTTACTCATTGCAGTTTATTGGCAACTCCCTGAAATTTTGTCTGAATATGGCACATAACGCATGGAATTATTATAACACCGGATTGTAAAATTGCAAGCGGATTGAGCGGATTAACACTGCGTATTTTTCTACAGCCGATTTAACAGATTAAACGGATTGTCACAAGATACGGATTGGGAACATTCTATCATCCTGCCATTCTACCATTCCTTCGTCCCGATCCTCGTTCGCCATTCAACTGTCACCTGTTCACCTATCACCTTTCATCGCCGTCCCTGACTACTAACTGATAAAACAGCACAGCCGCAACCAAAACCACGAAATACGATAATTAACCACTGAACACACCAAACACACTGAAAACGAATATTTAGCGTCTCTCCCCCCTCCTTCTTAAGTAATTTGTACTTTGTAGTTTGTACGGCGGCGTTCAAAGTACAAAGTACACACACTAAGTACACGTTTTCACCCCCCCTGTCCCTCCCCCATCTTAGGAAGAGGAGAGCGTTTTAAACGACATAACATATTGCGATTTAGTGAATTCACCCTGTACCAGATATCGGTACAGGGTTCGGTGGTTAATTTCCGTATAAATCTTCTGTGTTTTTTACCTACCTGCGCGGCTTGTCCTCCGAAGCCATAGCGAAGGAGGAAGAATGAAAAATGAAGAATGAAGAATGAAGGACGGATGGGATTTAATGACTGGATGATCTGGTAATTTAGTGATTGACGTACGGACGCGTAATCGGCAAATCATCAAGTCATCAAGTCACCAAATCATTAAATCTCCGAAAGGTCTCGTCAAGTCCCCCTGTTAACCCTTCGGCAGGCTCAAGGTTGGGGACTTAGACTCTAACTGCGAACTGCCATCTGCGCCGTCCTTATTTTCTTATTTCCGCGTCGTAACCGATATCCTTCAGTTCCTTTATAATATCTTCGGTTTTCACACTGCCGTCCGTTACTACAGTGACGGTCTTTTCCGCGACATTTATTTCCGTCTTTATTACGCCCTTGATTTTCATCAAAGCGTTATCAATTTCCGCGGCGCTGGAACCGTCCTGGATGCCCGGGACAAAAAGAATGACGGCGCTTTCCTTATTCTTGTCCTTGAATGACCGCTTGTGTTTTTTGCATTCGCCTTTGTTTTTAGCGGCATTGTAACATTCCTCGCAATCAAATTTTTCCGCGCCGTAATACCATAACTTGCATTTCGCGCAGTAACCGTCTTTCTTCGCAGACTCCCAGCATGATTTGCATTTAAATTCCTTTCCCTTATAAAAACCAAGCTTGCTTTTTTCGCACCATGCGTCGGCCCCAACGGCATTCCAACAGTCTTTGCATTTATATTCTTTTCCGTTCCAAAAACCCTTTTTGTGAACGGCGCACCAACCGTTGACTTTGACGGCTTTGGCGCAATCCGCGCACTCATCGGCCCATGCGGCAATCGCAAATACGGTTAAAATAACTACTATAAGAATTTTTCTCATGCTGTATCTTTCCTTACCCCAGGTCTGTGCCCTATGCTGAAATATTTAGCCCCTTCGTGGCTTCGGATATTTACAACTTTCAATTTGATATTTTCAGTTTACATTGAATGACAAAATCCCATCGTCCGTCCCTATCAACTAACTACTATCTGCTTATCCCTCATCCCGTACATCGTCCTTCCTTCTTCATTTTTCCTCCTTTCGTTTGAACAAGCAATGAAAAACGAATTACGGCCTGCACGTCCTGCACGGGCTTTTGCCTTCATCCAGGGCCTCCCCCGCGGTCTTGTATATTAAACGGTTATGTTCCGATATTTGTTCAATTGTTTTGCAGGTATTGCGGTGAAAGACATTGGAATTCCTGCTTGCGACGTAAAAATCCGAAACCGGGCGTTTTTCATTCCATAGGCCTTTACCGACTTTCCTCGCTTCCTTCTGGGCCTGCACGAAAATTTCAACGTATTTCACATTAGGCGGTATGGTATAGACATTGGCATACCCTTCTTCAATCATCGATTTATTTACAAAGATCTCCTGTTCCGGATTTTTCGCGTCATTCATCCATACGTAACCGAGGATACGGCCGTACTTATCAGCCGGCTGGACATCGTATTCCAGGGCGATATCCCTGTCCTCAACCAGCTTTTTAAGCCGGTTTTTCGCTTCCTTATAATAAAACTGGTCTTTTTCCGGCGTATCAATGCCTATCAGCCGCACTTTTTCGCCTGAGGCCAGCTCCAGCGTATCGCCGTCTATCACCTTGGCCACTTTAACGGTCGCCTTTGAAGTATGCGGATTGGACGGCTCAACGCCGTTGGGTTCAATTGGAACTTGTCCTTCACCCTGTTTTTCCGTCCGCGTTTCACAGGCAGGCGAAGCCTGTTCCGGCCGGCCGGCAGGCCGCAGGTACATCTTTGCTGTTTTGCCGAATATATACAAGAAGGCAACGCAGATTGTAACGATAATGAGAAGATATTTTTTTTTGCCAAGCGCCATATATTTCAACATTGTTTAATAATGATTCAAATTCTTGCGGGAAGGGCGAATGGCCATTCGCCCCTGCTCATTTTCGTCCCGTCCTCATTTTTCATGCTTCATTTTTCATTTTTCGTATCAGAATTCATTCAATCCATACTTATTAGCCAGCCTCTGGAGGTGCTGGCGCGTGATATCCAGTTCCTTTGCGGTTGCGGACTTATGGCCGCGGTTCCTGGACAGGGCCGACTGGATTATTTGTTTTTCAAATTTATCCTTGGCGGAACGCATGGTAAGCGGCGTACTGAGATAATCGGACACTACTACCGGCGGCTTGATTATATGCTGGGAAATATGTTCAAGGGTTATTTTATGGTCGCTGAAGATACAGGCTTTTTTCACCTCATTTTCAAGTTCCCTTATGTTGCCCGGCCAATGGTAATTCATAAACACCTGCATGACTTCTTTTGAAATAATCCTGCTCGCGTTGCCGGCCGTATTTTTTTCTATAAAGAAATTCACAAGGGTCGGAATATCCTCCCTGCGTTCCCTGAGCGGGGGAAGGTTTATCTGCACGACCGTAAGCCGGTAAAAAAGGTCTTCGCGGAACTTGCCCTGCTCCACGAGTGATTTAAGGGACTGGTTCGTGGCAAAAAGAAACCTTACATCAACCTTGACCGACTGGGTATCTCCCACGGAGCGGAATGCCTTTTCCTCAATGACCCTAAGGAGTTTTTCCTGCGCACCCGAACTGAGCAGAGCCACCTCGTCAAAAAAAAGCGTACCCGTATGCGCGACCGCAAGCAGGCCTTTGCGGTCCTTTATCGCGCCGGTGAAAGCCCCGCGCTTATGCCCGAAGAGTTCGCTTTCAAACAGCGCATCAGGTATGGCGGCGCAATTGAGCGTGCAGAACGGCTTTTCTTTCCTGATGCTCTTGAAATGTATAAGATGGGCCATTATTTCCTTGCCCGTGCCTGTTTCGCCTTCTATAATCACGGGAAGATTGGAATCCGCGATACGGTCAATGAGGTTAAACATCGTCTGCATTTTAGGAGAAGTCGTGGAAGTCACCAGCCCGAGATGCGGCATTATATGCAAAGTATCCTTTTCAACGAGCTGTTTCTTGGTTTCTTTTAATTCCTTCCACTGGTCGGTGATGATTTCCTTCAGTTTTTCATTGGCCGCGTCCAGTTTTTCCAATGCCAGTTGTTTCTCATCGTACAGCACCGCGTTATCCATTATAATGGCCGTATTATCGGCAATGGCTTCAAGAAGCGTCGTTTCATCAGGCGAAAATTCCGGCAGAGGCGCCTGGCGCTCCATGTATATTATTGCGTTCAACCGCGACGCGCGTATGATGGGAATGGCAATGGAATGCAAACCGTCTTTTGAAGAAAGGAAATGCTGACGCGTTGAAGAAACGTATTTGACTGCGGCGTCAAAATTCTCCCTGCCGGTGTACGCGTTTTCTGAAACCGTCCTTACGGAATGCAGGATGTTCCTATCAAACAGGCATACCGCGGAACCCGCCGGCGAAAACAAGGCGCAGGCGCAGTTGAGCAGGTATTTGACTATTTCATCCACCGTAAGATTAGCCGAAAGGTCTCGCGTGATTTCAAATATGCACCTGTTGAAATCGTCATTTGATATCTGCAGTGAAACCTTTGCCTCCTGCTGGTTTAATCTTTCGCTTATTTCGGCAAGCCTCTTGTCCCATGTATGCACGCTCATTCCCTTTGTTATCTGAATGGCGCGCAAAAGATGCAGGCGCGCGTTTAGAAACGACTGACGCAGTATGTATAGCTCTGCAAGGCCGAGATTGGCCTCCACCATTTCTAATTTATGGTTAAAACGCGAAGTGGCGTCAAGCACCGTAAGGAATTTCTGGAGCGCGGAATCAAGTTTTCCCTCCCGCACGTCAAGTTCCGCAAGATGCGTCTGGGACGTAAACGTGTCGCGTTTTGACGGCGCCGGATTTTTGGACATCGCTTCCAGCATATCACGCGCCTCGGAATACCTGCCTTCCATCATTGCAATGATGCCCCTGTTTGATTCAAGGCTCCGCAGGGACGATTCGTGCTTTTTAAGGTCTTTTCTTATAATCCCTTCAGCCTTGTCAAGATGCTCCTTTGCCTCGTCCAGACGATTCATTTCAATCTTGCAACAGCCCAGATTGGAGTAAAGGTTTATCATGTAATTGTCAAGGTCTTTGTCGTCAGGCTTTTCTTTTTCAATCAAGGCCTTCAACTCGTGGAATTTTTTCACGGCCTCTTCAAAATCGCCGAGATACAGCTTGATGCAGGCGTAAAGCATCCGCGATGTAATGCGCAGATTTAAAGGGTCCGCGTCCGCCAGCATCTGGGTTACATTCTGTATGGTCTCCCACGCAAGTGAAATTTCGCCGTCATAAAAGAGATGCGTGGAAGTTATATTTATGAGCGTCCTTATGTGGCACAGGTGATTGTCTTCTTCCGGCAGGGAATTGAGCGCCTTGGCGTAATATTTCCTTACGGATTCCTTGTCGCCTATCTCACTGTGGGCCAGGGCCAGCATCAGGCAGGACTGCCATTCGTTCGTCTTGTCGTTAAGAGTTTTTGAATATTTAAGGTAACGCTTGGCCGAAGCAATGGCCGTATTGTAGTCCCCGTCTATGATGTCCGCGTCCGCGAGCGCGCGCCATGAGTGCATGTTGATTTCAAGAGGTATGGATGAAGCCTTCTTGTCACCCAACAGCTTGAGCGCCGTTTCGCGCAAAAGAGATGCATTCCTGTTTTCATAAGCGTCTTTCAACACCGATAACCATTTCGATTCTGCCTGTTTATCCATATAACACCTAAATCCTAAATCTTATATCTTACATCTTAAATCTATTATACCACGTAATAATGCCCATTGTCAAATAAAAATTCTTTTTGTAACAAAAATGTTGCTATAATATGTAACTTTATTATTTCGCGATTTCCGGCCAAACACTGCGTCGCAACATCTTGCGTATCAGTATGTTATACTGGCAAACATAACGTCGTTCCCTAATATTTGGCACACGATTTGCGGTTAATATAAGTGCTTTGTAAGAAATCGGCTTAAAGAGGTGATTAGTGCGTATTATTCTATCGTTATTATTATGCATAATTATGTCCGCGTTTGTTTTTTCGGACACCTGGACGGAGACATCCACTGCGGATTTTGCCGCGGGCTTGCCAACCGATACGCAGACAATAAACGACTCCGTAAGCATATCCGCGCAATCGGCATGGTGGGATCCCAGGGCGGACTGGTGGGATACGAATTGGCTGTACAGAAAATCCATAACCGTCAACAACCAGAATTCCTCCGCGCTCTCCGATTATCAGGTCAAGATAACCAATCCTGTCCATGATGAAACCGGCCTTGTCGGGTCGTGGCATTTTTCCGAAGCCCTGTCCGACGTCTCCCTTGCCGCGAGGGATTCTTCCGGACTGGGGAATATCGGCTTTTTCGGCGGCAGTGATAACCTGGCGCCGAACCCTGATTTTGAAACAGGTTCGCCGGGAAGCTGGTCCTGGGCATGGGGCAACGCGGGCACTTCAAGCTCATGGGATTCCGTTGCCAAATACAGCGGTTCCTACAGCCTGAAACAAACGCATACCGTAACCACTGATAGCAGTGTGTGGTACGCAGACACCGCATTCGGCACCATAACGCCAGGCAGGATTTATACCGTAAGCGCGTGGATAAAAACGAACGGGACAGGCGTCGGCGGCGCCAGGTTCTGGATAGGATGGGATGACGCCGACGGAATCAGGCTTGCCGACAAATCCAACCCGGGTTACTATACGACCAATAACGCGTGGCAATATATAACATTCACCCTTGACGGTTCAAACGTCCCACCGGCCAACACAAGCCGCGCAAGGATACACCTTCAGCATTTCAGCTTCCTCGGCGATATATGGTTTGACAACGTCCGTTTGACCTCCCGCTATCCAACGCGCACGGCTTCCGGCAAAAACGGAAACGGCGTGTCTTTTGACGGCATTGACGATTCCATTGAAGTGCTTGACAACACCATCAGCGGAACCGCGGTTGACGCCTGTGACGCCGCCGCGGGCTGGGTAAAACAAGGCGCCGGCGGAAGCATCGTTCTTAATAATTCCATCTATCGCGAAGGCACAGGCAGTCTGGAACTCCTGAAATCAGGCGCTACAGGCACCGATTCGTATTTTGAAAAATCTATCGCCGCCACCAATATGCAGGGTAAATTGCTGAACCTTTGGTTATATGTCCGCGATGCCGCCGCAATGAGCAAAATCAACCGGGTGGAACTTTACTTAATCGCGCCCGCCTACTCTAATTATATCAATAAAACGCCCATCCTGCCGTCAACGCTTAAAATCGGATGGAACCTGCTGACATTTGACACGTCCTTCCCGACAGGAACTGCCGGCACGCCTGATCTGACAAACGTGCAAATTCTCAGAATAGATGTTGATACCAACAACGCCGCAGACCTCTTCGGCGCCGGCGAAATCATTATGGATAACTGGTTCCTCACCAGCGGACAGCCAACAACGCCCTCTCTCCGCTTCGGCCTTAATTCCGCGATGACAATAGAATCCTGGATATACCCCACCGATCCCGCCGTAGTGTGGAGATGTTTTTTCCAGAAAGGCGGCATCTCGGATAATGACGCGAATTACGTATTCCGTCAATATGGATTGAATATCCAGTTCTTCTACCGCGGCATCAACAGCTTGTGGCACTATGTCGGCACCCTCTCCGACCCGCTTACAATAAACGCCTGGAACCAGGTCGCAATCTCATTCATCTACGGCAAACCCGAAACAATGAAACTTTTTGTCAACGGGAATTCCATACCCTTTGTATGGATACAGGGCAACGGCACCATAACCCCCACCCAGAACAGCGACCCCGTTGTCTTCGGCGGCAAGAACGCATGGAACCAGCCTTTCGCGGGCTCAATGGATGAAACCCGGCTCTATAACCGCGCGCTCTCTTCCGATGAAATCAAAGCCCATTATGACGCCAAGGTCAAACCTGCCTATGACGATATGCGCTTCGTCAAACCCGACGGCACGGAATTGCCTTTCTGGTGCGAACAGGACGGGACTTTCTGGGTTAAAGTGTCCGGCACTAACAGCATTCCTCAAGGTATTTCCAACATCTATGCCTATTACGGCAATCCCTCTGCCGCCTCGGCTTCAAACGGTACGAATACGTTCGCCCTTTTTGATAAATTTGATTCCATGTCCCAATGGTTCACCTCCTACCAGCTTGCGATGCTTGATACCACCTACACGTATGAAGGCGCTTATAACGCAAGGGTAAAAAACGATGTACAGGTTGAAACGAAAATAGTCATAAGCACTGACCCGCTTGTCTATGAAATAAAAATGTACGATGATTATTTTCCGAAAATAGCCTGTACAAGCCTGCCTACCATAGGCACGGCATATATCCTTGGATTCAATAAAAACCTTATTAATAACAATTATGTGTACCGCGTGGGCGGCACGTGGTACGATTCAGGAATAGTCAGGACCCGCGCGTGGCATAACCTCAAACAAGCATGGGACGGCACCAATGTCGCAATGTATATAGACAACACGCGCGTGTACGGCCCGGCCCCGACCACCGACGGCGTTCCGCTGAATTATGTCTTTGCGGATTATTGGCTCCAGAGCAAATCCGAAACGTGCTTTGACAGCTTCAGGGCGCGCAAATACGCCGCGCTTGAACCCATTACCACGGCCGGCTCCGAAACCGGACAGTCAACCCAGTGGCCGTACCGCAAGGCTATCTCCGTATCAAACCCGTCATCTTCTTTGTCGGATTACCAGCTTACAGTAAAGCCTTTCTCACTCCAGCGCTACGAAGAAACCGACCCCGCATGTTCCTTCACGGGCACCTGGGGTATCGGCTCCGCAGTCAACCATTCTAACGGCGCCGTTAAACGTTCCCTGATTCCCGGCGATTACGCGGTCTTTACTTTTTCCGGCACCGGCGTAATGTGGATCGGAAATAAGACAACCAACCGCGGCATCGCGAATGTCTATATAGATGATATCTTCCAGTATGCCGTAGATTGCTATGAACCTCTGGGACTGTTTCAGCTGGCGCTATTCACAAAAACCGGCCTGACCGATGCCGTACATACGCTGAAAGTGGAAGTATCAAACGCCAAAAACCCGGCGTCAACGGATTATTACATATCAATTGACGCGTTTGAAGTCTATACCGCAACAAACAATGATTTCATAAATAATAACGGCATCGCCGGAAGCTGGCATTTTTCCCAGGGCTCGGGCAATTTTGCCGCTGATTCGTCCGGTAACAACAATGACTGCGTTTTTTGTAATCAGGCCTTGAGAACAATCTATACCATGACAAGCTCCGCCGATTCCTACGCGTATATCGACCTGACCGGCGTCACCGATTATACCATACAGGCCGGGGATTACCTTGAATACGACCTGTATTGGACCTCAAATTCGGATTACATCGCGTTTGATTATACATGTTCGGACGCTACAACCTTGCGCGGCGCCGGCGCGCTTGACCAGAACGGCATGAACGCAAACCCGGCAACAAACCTGTCTTCCCAGGCCCAAAACAAATGGTATCACCGCAAAATAGCCCTGCCGGGCGGCCATACCGGCAAGCTTATCCAAAAATACGACGCCGCCTGCGAAGATAATAACTCCGCCACAAGGACCGCGTTCTTCGGCAATATCCTGATTACAAACGGCGCCGGTACCATAAGAAAAACCATTTATGCCGGCGGCACTCCTGCTTATGCAAATGACTTCGTAAGCAACGGCGTTCTTTCATATATAACAACCAATGATTCCGCAGCAATGCCCGGCTGGGCAAACGGCAAATTCGGCAACGGGATTTCTTTTAACGGTTTGCTCAATTATGCCGAGGCCGCTGATTCGGCATCTCTGGATATCACCCACGCTATAACGCTCGAGGCATGGCTTAAACCGTCATCTTATTTCAGCGCCGTAAATAACTACGTAATAACCAAGGGTTTGGATTCCTATGTGCTCTCCTGCACCGATGCCGGCGCAGTCAGCATGTCGGTCTATGCGGATGGAACCCTGAGAACAGTTGCCGGAGGCTCAGTGCCTCTAAGCCAGTGGTCTCATATCACGGGCACTTATGATTCGTCAACTAAACAACTCCGGGTGTATGTCAACGGCATATTCCAAAACAGCCTGACTTTATCAGGCCTGACTTCCTACCGGATTAACACAAATACTTCAAATCTCCGCATAGGTTTTTACGAACCCGGCAAGGGCGTGAACGGCGTATTGGACGAAGTCCGCGTATATAGCCGGGCTCTTACGGATGACGAAATACTCGCTAAATACAGCCTGCATCAATCCAAACTCAATGCGGATTATTCCGATATAAGATTCACAGGAAATTCAGGGACTGAATTCCCCTGTTGGATGGAAACCGATAGAACATTCTGGGTAAGAATGACCGGAAGGGACGCCGTTCCTTACGGAGATTCAACGCTCTACATGTACTACGGCAATATGACGGCCAAAGACGCAAGTAACGGCAATATGACGTTTGATTTTTTTGACGATTTCAATGATAGTAATTTCAATACGCAATGGACCAATCCTTCGGGCACGTTTACCGAGGCCAACGGCTATGTGCAACAAACCTCGGACACGGGCGCGGCCGCGAACGAAGGCACGGACGAACTCCGGTCCATAGCGCAGATACCCGCTTCAATGGCCGCGGGCGGCTTTACAGCGCAGGCGAGCATTTATAGCGGAAATTCCGGAAGCTGGAACGACATAGCCGGCGTGATTTTCACCGCGCAAACCTCTACTTCTTTAAGATACGGCAACAGCAGTACGGACAGGTTGAGTTTGTTCAACCGGTACAATTCCGGCGCTGATAACGGATTCGGCGTTGACTACAAGACAGGCTGGATTTATACGGTCGGCGATTCGTACCTCTCGGGCTGGAACAGGATAAGCGCAGTCTTCAAGGGCGCCGACGGCTGGGACCTCAAGGGCTATGACATCAATGACACCATCATGGGAGCCGGCAACGGCCTTAACGAAACTGTAAGAACCGGGCCTCTGTACATAAGATTGCATTCCTATAACAACAGTACCAGATGGGATAATGTATTCATCCATAAATACGCCGCCATAGAACCTTCGGTATCTTCAACAGGAACTGAAGAAACCCCGTATCTCTCCACCGGCGCTTTCACCTCGGCTGTAAAGGACACTGCCGCGAATGACAGCATAATTAATTCTACAGCCTGGTCGGTATCCGGTACCGGCACTATTACTATGCAAATTCGCGCGAATAACAGCCCGTTAGGTTGGACAGGTTCCAGCCCCGCATGGGAAAACGTCTCCAACGGCGATACATCCATTACATCAAAAGGCCGCTACCTGCAATACAAGGCAACTTTTACAGGCAACGGCTCCTCAAGCAATCCGGCCTTGACTGACATAACCGTCACTTACACTGCGCCTGTAACGCCGCCGGCGGATTCGGTCTCCTGCGATAAGCTGTCTAATACCTGGTACTCCACCGCAACTTTTACTTTCACGAATAACACAGGTTTCGGCGCGCAAATAGATAAATATTATTACGCCTGGGACACTGCTTCTTCCCATGCCTTCACCTTAACAGAACCCGTCTGGAACTCCTCAACCCCGCCCGCAACAGCTCCGCAACTCCTTAACTCCTCAACTTCGGACGGTTTATGGTATTTCCATTACCTGCCGATTTCATCCACTAATACCACCGGCGCCGCGCAGGACATCGGGCCCTACAAATACGACGGCACTTCACCAACGGCCTGCGTGCCGCTGTCGCCGGCAAACAATG
>JACRIJ010000039.1 GCA_016220095.1 Planctomycetota bacterium | reverse complement strand
CCTACGCCCGCCGAAGCGGGCTTCGTGCCTACGCACCGTAGTGCCTGCCTTTGCCGAAACGAAGCATCGGCTTCGTGCAGGCAGGCTTTGGCACGCAGGTGCGCGAAGGCGGGCTCTTAATAGAGGGGAAATTCGTATATGCCCCCTCTAAAAAGAGGGGAACCAGGGGTGTGTCGTCCGTGTTCAGCGTTATCGAAAAACCAGCATAAACCCACCTCGACTGAGGCGGTACCACCCAAACCACTTTTTTCTTGACTTCAATTCTTTTTTTGTTTATAATCAAAGTTTTGGATTTTAGTATGGACTCACTGTCTCTATCAGACGCTTTATTACCGGAATAAAGCCCGCGGTTGAACGCGGTTTGACCTTATTTTACGCGATTGAAACCAGTGAAGCCGGCTTGAAAATCAAAGCTTTTTAGCGAATCTCTTAACAGGGGGATTTTTTGCCTATGGATTTTTTTTACGACAGGATTAATGATTACTCTGCCGTCAGCATTAAACTGGCTTCCCCGGAAGAAATCCGGAGCTGGTCTTTCGGCGAGGTGAAAAAGCCTGAAACCATTAATTACCGTACGTATAAGCCCGAAAAAGACGGCCTCTTCTGCGAACGTATCTTCGGGCCTGAAAAGGACTGGGAATGCTTCTGCGGAAAGTTCAAAGGCATCAAATACAAAGGCGTAGTCTGCGACAGGTGCGGCGTTGAAATCACCACCTCCAGGGTCAGGCGCAAAAGGATGGGGCATATCTCCCTCACCGCGCCGATAGTCCATATATGGTTCCTTAAAACCATTCCCTCGCGCATCGGCACCCTGCTTGGCATAAAGAGCACCGCTCTTGAAAGGGTAGCTTATTACCAGGATTATATCGTTACAGAACTTACAAACAAGGCCTGCCCTTTGAAAGAAAGACAGCTCCTTACTGAAGAAGAATACAGGAATTACAAGGAACGTTTCCCGAACGATTTTACCGCAAGCATGGGCGCCGAGGCCGTAAGGCTCCTCCTGTCAAAACTTGACCTGCCTAAACTTTCCAAACAGCTTAAGGAAGAACTGAAGAAAACATCCTCTGCCCAGAAGACAAAGGAAATAATAAAACGCCTCAGGATGGTGGAGATGTTCCTGGATTCGGAAAATAAGCCCGAATGGATGATTCTTAATGTCATACCGGTCATACCGCCGGACCTGCGTCCGCTCGTCCTCCTGGAAAGCGGCAATTTCGCCACGTCCGACCTTAATGACCTCTACAGGCGTCTAATCAACCGCAATAACCGCCTGAAAAAACTCATGGATTTGAACGCGCCTGAAGTAATTATCCGCAATGAAAAAAGGATGCTTCAGCAGTCCGTTGACGCGCTTTTTGATAATTCCCGCTGCCGCAGGCCCGTCCTCGGCACCAATAACAGGCCTCTGAAATCCCTTACCGATATGATTAAGGGCAAGCAGGGGCGGTTCAGGGAGAACCTCCTCGGCAAACGCGTTGATTATTCCGCAAGGGCGGTCATCGTGGTCGGGCCGGAACTTAAATTGCATCAGTGCGGACTTCCTAAAAAGATCGCATTGGAACTTTACCAGCCGTTTATTATCAGAAGGCTGAAAGAACTCGGCAAGGCCGATACCATAAAGAGCGCCAAGAAAATGCTTGACAGGCGCGAAGAGGTCGTCTGGGATATCCTTGATGAAATCATCAAGGGCCACCCTGTCATGCTTAACCGCGCGCCTACCCTGCACCGCCTCAGCATCCAGGCCTTTGAGCCCGTGCTCGTGGAAGGCAATGCCATCAGGGTGCATCCGCTCGTGTGCGCGGGATTCAACGCGGACTTTGACGGCGACCAGATGGCCGTGCACCTGCCGCTTTCATGGGAAGCTCAGATAGAAGCAAAAACCCTTATAATGTCGGTGCATAATATTTTTTCGCCGGCGCATGGAAATCCCAGCATGACTCCTACGCAGGATATGGTTATGGGTTTGAATTATCTGACTCTTATGATACCGGGCAGGTTCGGAGAGGGCAAGTCTTTCTCCTCCCCGAAAGACGCAATTTACGCCTATGAACACGGTTTTGTCAATCTGCACTCGCGCGTAACGGTCAGCCTTGACAAACCCCGCTGTATCATGACGTCCGTTACGGGCGAATCGTCCGCGCCGCAGACTACCTGCCAGACTACCGCAGGGCGCCTGCTTCTGGATGAAGCGCTTCCACCGGGAATGTCGTATTATAACAGCGTAATGGAAAAAAAGAGCATCAGCCAGCTCATTCATGAATGCTACAAAATGTTCGCCAAGGAAGTTACTCTTAAATTCCTTGATGACCTTAAAGAACTCGGCTTTAAGTACGCCACTATATCGGGCCTTTCCCTGTCAAGGATAGACCTGCGCGTGCCTGATAAAAAAGCAGAGATTATAAAAGTCGCGGAAGATGAAGTTGATAAGATTTACAAGAACTTCCGCAAAGGCCTTATTACCGACGGCGAGCGTTACAACCAGATTATAGACTGCTGGACGCACGCGCGCGAAAAAGTCGGCGAGGCGATGATGTTGGATTTGAAAAACGATACCCGCGACGGCCGTCCGTATATCAATCCTATATTCCTTATGGCGTCATCCGGCGCGCGCGGCAGTACCGACCAGGTAAGACAGCTTTGCGGTATGCGCGGCCTTATGGCAAAGCCCTCGGGCGAAATTATTGAAACGCCTATTAAGGCGAATTTCAAAGAAGGCCTGAGCGTGCTTGAGTATTTCTCGTCAACGCACGGCGCGAGAAAAGGCCTTGCGGATACGGCATTGAAAACCGCGGACGCGGGCTATCTTACAAGGAAACTCGTTGACGTCTGCCAGAATATGGTTATCTCCATGGACGATTGCGGCACCTTGAACGGTATTACAAAAAGCGTTATTTACAAGGGCGATAAGATATCCGTGCCCCTTTCTCAGAGCCTGTACGGCAGGAGCGCAAGGGATAACATAATTGACGTTGTTACCGATGAAGTAGTCGTTGAAGAAAACCAGATTATTACCGAGGCTATTGCGAAAAAAATTGAAGGCCTTGGCCATACGAAAATAAGGGTTCGTTCGCCGCTTACATGCGAAGCCTCTCAGGGAGTCTGCGCGAAATGCTATGGAATGGACCTTTCCGCAGGAAAACTCGCCGAGAATGGGCTTGCGGCAGGCATTATAGCCGCGCAATCCATCGGTGAACCCGGAACCCAGTTGACGATGAGAACCTTCCACATCGGCGGTATCGCGTTTAAGACCGTGGAAGAATCACAGATAGTTGCCAAGAACGCCGGCGTGATTAAATTCAATAACCTTGTTACCGCGGTCAATACCAAGGGTGAAACCGTTGTCATCAACAGGAACGGCGAAATACTCGTCAACGACAACAGGGGCAGGGAAATTGAACGTTATGTTATACCGCCCGGTTCAACCGTGTTCGTGCAGGATGACCAGAAAATCAAGCCCGGCACCAGCATGGTGAAATGGGATCCGCATAATATTCCGATCCTCGCGGAAAAGTCCGGTAAAGTCGTTTATGAAGACATCCTCAAAAACGTAACAATGCACGAGGAAGTTGAAAGCAAGACCGGCATTACCCGCAAGGTTATTATTGAACATAAAGGCGATATGCGCCCTCAAATCGTCGTTAAAGACGCCAAGGGCGCCATTCTTGCCGTTTATCCTTTGCCGGAAAAGACCCATATTGAAGTAGGCTCCGGCGATGAAGTGCAGGCCGGCGCAGTGCTTGCTAAAACACCGAGGGAAATTACCGGCACCCAGGATATCACCGGCGGCCTTCCGAGGGTTACAGAACTCTTTGAAGCCCGCAGGCCGAAAGACCCCGCGGTTATCAGCGAACTTGACGGCGTTATCGTGCTCGGCGAAAAACACCGCGGAAAACGCACCATTATCGTGCGCAACGAGGAAAGCGGAATGGAAAAAGAACACCTCGTCCTTCACGGCCAGCACCTCAGGGTGCACAGCAATGACCGCGTGAGGGCGGGCGAAGCTCTCGTTGAAGGTCCGCTGGTCCCGCACGACATTCTGCGCGTCTCCGGCGAAGAAGCCCTGCAGAATTACCTGCTCGGCGAAGTCCAGAGCGTTTACAGGTCGCAGAACGTCGGTATCAATGATAAGCATATAGAACTTATCATTTCCCAGATGACTAAAAAAGTCAAGGTCGTAACCTCGGGCGATTCTAAATTCCTGCCCGGTACGGTCGTTGATAAATTCAAATTCAAAGAAGAAAACGCTTCGCTTAAAAAGGCGTCTAAAAAGCCCGCAACGGCTAAACCGCTCCTGCTCGGCATTACCAAGGCCGCTTTGATGTCGGATTCGTTTATCGCCGCGGCTTCCTTCCAGGAAACCACGCGTATCCTTACAGAAGCCGCTATGAGTGGCAAGCGCGATGAACTCGTCGGACTCAAGGAAAACGTCATCCTCGGCCATATGATTCCCGCGGGAACCGGTTATCCTGCTTATTTTAACAACAGTAAGCTGGAAAAGGTCTTCTCCGAACTCATGGAAGAACATATGCCGGAAGAGGCGGATGAAACCCCGGCTGACAGCAAAGAAGAACCTGAAGAAAAATCCGTTGCCAAGGCAAAGGCCAAAAAATCCGAAAAAACCGCCAAGGCCAAAAAAACCAAGAAATCCAAATAGCGCGGTTGGTATTTAAGGAGAAAATTTTTATGCCGACAATCAATCAGTTGATTAAACACGGAAGGAAGAGGCCCTTTTATAAAAGCAAATCGCCTCTTCTAAATACTTCGCCGCAGAAAAAAGGCGTCTGCACGATAGTTAAAACACAGACGCCGAAAAAGCCGAATTCGGCGCTTAGAAAAATCGCGCGCGTGCGGCTTTCCAACGGCAGTGAACTCACCGCCTATATCCCGGGCGAAGGCCATAACCTGCAGGAACATTCCATCGTACTCGTAAGGGGCGGCAGGGTAAGAGACCTTCCGGGCGTAAGGTACCATATCGTCCGCGGTAAATTTGATTGCGCGGGCGTGGAAAACCGCAAACAAAGCCGTTCTAAATACGGCGCTCAAAAGGCTAAAAAATAGTTTAAGGAGTTTAATTCAATATGCCAAAGAAATTCAAATCCTTTGAGGACCTGCTTAAGCCGGACCCGAGATATAAAAACAAACTCGTGGGCAAATTCATCAATTGCATGATGTGGGAAGGCAAGAAAAGCCTCGCTCAGAAGATATTCTACGACGCTCTTGATGAAATACATAAAAAGCTTCCTAAGGAAGAACCGCTTACGGTTTTTACCACCGCTATTGAAAACGCCAAGCCTATGGTGGAAGTAAGGTCAAGGCGTATCGGCGGCGCTAATTACCGCGTGCCCGTTGAAGTTACCGTAAAAAGACAGCTTTCCCTCGCCATGAGATGGATCATCAGTTCATCGCGTAAGAGAAAAGGCCGCCCTATGGCGACAAAGCTCGCGAATGAACTCCTGACAACCTTCAGGCAGGATAAGGAATCCGAATCCCTTAAGAAGAGAGCGGAAGTCCATAACGAGGCCGAATCGCACAAGGCGTTCGCCCACTTCGCGTTCACCAAAACAAGAACATCTTAAAGAGTCAGGAGTCTTAAGAGTCCTGAGTCAGGAGTCTGTACTCTGGACTCCAGACTCTGGACTTCAGACTCATATATGTTAGAGACAATTCGCAACATCGGCATCATCGCGCACATAGACGCAGGTAAAACCACCACTACGGAACGTGTTCTTTTCTATACCGGCAAGGAACACCGCATAGGCGAGGTGGATGACGGCACCGCTACCATGGATTGGATGGAAGAGGAACAGAAGCGCGGGATAACCATCACGTCAGCGGCTACAACCTGCTATTGGAATAAGCATAGGATTAACATCATAGACACTCCGGGCCATGTGGATTTTACGGCGGAAGTAGAGCGTTCTCTAAGGGTGCTTGACGGGGCCGTCGTGGTCTTCTGCGGCGTGGGCGGCGTGGAAGCCCAATCCGAAACCGTCTGGCGCCAGGCTAACCGATATCATGTCCCGAGAATGGCGTTTATAAATAAACTTGACCGCACCGCGTCGGATTTTTACAGGGTAGTAGAGGATATCAAAACCAAACTCGGCGCGCGGCCCGTGCCAGTTAATATCCCTATCGGCAAAGAAGCGGATTTTTCAGGCGTTATTGACCTTGTTAAAATGCAGGCCGTGCAATTTAAACAGGTTGATGACGTTAATCATACCGTTGAAACCTTCCTGGAACCTATCTCCGATAATATGAAAAAAAAGGCGGATGAATACCGGGAAAATCTTGTCATCGCCCTCGGCGAAAGTTGCGATTGGTTCATGGAAAAATACATACATGACGCGGAATTTTCCGAACAGGAAATCAATCAGGCCATAAGGGAAGCTACAATTAAAAGTAAAATCGTGCCCGTTTTCGCCGGTGCTTCGGTAAAAAATAAAGGCATTCAGCCGCTTCTTGACGCGATCTGCCTGTACCTGCCTTCGCCGCTTGACCTGCCGCCAGTGAAAGGCATTGAACCCAAATCCGGCAAGGCTGTAGACAGGAAATGCGACCCCAAGGCACACCTCGCGTCCATTGCCTTTAAGACAGTTACGGACCGGCACGGCGAATTGACTTACGTGAGGATTTATTCCGGCACTCTGCGCGTCGGCGACCAGGTATATAACCCGAGGATAGACAAAAAAGAACGCGTAATGCGGCTCTTCATCATGCATTCCAATCAGCGCAACGCCGTGGATTCCGCAGGCGCGGGCGAGATTGCGGCAGTTATAGGTTTTAACTTCACCGCAACCGGCGATACGCTTTGCGATAAACAACATCCGATAGTCCTTGAAACAATGACCTTTCCCGAACCCGTTATAGCCATGGCCATAGAACCCAAATCGTCCGCGGACAGGGATAAGCTGAACGAATGCGTGGCTAAACTCGCGAAAGATGACCCGACTTTTAGGACGCATTCGGACGAAGAAACCGGCCAGGTTATTGTCTCCGGAATGGGCGAACTCCATCTGGAAATAATCAAAGGGCGTTTGCTGAACGATTTCAACGTGCCGGCCAATTTCGGCGAGCCGCGCGTGGCTTATAAGGAAACTATTGCCGTTGAATGTTCAGAAGGCATAGGCGTTTTTCAGAAAAAAATAGCAGAAAAAACCGTAAATGCCTTCGCTAATGTAATACTTAGAAAAACGGATAAACAGGGCATCAGCATATTGCCCGTAACCGGTGTGAAGGAAAAAGACCTTTCGCCGGCGCAAAAGCAATTATTCATGCTGGCGAACAGTATATTCAAGGATATAGAAAAATCCTCGTCCCTGAGCGGCACTGCGGCGGGATTTCCGTTGACTTACGTGGCGATACAGCCGGACTTCAGTTCCGTCAAGGTGGAGCCGCCGGAATTTGCGGAAATTGCCCTGACTGCGGCAATCAATCTCGCCATAGATAATGCCATAGGAAAAGCCGGTTGTGTCATTCTTGAACCGGTAATGAAATTGGAAGTATCCATGCCGGACGAATACGTCGGCGAAGTCCTTAATGATTTGAATAAACGCCGCTGTGAAGTTACCGACATGGCCTCGCACGAGACCATAAAGGTAATCAGCGGAATAGTGCCTATAGCGGAGATGTTCGGTTATGCCACGATGCTGAGATCGCTCACGCAGGGCCGCGGCGCGTACGCCATGGAACCCCTTGCCTACAGGCTCGCGCCTGAAAGCGTAAGGCAGAATTACGGGGTTTAGGGGTTACGTGTAGGGGTGAACCTGTGTGTTCACCCTGTTGAAGAGTTTATGAGTTACGAGGTAAAAGGTTACGGGGGTTACGGCGATATTAGATATATGGTTTTTCATGATCTTAAAAAGTGCTGGGTATTGCTTCATGTTATTGTGTTGGCAATATTTTTAAGTGCCTCTGATGTGGCGGCGGAATCGGTCGCAACACTTCAGGAATCATCCTGGAACTTCGGTGAAATACAATACGGCGAATCTGTTTCTAAGGAATTTGAAATAACAAATACCAGCCTTGACGAACTGAAAATACACAGAATACAGCCGTCATGCGTGTGCATAAAGGGAGAAATCATAAAAGACACTGACATTGATAAGCGGCTTATTGCCGAGCCCAATGGCGATATGGCTTACTTAGACGGTGAAGGCAGGAGAGACAAGTTTATTCTTAATCAGGACAGCTCATATACTGCTCCTGTCGGATTATTTGCGCAGTTAACCAAAAACCCTGACGATAGCTATACATTAAGGTATAGTCAGGGATATACCATTGAATTTGATGTCAACGGCAGTTCAAATATAGAAAGAGACACTAACGGAAACTACCTCACTATTCTCAGGAATGCGTGCGGCATTGTAGAAGGCGTAATAGATACCAGAGGAAATCTGACAAGGGTCATTTACGCTACGTATATTGTGACATTCCAGGATTATACAGGCCGTGAAGTTGTCTTGACTTTGGACGAAAATATGGATTTAATATCTCTGAGGAGCCCTGTAACTTTAGATTTTCCTCAGGGCAAGAAGCAGTATTTTGACTGGTATTCCGGGAATGCGGATTCAAGATTCAATCATAATATGAGAGCGGAACTGCGTTCTCTGGATAATGGCGCAACATGGCACGATGTTTTCAGCAATATTTATGACAGCAATGACCACGTTATCCAGCAGATTCTTGCGGATTGGACTTTTGGCTCGGCATTTTGGACATATACGCCCATGAGCCCGAGTTTCAGGACGACATACACTGACCCGAACGGCAACATTACGGAAACAGAACAAGACGATTTAGGAAACGTAACGAAGAGAGAAGTTTTTACAAATCGCGACATCAATCCCAACGACCCCGCTTCGTTTGTGACCCTGTACGAATATAATACTAATGGGTTAGCGACAAAAGTAACATATCCGGAAGGAAATTCAGTAGAAAATACGTATGATGAAACCAATCCCGACCCGTTAGCGCAAGACAATTTGTTGCAGTCAAAACGAATAGCAGATACGCTTAGAGGCGGCGGAGCAGGCTACAATCAGATAATTTCGTTATACACTTACGAACCGAATTTTAATCAGGTTATTTCAGCAACTGACGCAAAAGGAAAAACAACCAGCTATATTATTGACCCCTTAAATGGAAATCTTCTACAGACAATTTATCCGACGGTTACCCTTGCGGATAATTCAACGACTCAGAACATAACGACAAGCAGGACTTACAATAGTTTCGGACAGATAGAAACAACAACTGACGGCGAAGGCGTAATAACGAAATATGAATATTACCCTGCAGGAGACTCGCTATTTGGATACCTGCGTTACGTCACGCGCGATTTCGACGGGCCAAACGAGATACGAACCGAGACGAAGTACAATGAGACGGGCAATGTAACGGAAAGAGGCGATGGATTTAACAGGTTTACCATATATACGGTAAACGAATTGAATCAGGTAACGCAGACAACCTCCCGCGCGCCATTTTCTTACGTAACCAGATATGCGTTTGATTACAATAACAATGTAGCATCAGTTGACGTTGAAAATCGTGACGAAAACGGCATACAGAATCCGGCAAACCCCTGGATAAATACTTTTTATACTTATGATATTTTGAACAATAGGATTTCGGATAATAGCGAAATATCTGAAGGCGTTTATGCTACAACGGTATCTGAATTTGACAAGAACGGCAATCTACAGCTCGTAACAGAACCGGAACAAAACCAGAAACGGATGCAATATGACGAGAGAGACCTGCTTTACAATGAAAAAGTCGGATATGGCTCGTCTGTAGAGCAGTCCACCAGATACACGTATACCTGGAACGGCAATTTGTATAAAACTGAATCCGCATGCGCGTGCAAGGGAGACATGACGTATTTTTATGATGGCTTTGACCGCAGGGTAAAATCCCAGGACCTTCTCGGAAATTTTTCCCTGACTTTTTATGACGAAAATTCCAATGTATACGAAACACAATCATGGGGCAATAAACGCCATGACGACCCCGCAATAGCAATGCTGTCGCACGGTTCAAGCAGTTACGATGAGATTAACAGAAGGAAAACCTCAACGAACTATCTTTTCAATAATCCAGGCAGTACTGAACAACAGGCAATAAACAAATACTTTTTGGACAAAAACAGCAGATTGACAAGGACAGAAGACCCGTCCGGCAGTGTCTACATTTACGAATTCGATAGCCTCGGCAGGACAAAGAAAACAACAGACCCGTTGGGCAATACCGTTGAATATAATTTCAATAACAACTCTAATGTAACACAAGTAACAGAAACGGAATATCCTGATAACGGCGGAACTGCGCAGGTTTTTACAACTCTGAATTCATACGATGAGCTTGACAGGCTGACATCTGCAACCGATAACGCAGGGCAGATTTCACAATACAAATACGACTCTCGGAATAATAGTACGAGGACAATTGACCGGGAAGGCAACATTACCAGAAGAGAAAATGACAGCGCCGGAAGGCTTGTCAGGCAGGTACAGGAAAACCCGGGCGCAACGGATCCTGAGATAAGCGTCAGCTACGGCTATGATAAAAACTCACGCCTTACGTCGTTAACTGACGATAATGGCAACACCACGTTATACGCATATTACGAGACAAACGCGCAGAAGTACGAAGAGTATCCAGACGGCTCAAGGAAGACAAATTATTATAATAATGTAGGATTATTGATAAGCTATACGGATCCTAACGGAACGATAGTTTCACTGGACTATGACAATGCCGGCAGGCTGGTCAATAAACTCATAACGCGCGCAAGCGGCATAGAAGGAACGACTTTTGAGAACTTCGGATATGACGGACTGGGAAGGATGACCTTCGCGGAAGATGACGACTCTATCGTAAAGAGATGGTACAATTCGTACGGCAATGTGACAGAAGAGCATCAGACTGTAGAGACGGGTTTGCAACCCGTCTCCACGCAGATTGTCAAGAACGATTATAACAAGGAGGGATTCAGGACGAACCTGACATATCCGAACGGGCGCGTTGTAAATTATAATCCTGATGAGTTAAATCGCATAGATACGATATCCGAGAACACCGAGGAAATCGTGGATTATAATTATGTAGGGGCGAGCAGGGCTTGCCAGCGTATTTACCAGCCGAATAGCGGGAATCCTATTACATTAAACATCGGATATAATTCGAACCGTTGGGTAGAAAGTTATATTTATACCGGAGCCAGGACATGGCAGGCAACGGAAATAGACAAGAAGGGAAAACCTAAGAAATATGACTGGGTGTCGCAGACAATCGGCTTTTCGTATGATTTTGACAAGGAAGGGAATAAGCTTTATGAACAATTTTTACACAGGAATAACGAGGCTGATTTATTCCATTACGACAATGTATTCCGTTTAGACAAGGTGAAATACGGGGTATCAAGCGCGGTAATTACGAATATTGACAAAGCGAATTACGATACATATTTTAATGGCATAACCGCATACCAGGACAAAGAAGTCTTCAACATGGATAATGTCGGCAATAGGACGACTGTGACAAATGGGATTACCACGAATTATACAACAAATAACCTTAATCAATACACAGCCATTAACGTCTGTGGAACGGTTTCGTATCCTGATGGTAACCCCGTTACTTCTGCAGAAGTATGTTTAATTGATACTAAATCATGTTGTAATATTAAAACTAAATGTTTTAAGACTAACGAAAAAGGAGAATTTATTTTCGAGCTTAGTTATCCATGTGAATATGAATTGTGGGTGGAAAAAGTAAAGTATGTTCCGTTTGTTAAGGATATTATAATAGATGAAAAAGGCTTAAATATGAAATTGGACATTAAATTAGAAAAAGGTGCATCAATTTATGGGCAGGTTGTTGATAACGAGACAAA
Source organism: Planctomycetota bacterium (assembly GCA_016220095.1). Taxonomy (GTDB): domain Bacteria; phylum Planctomycetota; class MHYJ01; order JACQXL01; family JACRIJ01; genus JACRIJ01. The sequence continues at coordinate 51,808 of JACRIJ010000039.1, read as the reverse complement.
TATCCCGATTGAAGGTGTTAGAGTGGAATACGCAAGCAGGGCTGAAGCGCCATTCAATAAGCTATTTGTATTAACTGATAAAAATGGAAATTTTACGATTGAGGGAATAGAAAACGGTATGCGACATTTTAGCATACCAGAATTCAATGAATATTCTTATAAGGAATATGGAATCAGTATAAAAAATGCTCAATCGGTAGATATAAGAATAGGACTGGAAAAAGGCACAAGTATTTCTGGTCGCATTGTGGAAAAAGTAACTAAATTTCCACTTGAAAATGTCAAAATTACTTGTCCTGTACTAATACATAGTTATCATGAAGGGCCTTCCCCATTTTCTTTAATACAACCTAATGGAGACAGTATAATAATATATGGTGGAAGAGCAGGCGGAAAGAAACAGCTTAAAAGCACCAAAAGTAATAATGAAGGCTTTTTTAATATTACAGGAATTAAAGATGGTGCGTATTGTATAACAGCGGAGCTGGAAGGCTTCAGAATGGTTTTGATTGATAAAATTATTATAAAAGCTCATAAACCTGTGGAAAATATAGTAATAGAAATGGAAAAAGAAATCATTGGAAAGTAAAAATGACAATGATTTGAAAGGCGTAAGGGGTCAGCTTCTGAAAATTAAGTTTTGGCCGACCTCTACCTTTGACACAATATCCGAAGGCACAAGTGAAATTTGCGATTACAATTATACCGGGCCGTTCAGGGTAAAGCAACGCATTTATCAGGAAAACAGCGGGAATCCTATAACTCTTGATGTTACCTACAACAATAACCGCTGGGCAACCGAGTACAGGTACACCGGCGCCAAAACGTGGCAAGCGACAGAGATAGATAAAAAAGGAAAACCGAAAAAATACGATTATGTGCCGCAAACAATTGGCTTTGCGTATGACTTTGACAAAGAAGGAAATAAGAAATACGAAAAATTTTTACATCAGATCGGGAAAGGCTTGCCCGACGGAGCCTTGGCGCAGTCGGGCGATTTGTTCAGGTACGACAACGTATACAGACTGACCGGAGTAAAATACGGGGTGCAGAATCCTGAGAATTGGGCCGGGAATTTTGACAATGCGCCATACGCAGACAGAGAAATATTCAATATGGACAATGTCGGCAACAGAACAACCGTAACAAATGGCACAACAACCACGTATCAAACTAATAATCTCAATCAGTACACTGCGATCAATGGAACAAATCCGACATATGACCTTAATGGCAATATGACAAACGATGGATACAACCAGATTACGTACGATTACACCAATCACCCTGTAAGATTTGACAATGCAGATTACATAGTAGAAATGCGATATGACGCCTTAGGCAGACGCATCGAAAAGAAGGCAATGAAAAAGTCAGACGGAACCTTTGATTTAGAAGGATACGTACTGGACGGGGCAAGGGTAATCAGCGACATGGCCACAGACGGTCTCCCGACAAAGCAGTACGTTTGGGGTAATGGAATAGATGAGCTTTTGGTGACAGCCAAAGGCAGAAGCCGAGAATACGACTTCTATTTGCAAAATTCTCTTGGCTCAGTAACGCATATTGCGAACAAGAAAGCCGAGGTACAGGAATCGTATAAATATAAGGTTTATGGAACCGTAACAATCTTTGACAGGAAAGGCGAAATTGCCAATAAGAGCAAAGAGAAAAACAGATACATGTTTACGGGTAGAGAATATGAACCAGAGACGAAGTTGCATTATTATCGGTCGAGATATTATTCGTATACAATAGGCAAATTCTTACAAAAAGACAAATGGTTCTTGTGGAATGAAAATTTTTATTCCTATACCAGAAATAATCCTTTATTATATACGGATCCTCTCGGAATGTATCCGTTGGGTCCATCAATATTGATGCCGGATGATTTTGAACGGTTTTCGTTGAATCCTTCAACAATCTTACAGAATTTGGTTGATGCAGTAGAAAAGAACGGGAAGGGAACGTTTGCGCGACAAGAAGCACTAAAACTATTATATACGAAGCTGTCACAATTTGGAGCAATACCCGTTCTTGGAGCACCGTTAGCTTCTAAACACATGTCGCATTGGCTCAGCAAGGAGGGCACTCCAATTTTTGTGCCATCTGAAAAAATAGTATCAGATGCTAATGCTAAAATAGAAATTGAAAAGTTGAAATTAAAACTTGAAAGTCAAATTAAATGTTCTTCCGTTGCAACATCGCCAACTCCTTTCAGCAGAGTTAAGTCTGACTTAGTAACAGCAAGTGGCGATTTATTTCTTGCCATGGGAAGGTTCTACATAGAAGCATACGGAAGTTATACAATTGTAAAGCCAAGCGAAGCAGAAGTGTTTGTTCATTATGAGGTTGAAGATGACTATAATTGGCATTCAGGATTAACAGTTACTATTGCTGGCGTGGAGATTCCAGACAAATTTGCTGAAGAGCTTGAACTGGAGTTCAAAGAGGCCATGGGATTTAAAATGTTTTCAGACTGGACGGAATCATACTTATTTAAATGCAAACATGCTACGATGTCATCACTCCTTTCTGCGCCGGTTACGAAACGGGACGATGCTTTGCCAGTACGATAAGAAAAAGTATATGTCAAAAATTGAAACATTTACTAAAATGAAAAGCCTTTTTCTTTTGATAGCAGGTACGCTGTTGTTTTTAATAGTAGGTCTACTATTTTTGTTGCTTTGTAATCACGATGAAGCCGGGCCGAGAAATAAAAAATCTCACAAAATAGTCAATAGAGTTAACGAGAAAACAAATGAAATGCTATTAGAAGAAAATTTAAACTTAAGTCTTCCTGATGGTTTTGTCAGCGCAACTGATACAATTGATCTCTTAAGTGGATTGCCGCGAGAGATTAGGTGTGAAAAAGACGGTTCAATAATGGTGCTTGTAAATGCAGGTGAATTCTTGATGGGGAATAACGGTGAAATTACACCGCGTTATGACGATAGGCCTGTACACCAAGTTTACCTTTCTTCTTATTATATTGATAAATTTGAGATAACAAATAAACAATATAAAATGTTTTATGATGATTTTCTTTTGAAAGGGCATAAGTGGTGTTATCCTTCGGAAGAAGAGCCGAGAGTTCATCCATATCCGCATTTGCCGTTTGAGCCGGACGCGTATGCGGATAAATTTAAATGGGAAAATGGTAATTACCCCGTAAATACCGATGAAAATCCTGTTGTTTTAGTAACATGGTATGACGCTTATTCGTATGCTGTCTGGTCAGGCAAAAAGTTGCCAACAGAGGCGGAGTGGGAGAAAGCTGCAAGAGGAAATGACGGCAGAAAATATCCCTGGGGTTTCATTTGGAAGCAAGAATTTGTACTAAAAAAGTATACGTCGGATATTTTTTCAAACATAGGTTCAAATCCTGTAGACATAAGTCCTTACGGCTGTTATGACATGCTTGGTAATGTTGAAGAATGGTGTTTAGATTGGTATGCTGTGGACCAGTACGAAAACGATTCTTATAAAAATCCGTCCGGACCTTTGAGAGGTAAAGAAAAAGTATTCAGAGGTTCGTGTCCTGGATTTTCTGGAGCTTCTGAATACGATTCTGTATATTTCAGATATAGTAGTGATACACTTTACCATTCGCATACGCTTGGTTTTCGCTGTGCATTATCTCCGATTTCAAAAAAACAGAAATGAGTTTACGATAGTTTAAATCAAATCTTATTGCATTGTTTCAGTGACGGTAATGGGATGGTAACGGTAATGGGGGCAGGCCTTTCCTCCTTCGCCTTTGGCTTCGGAGGATTTCACAATTCACTTTCCGATTATTCTTACAATCTTCAATTTTCCACGGAATTCACATCGGATAACCAGGATACGCCGAACGTATTTAGCCACGAATACACACGAATGCACACGAAGACGAAACGACGATAATTTTCACCACGGAACACACGGAATACACGGAATACACGGAAAACGACGACTTTTATGGTTTTTGTAAGATAAGGCACACTTCGCTTTGCTTCCTTCCGCTTCGCTATCTTGACTCTACGGTCGGGACTCCCTTTGGTCGTAAGACTGCGGCAGGATACGTACGACGACGATACGGCTAATTTCTTAACAACAGATTAAACGGATTGAACCGATTAAGCAGAGTTACTATTGCAAATTGAAAACTGTAAATTTCAAATTGTAAATCCCTTTCGTGAAGAACAGGGACTTGACGAGACCTGTAAGAGACACGCTTCAACGGACGAGAATGAAAAATGGAAAACGAAGGAGGAAGGACGTTATCCGGGTGCCGAGTTCCGGACGTCGGATTCCGGACCCCGGACCTCGGATCTCGGCTCTCGGATTCCGTTTAAACTGGAACCGGAAACCGGATCACGGGAAACGTACAACGTCCTTCGTCGTAATCTGTGCGGTTCTGTGCCTGCACACCGGAGTGCCTGCCTTCGCGCTCCGTCGCTGAAGCTTTGCCCGTCCTCCGCAGTCCTGATAAATCGGGACGGAGGATGGAGAGCGTAGGCGACCGAAACGAAGCTCGGCTTCGTGCTTACGCACCGAAGCCCGCCTTCGCAAAGCCCGCTTCGGTGGGCGTAGGAAGGTGCTTCAGCACGCAGGTGCGTGCAGGCAGGTTTCGGCACACAGGTGTGCGCTCTGTGGTTTCGGTGGAGTTCGGCGTCTTTGTCGTAAATCTTCGTGTCTTCGTGGCAGAATTCGTCCAAATTTTACAATTTCTTGACTTTTACGCCTTATTTGCTAAGATATGCGGGTGTGTAATAAGTGCATTCTTCTCAGGGAAGGGGGCTTATATGCGTAAAATTGTATTGATGACAACCGTATGCGTGGCGCTATCAGTATTTCTTCTGCCGGTCTTAGCAGATGAGGTAACGGCAGACCTGTTGTACGAAAAAGGCATGTCCGATTTTGACAAGAAAAACAATACCGCGGCAGAAGCGGCATTTCTTAAGGCCATTGAGTCGTTTCCCGGCCATCTTAAAAGCATATCTAAACTCGCCGAACTCTATGAACTTAATCCGAAAAAACAGGCGGAATCCATCACCTATTATACGCGCGCGTATGAAATACTGTGCAAAAAATCAAAACCGTCCGATGAAGATAACTCGCAAAAGGCGTTTATTGAGAAAAAACTGGACCAGCTGGATAAACTTAACGCAAAGCTGAAATCGGAACATAACGCCTACATAAATACCCTCCTCAGCATAGCCGAAGAGGCCAAACGGAAAAAGAGGTTTGATTTTGCCGGAAAACTTTATGACGAGGTCCTTATGCTTTCTCCGAAGGACCCTAACGCGCTGGAAGGCAAGAAAAAGATAAAGGAACTTATTGCGAAAAACGGCAAGGAAGCAGGCGATACGCCGGCGAATAACGATACTAATGGCTCCGGGGAAGTGGATATTTTCAGCGGGCAGGATACGGATTCTCTTCGAATGGAAGAAGGCAAGTGGGAAGTAAAGAACGGCGAGTTGTATCCGACAACCGCAAAAGGCGGCGCTATAGTATATGATACCGCGGGGTTTGAAGGGAAATATTCCATGACCGTGGAATTCATGTCGGACGGGAAAATGCCCGCAGGCGTGCTTCTCGGGTTCAACGGTACCGGCAAAAATACGTTCGCCGTGATAGTTTCGGAGCAGGCGTTCCTGCTTTCCAAAAGTGAAATCAGCGGTTCTACGGCGAAATTGCTCGTTCTTGTTAGCGGCATAACGCAGAATTATAAAACAGAAGAATTAAATTCTCTCAGGGTAACGGTTGATTCGGATAAAGTATCGGCGTACCTGAATGGCGAAAAGATTTTTGAAAACCAGAAGGTTGACCAGGAAATAAGCGGCAAACTCGCGGTAATAGCTTCTTCAAACGAGATGCGCATAAAAACAATCAAAGCAAAAACAGAGAACGGGGATTAGTATAAACGGATAATCAGCCACGAGGGCACTCCCTGCGCGGGATCCCTTACATAAATATTAACTAATGTAAAGGGAGAAGACACGAAGGACGAACTATAGCGGCGGCTAATTACTAACCGCGAATTCACACGAATACACGCGAACTAACCGCTACGGCTTAACCGCAAAGCCCGCCAAGCGCGCTAAGACGATTACGAGTATTGAGTAAGATGATTCTATTTGGCAAAAAACCGTCGTCGTTCTCTGTGTTCTCTGTGGCTAACGTATTTGATTGCGGCCGAATTACTTTATTTTTGAGGAATGAAGATATGAAGAAAACAATAATCATTATCATCGTTCAGATGGTTCTTTTGGCCGCGTTTTCAGCGTTCGCCCGGGCCGATGAGGTGACTGCCGATATCCTGTGCGAAAAAGGCGTTACGGATATGGAGAAAAAAGACTATGCCGCGGCGGAAACGGCTTTTCTCAAGGCCCTTGAGTCGTTTCCCGGCCATCTTAAAAGCTGTATGAAACTCGGCGAAATCTATGAAATGAGCGATGAAAAACAGACGCAGGCCATAGAGTATTACACCCGCGCGAAAGAATTGCTGGATGAAAAGGAAAAACCCACCGCGGATGAAAAAAAGCAGAAAATCTCAATAGAAAAGAAGCTTGAACAGATTGATAAACTCGGTACGGATTATAAAACCGAGCGCTCTAATTACCTCAAGACGCTCCTTGGCATAGCCAATGACGCTAAAAAGGATAAACGTTATGATTTTACCGTGAAGGTGTATAAAGAGATGCTTCAGCTTGACCCCAAGAACGCGGATGCGTTAAAGGGCAGGAAAGAAGCGGAAGCGCTGATACCGGGAAATAAGGATAGAGACCCTGAACCCGGGGAAGAAAATGAGCTTTTTAACGGCGATGACATTGATGGATGGACTAAGGATGTCGGCTCCTGGGAAGTTGATGGCGGTAAAATAAGCTCAACGGCAAAAAAAGGTGAAAGCTTTATGCTGATTAATAAGGAATCCGAGTCCGGAAACGATTTCGCTTCAACATTGAAGTTCAAGGGAAATTTTTCCAGCAACGACGAGCTGACCGGCGCGGGAATCGTTTTCGGCTATACCGACGTTAGCAGGGCTTTTTACGCGGTGCGTGTGAACGGCAATGAGGTCATGATTACGAGATGCAATCCCGGCAGGAATAATGACGGCTCTTTGCACCATACGCATACGATGTTGTGCCGCAACAGGCTCAATACATTCAAGGAAAATGAATTCAATACCCTGACAGTAGAAATGAAAAATAATGTCATTAATATATTTCTGAACGATAAGAAATGTATAACAAACGAACCGCTTAATTCTCTGCCGGGCCAGAAGGCCGGAATCATTGTTACCGGCGGCACTATCAAGGCAAAGAGCATGAGCGTGACAAAACAATAAATAAATCGGCTTTCTTTGCCGCGAAGGCACAAAGACACGAAGTACGGCATAAAAATATTTGTTTTATAGAAATCGTCGTTTTTCGATAACGCCGAACACGGACGACACACCCCTCGGTCCCCTCTTTATAGAGGGGAAGGTGTCGTACGAACGATTCCTATTCTATTAAAAGGGGGTAAGGAGGTGTATATGAAGAAATGCAAACAGGCATTTATCGTCGTTGCGTTAGTCGGTCTTGTAATGTGTGTGTATTGTCAAGAACAGAATAAGCCGGAAATATCCGTCGCTGTGGAACCCGCGTCTGCGCAAATTAGCCCCGCGCCCGTCCCCGTAAAACCGGAACCTGCGTATCCGGACATTCTCGGGCCCGTGGAATTGTCATATCTGAAATCGGCCCTGCGCGCCATCAAGATGACGCCTCAGGACCTGCTTTACCGCAAAAATCTCATGCCGGACATGCCGTATCGCCTTAAGGCCGTTGACCGTCTTATGGCCAATCCCTTAGAAGTCCCGTTTTATGCGGATAAATTAGCAAGGTGTATTGCCGGTGCGGGCAATAACGCTGACTTGAATCTTATAATTTCGAAAAGCGCCTTGGAACTTGATTTGTCTGTGGAGGAGTCCGAAGAGCCCGGTTCTGAGAATTCATCGGAACCCGTGATTACCGAAGAACAAACAAAAAACCTGCCCGTTAATATCAGCAAAGTCCTTCAACGTGTTGCCGTTGATATGGATTCTGCAGGCGCGCTGGTCAAAGAGGCTTTTGCAGGTTTGTCCGAAGAAGGCAAGAAGAACCTCGCTGAACACGGCGCGAATTTTGATATCTTCCAGGGATATGATTCTTTAAACAGGGAAAAACTCCTGAGCGGCAGTCTGATTATTTGCCGCGATATTGGTTTCGCAAGGGAACAGTTATCCGCATGGAAAGAGCCCGTTTATGGCAAACCGGCGTCTGAATTCGGCCTGCCTGAAACCGCGGCTAAGGGCGGTATCCTGTTCTATGCGCAGACCAAAATAGGCGAGGTGATTGTCGGCGACAGCGGCCCGAACGAATACTATCGCGATTTCTCGCTCATCATTGACATTGGCGGCGATGATATTTATACCTGCCGTGCCGGCGGTACGGACGGGCGCACCGAGCCTCCGGCCGCTGTATGTATTGATATGGCCGGGAATAACCAATTTACCGCGCGCATGAAAGAGACCCCGCCTAAACACGAAGACTCTGACAAGCTTGAACCGGGCAATGACCGGATTGATTTATGCCATGGCGCAGCATTGGCCGGCATCGGTGTCTTAGCGGTTTTCGGTAACGGGAACAATACGTTTTCAGCCGGCGACTGGTCGCAGGGCGCGGCATTTCTCGGCGCGGGCATACTCTATCGTTCAGGTACTGGCAATGATTCTTATCAGGGATTAGATTGCGTTCAAGGCGCGTCTTCCCTGGGTATCGGTATACTTATTGACAACGCGGGTGACGATAAATACAAAGCCACTTTCGCGTCGCAGGGATTCGGGGCTGAAGGCGGATTCGGACTGCTTTTGGACCGGACCGGCAATGATAATTATTACGCGGGCGGCCGTTACGAAGATTATCCCCAGCGTCCGAAAGGCTCATTCATAGCCATGTCGCAGGGGTTTGGATACGGGCTCAGGCCCGGCTGTTCAGGCGGCATCGGCGCATTGATTGACAATGCGGGCGATGATTTCCATCTGCTGGACAACCAATTCGGCATGGGCGGCAGTTATTGGTACGGATTCGGCATGATGGTGGATGACATCGGCAATGATATTTACCATACCGGCAAAGACGGCGATTACGACGGTTATACGCTGGGCGCGCCTATACATCTCGCGGCGGCCTGCATGATAGACCGTGCCGGCAACGACGAATACAACGGCAATAAAATCGGACCTGCCGTGGGTTGGGATATGTCGCCGGGCTGGTTGATAGACGGCGGCGGAGATGATAAATTTTCATCGGATGCCGAATGGAATTGGATCGCGGCCGGCGTTCAGAACGGTTGCGGATTCCTGATTAAAAAGAACGGCAATTTGAGTTTTGAAGGCAGGAATTGTCCCTGCGGCCAGGCCAATCGCGATGACGGTAGTATCGGGATATTGCTTAGTCTGGGCGGGAACGGTTCTTATAAAAACGTCGCGCCAAAGATGCGGAGCAATACCTGGTGGAGCGGCCCCGCAGGGGACCAGAATTCCATGTGGTGTATCGGCATAGATGAGCAGGCCTCGCCTGATTTCAAGCCGGACAGCAGTATAGCAGAATGGCCGTCCAGGATGCCGGGCAGGATACCGGATATGCCGGAAACTTCCATGGAAGGCATTGAACGGGTGGACAGCACTCCTTATAAGGGAGTGATAGATTCCGCTATGAATTTAAAACAACAGGATAAGGCAGGCGAGGCAATAAAACTTCTTGAAGACGTTCGGGGCAATGATTCCTTTGACCCGGAATTGCTGTACGAATTGGCCGCGTTGTACAGCGGTGATGATAATAATCGCGCGCTTACAGGCCTTGCCGAGGCAGTCAAATGCGGTTTTTCCGATATGAACCGGCTGGCTAATGATACGAGATTTACTGCTGTCAGGGAGTTGCCCGGTTATGGCGAGGTTGCAATCCAGGCCGCAAGCCATAGTTTAAGCCAAGAGGAAATGGATAAACTCTGGATTGAGTGCGTCAAAGAGCAAGGCGCGCATTGGGATAAGTCGGAGGTTGCGCGGAATAAGTTTAAGGAATTGGGGCGGCCGGGCATATATTATGCCATTCCCAAAATGATTTCCGGCGACGGGTATGAACAGTCATGGGCATCTATGCTGGTTACATACCATGGCAAAAATGCAGTGCCGGTGCTTATGGACCATCTCAGGGTAAAAGACAAAAACATGAAGAGGGTTATAATTTCTTTGATAGGCGAAATTGGAGACCCGCGGGCGACTGAGGCGTTATTGCCTTATCTGGGCCAGGGCGGATTGACTGATGTAGCCTGCATAGCGCTCGGCCAACTCAAGGATAAGAGGGCCGTACCAGGGCTTATAAAATTGTCTGAAACAGATAGATTCAAGGAATCAGAATTGTTCCGCAAACTTATTTCTGTGGCCTTAGGCCGTATTGCCGACCCGTCTGCCGTGCCGCATCTTATCAAGGGCATTGGAGACACTTATTTCTGGGTGCGGTATCCGTCTGAAGAGGCGTTGACAGCAATCGGCGAACCGGCAGTACCTGCTTTGATAGAAACTGTACAGCAGGGCAGGTTTCCTGCGTGCGCCCATGCGCTTGCCGCCCTGGGGCGGATTAAAGACAATAAAAACCGGGCTTATGACGTTATTGTGAAAGAATTAAAGAATCCGGATTGGGCCATGCGCGGTTTTGCCGCCGAGGCCCTGGGCGAATACGGCAATCAGGATGCCGCGGTTTTATTGGATGACTTGAATAAGACGGAACCCCATCCCTTTGTCCGGCATAAGATAGAGTGGGCGAGCGGAAAATTTGCTGAGAAGAAGTAGAAGTAATCCGGCGTCCGAGACCCGAAAACGAATTAGCCACAGAGAACACAGAGCTCTCAGAAAGAAAAATGATTTCTTAGTTACAAATTATAATCAAATGTCGTTTGTGGCGCAGTTAGTCGTACAGTCAATATAAGAAACCGTCGTTCTCAGTGTCCTCTGTGTGCTCTGTGGCAATAAAAGTTGAGAACTTAGATACTATTTAACCAGTTTTACAGAAAGGCGGTCAGGTGCACTGATATGGCTGAAAAATCTTCATTCTGGAAAAAAATTCCGGACATTTTGCTGAAAGCGCTCGCGTTTTTCGTCATCCTTGAACCGGCATGGATGCTCCTGCCGTTCGCGGGATTTCTTTATGGCTCGGTCATGCACATAGAGGCGCTCAGCAGTAACACGTCCACGGCATGGCTCGTATATTTTATTTTCCATACGCATACGCTGTTTCCTATTGGGTTGATACTGATAGCGCTTGGATTCCTTATTTTCCTTGTCGGCGCGTTTCAGATATATTCCGCGAAACTTTTCAAAAAAGGCATGGTGAAAAACGGCATTTACAGGTGGTTCAGGCATCCCCAGTATGTAGCGCTGTCGGTTTTCTGCACAGGCATAATACTGACATGGGGAAGGTTTACGACGTACATAGCATTTTTTATCATGATATGGCTGTACTATTACCTGTCAAGGTCTGAAGAGCGGAAATGCGAGGCCCTTTTCGGTTCCGAATACGAAGAGTACAAGAAAAAGACATATTTCATTCTTCCTGGAGAAGGTATTTTTATTGCTATATGGAATAAGATACCTTTCCCGAAAATGCCGAGGTTTGTTACGATGATACTGTCTTTTGCCATTATGGTTGGCATTGCGATCGGGAGCGGCCTTTTAATCCAGCGGTACAGGCTGGAAACGAGGGAGAGCGTTCCTGCCATAACGGGCAAGGCAACGCCCGCGGGCGCGAATCAAACCCCTGTTGAACTGATAATGGTTAAGGGGCCGGCCATGCAGGCGGCGCCGGTGGTAAAGGTGCGTGACGAGTACATGGATAACGTATTTAAGGCGATTAACGGTTCGCGAAAGATCAGCGAATTGCTCAAGAGCCTGAGGCCCGGCAAGGAAAATACGTTTCTGGTATTTGTATGTCCCGGGAGCGACTGGCACGCGGGCGGCATGAGCGGGCATAAGGCGGACAAGCTGAACCTGTTTATGGTAATGCTGAAGACGCCGGTTTTGTATGACGGCAGGAATTTTCAGGAATTCCGGGCATCATGGGATATACTGAAAATGATACAGATAAGCGATTTTTCATCTGAAAAATTTACGGCAGGAAAAGAGCCTGTTGAAGGCGAGATAAAGGCTTCAGGGCCGCCGTTCGGCGCCATACCCGAAAAACAGCAGGAGAAGATAGAGGAACGGATAGATTTCTTCCTTAGTGGTCTGTAACGAAAAATGAATAATGAAAAATGAAGAATGAAGGACGTCGTTCGAGTTCCGGGTTCCGAGGTACGGTTCTCGGGCGCCGGCTCTCGGGTTTTCGTCGTCGTTGCGGTAGAACTCCGAAGGAGTGATGATCGGTTAGCCGTGGGCGTAAGCCCACGGTATGGAAGTAATACAGGCAATAAGCAATGCAAATATTTTAGACATATGCTTCATTTCCAAATGTTAAATAATAACAAACCCTATCGTCTTATTTAAACCAGCAGATGGCCTCTTTTTTCCGCGACGGCTATAGTTGCTTCTACGCCTGAATTGAAAGACAGGAAATCGCTCTCTACACCGTCGCTGAAGATAGTCCCGTTCTCGGCCATTTGTGAAAGTATTTTCAGCGGTTCTTTCCGTGTTACTTTTCCGAAAACCGTATTTGCCTGGGACGTTTTGCTCGGGAACGGTTCTCTTACGGAAAAATACAAATAATCCGCATTCCAATTAAATTTCAAGTCGGTATTGGTTTTAGCGTTTTTATCAACGGCGGACCTGGTTATGGCGTTTGCCCCGGCAATAATGCTTTTCAACCAGCCCGTGGAGCCGAGGCCCGTGGAAACTATTATGCCGCTTGAGGAATGGAATTCCTCTGATTTGCCGATGGATATCCTGTATCTTGCTGACACGTGAGATTTATGCCCGATGAAAAGGTCGTTTACCGCGTAGAGCGCCTGGGCGTCATTCAGGACCGCTTTGGCCATGGTGATTTCTTTTACGGGACGCGTGCCGGCCATGGCTTCGGGTATAATATATCGGAGGTCTTTCACCTTGAATGGGAGCAAAACGCCGTCCCATCTTTCAGGTTCAGGGTTTACGCCGGCCAATTTCTGCGTTGACAGGTATTTCAGCGTATTGGCAACAAGCCCGTCCTGTCCTACGGCAACTACGATATCGTTATCGCCGAATATAAAATTCGGAAGGAAAGAGCGGTCTATGATATGGACGCGTCCTATTTCATTAAGTATGGCGGTTGACTCAGCGACGGCCTTTTGGTATTTACTGTTTTCATTAAGGTAATCGGAAAAATCAGCGCCAAGGTGTTCCACGTAAAATTTCGCCTGCGAGACGGTGTTAAACCTGCTTACAAGCTCTTCCAGCGGCGTTTTCCTTTTTACGAGGATTATTTTATTTCCCGTGAGTCGTTTCATACTCAGAAGTTTCTTTCAACAGGGTTTGAAGCAGGTCCGGGGAAATGTTAAGAGTGCCGATTTTTTCCGCCTTTTCCGCGAGTTCCCGGAAGGCGACGGCAATCAGCTTATTCGGTTGCATTCCCATGCCGGCAAGGGACTGAATCACGTTGGGGCTGACGTTTTCCAGGGCCTTCATAATCGCCTGGAGTCCGTATGCCCGGGCATCGGCCTCGGCCTTTGAATTCGCGGCCGCAAGTCCTACCAGTTTTTCCTTTTTCTCCTCAAGCGACGTGTCAAATATCAGCTGGGAATCCCTGAGCTCGTTTTGTTTTTTTTGGACGATCCTGTCGGATTCAAGCTGGGTTTCTTTTATTCTGCGTTCCTGTTCTATGGACGCGTTTCTTCTTTCATAAACGGCCTCGTCGGCTTTTTTCAGGATTTCCTCGCGGGCCTGGGCTTCAAGGGCCCGTGAAGTTTCCTTGTTAGGGAGAATGGCGAGGATGGACAGGCCGAGCATTTCAAGGCCGAGCGAAGCAATCTCATCGTTTGTTTTGATGTCATTGCCTATATTATGCGCGAGGGATTCTATGGATACCAGGGCTTCTTTGAGTTTCATGCCCTGGATATATTTTTTAGTCAGGACTTTGACGATGTTGAGCACGCGCTGGGGCAGTTTTTCCGGGTCTTCAGAAAGGTATCTTTTTGACCTGCTGTCACAGGTGAAATTCAGGAGTTGCGCGGTTTTTGAAGGATTGGCGATCCTGAAGGCAACCTGTCCCTGTACGGAAACCGTCTGGAAATCGGACGTAATTTCCTCAAAGATAAAAGGAGTATCGGAACTTGCGATGGGGATTGCGACGAGCGACGTGGTAGGAGCGTAATAGAAGAACGACAGGCCGGCGCCTTCCCTGACGACCTTTCCGTTTTTGTATTTAAGGATGTATTCTGTCGGCTGGAACTTGATAAATCTTAATCCAAACATAAAATTGTCTCCTAAAATTTACACGGGCACTATAAAATAAAGAGGTATTAAATACAAGGAAAATGTTAACAGAATTGTAAGGCTTTAGTTAAAGTGGATTTTAAAGTTTTCCCGCGGCATTTCGGTAGAGACTTGCCATCTCGATACTCTGACCGGGACTCCCTTCGGTCGTGGCAAGTCTCTGCATAATCATTGGGTAATTTGATATGCGTGTTATTTTTCTGTCCGCCCTTTACTGACGGGTTGCCCTGTAAGGCGTCAGTCAACGATGGCTTAAAAGTCTCCCTCTATAAAGAGGGGGGATCGTTCGTACGACGACTTCCCCTCTATTATGAGGGGATAGAGGGGTGTGTCGTTCTACTTTACTAATTCCCATTTGGCGTTCTTTAACAGATACCGCTTGCTTGCCTCGAAAAGATTCGTGCCTTCCGGTACTGACATGCCTTGCCTTATCGCTTCTCCTGGTTTTGAGATAAACATCGGCAGATCGTGCCGTTCTTCCAGGATGCCCGTCACTTTTATTGTTTTGTCGCAATATTGTTCATCCCAATCAGAAAGGGAATCTATCCAGATAGTATGTTCGCCCCAAAACCTGGTTTCAACAAGCGCGCCTAATTTAGCATTTCGGGCTGTGCCTTGTATAGTGACTTTCTGGCCTAATAAACCTGTTAAAATATCAGAAAGGGGCAGGGGGGATGATTTCTGCGAGGGAAGGGCGTCCGTCGGGTGGTTTTCCCGGTTTTCCGTGCAGGAAGTACTGATAGTCATAATTAAAATGAAAATTTGTATAAAGCGTGGCATTTTTGTCTCCTTAATAGAAGAACTCATTTCTTCATATAAAATACATTTGTGACCAATAATTTATTCCGATTATCCTGTTTTACGGACTAATTCGTTATCGGTCATTGACCGCAGGTCTCAACCTGCGGCTACAACTATCCACCGACTACTGGTTATTCTCCCGAACCGGTGATGCGGGTTGGCCTGCGCTGTTTATTTCGTCGTCGTTCTCCGTGTCCTTTGTGGTCTCTGTGGCAATCGTTTCGTCGTGACAGAATATGCTGTTTTAGACGCCGGAGGCACTTAAAAGTTTCATAATATCCCTTAAAACCCTCTTGACATTCCGGTATTTGTTTTCTATAATTCACTGCATGAGTATAGATTGCAAGATTAGAAGATTGCAAGATTAGAAGATTACAACGAGACGATTGCAGATTGAAGATTTTTTCAAAAACGTTTTGTTGAATTTAAAAACCGTTTTTACAAGGAGTAAATCCTGAAATGGAAAGGAACCATGTTTTAGCGCAATTTGAGCCCAGGCAGGAAAACCTTCTGCTTATCCTTCATTCTCTTCAAAACAACAATCCTCAAAATTATTTAACTCAAGATGACCTAAGCGCAACAGCCGATTTTCTTAATCTTACCAAATCATCCGTTTACGGCGTGGTAAAATACTACACAATGTTCAGCCTGAAACCCCGGGGCAGGCATCTAATCCGGACTTGCATGTCGCCGGTCTGCCGGCTTCTCGGCGGCAGGGATATCTTGATTGAACTTGAAAAACTCCTCGGTATAAAATGGGGTCAGACGACTAAGGACGGCTTTATAACCCTGGAACCCTCCAAATGCCTCGGTTGCTGCGGTAATTCCCCGGCTCTTCTCGTGGACCGTACATTGCATGGAAACCTGACAAAGGCAAAATTGCGCGAAATAATCGCCGGAATCAGGAACCCTTCCAAACTTATTAACAAAAGGGGGCGCCAATGCCAGAAAAAAAAATAGGCCTGAAAAATGCCGGTATAATCAATCCCGAAAGCATAGGCGATTATATTGCCGCCGGCGGGTATGACGGCTTCAAAAAGGCCCTTCACATGACTTCGGCGGATGTCATTGCGGAAATAGAAAAATCCGGTCTGCGCGGACGCGGCGGCGCCGGCTTCCCGACCGGCATGAAATGGAAGACCGCTTTCAATTCGACTTCCTATCCCAAATACGTTATCTGCAACGCGGATGAAGGCGAACCCGGCACTTTCAAAGATAGAATTATTTTGGAACAGGACCCGCATTCGTGCCTTGAAGGTGTTATGCTCGCGTCTTACGCAATCAGCGCGCATAAGGCCTTCATATATGTCAGGGGCGAGTATTTCCTTCCGGAAAAAATGATGAGAAAAGCCATCGCGGACGCGCGCGATGCCGGCCTTCTGGGCGATAATATCCTCGGCTCCGGTTATTCGCTTGATGTCCAGATAAAACTCGGAGCCGGTTCGTATCTGTGCGGCGAAGAGTTTTGCCTCGTGGAATCCCTTGAGGGTAAACGCGGATATCCCCGCATAAAACCGCCGTTTCCGGCTGAAAAAGGGGTGTTTTTCCAGCCGACAATAGTAAATAACGTGGAAACCCTTTCCCACATTCCTCATATAATCCGCGAAGGAGCCGATTGGTACCGCACTATGGGAACCGAAAAATCCCCGGGTACAAAAATCTTTACGCTCTGCGGCGATGTGAATAAACCCGGAGCGTATGAGGCCGAGATGGGCGTTCCTCTTAAGGAATTGATTTATACATTCGCGGGCGGCATTGCCAACGGGAAAACCATTAAAACCGCGCTCGTCGGCGGCGCTTCAGGCACGTTCGTTCCTCCTTCGGAACTTGATATGCAAATGGATTATGATTCCCTTAAGTCCAAGGGATTTACCCTCGGTTCCGGCGCAGTTATTGTCCTTGGTGAAGGCCGGTCTTTGCCTGAATTCCTGTTCGGCATACTCGGTTTTTTCCAGCACGAATCCTGCGGGAAATGCGTTCCCTGCCGCGCAGGCACTACGAGTTTGCGTAATGCGATGGAGGATATTCTCGCGCATCCGCGCCGTAAAATAAAAAATGAAAAAAGCCTTTCTGAAATGGAATGGCTTTCAACGTTGATGTTGAAAACGTCCCTGTGCCCGCTCGGACAATCGCCTTATTTTCCGATAACCAGCGCGGTTAAATATTTTAAAAATGACTTTCTGGGAAAGGAATAACCCGTGGAAAACAAGAACATCTTAATAAAAATAGACGGGAAAAGCATTCAGGTGAATGAAGGAGCGAATCTTTTGAAGGCCGCGCGGGATAACGGTTTTGACATTCCCGGCCTTTGTTATCATCATCGCATATCGCCGACGGGCGCGTGCCGGCTGTGTACCGTAAAACTGAAAACCGGCCGCGGTTTGACGCCGGTAACCGCGTGTTCGACAGCGGTTGCTGAGGGTATGGACGTTATCGCCTTTGACGACGAATTGGAGAATTACAGGAAATCAATCCTAGATTTATTGTTGTCCGAACATAATGAAAAAAGCGACGGCTCTTATGAAGACGAATTTCTTGTCTTAATAAAAAGGTACGGGCTTGATAAAAAATCCTCGCGCCGGTTTCCGTCCATCTGGGGAAAAATGGATTATCCTGTGGACAATTCTTCGCCTGTTTTGACTTATGACGGGACTAAATGCATCAAATGCTTCCGGTGCATAAAGGCCTGCGATGAAATCCAGGGCAAAAACGTGCTTTCATTCGCGCAGAAAGGCATAAAGTCTTACATAGTCGCGGGATTCGGAAAATGGAACGAATCCGAATGCGACGGATGCGGGGAATGCGTTCAGCTCTGTCCGACCGGCGCTATAGTTGAAAAACCCCTTTTGGGAAAAGTAAACATAAAGAAAATCGCCAAACGTGTAAGGACTACCTGCGCGTATTGCGGTGTCGGATGCCAGATGGAATTATGGGTGCAAAACAACAAGGTCGTACGCGTTACAGGTTATGAAGCCATGCCGAACCAGGGACGGTTATGCATAAAGGGGCGTTTCGGGTACGAATACATACACAGCGCAGACCGTCTTCGCAAACCGTTGATTCGCAAACACGGGCGGCTCGTGGAATGTTCCATGAAAGAAGCTCTTGATACCATAGCAAGCCGTTTTATGGAAATAAAGGGAAAATTCGGGCCGCAGGCATTTGGCGGTTATTCGTCCGCGAAATGCACGAACGAAGAGAATTACCTTTTTCAGAAATTTTTCCGCGCCGTGCTCGGTACGAATAACGTGGAACATTGCACGAGACTATGCCATGCGTCAACGGTTACCGCGATGCAAAAGGCGATCGGAAGCGGCGCGATGGGCAATTCGGTAAGGGAATTTGAAAATTGCGATTGTATCCTCGTCATCGGCTCCAATCCGGTGGAGACGCATCCGGTCAGCGCGACATTCATAAAACGCGGCGCGCGGAACGGCGCTAAGATTATCGTCATAGACCCGCATCGCACGCCTCTGGTAAAATACGCGTTTAAGTGGCTCAAGCAAAGGCCCGGCACGGATGTAGCGCTCTTAAACGCGATTGTCAATATTATCATAAAAGAAGGATTGGTAAACGAAGATTTTGTAAAAACGCGCGTTGAAGGCGGAATGGAATCATTCGCTAAATTAAAAGAAACCGTAAGCAAATACCCGTTGGAAAAGGCCGTTGCTATAACGGGGATAAAGGCATCGGATATCGTAGAAGCCGCATTGGTTTACGGCAGGGCGAAACGCGCCTCTATAGTTACCGGAATGGGCATGAGCCAGAGCACGCACGGCACAAACAACGTCCTTGCGTTGATTAATCTGGCACTTATAACCGGAAACTTCGGGCGCGAATCCACCGGCATAAACCCTTTAAGGGGGCAAAATAACGTCCAGGGCGCATCCGATATGGGTGCGATTTATAATGTTTTTACAGATTACCAGAAGGTGGCTGATGCCGGGGCAAGAAAAAAATTTGCCGCTGTATGGAACGTGCCTTTTGAGAAGCTTTCAGGCGAACCGGGTTTGAGTTCCGTAGAAATGATTCATGCGGCGCACAAGGGAATTGTCAAGGCAATGTATATTATGGGCGAAAACCCGATGTTGACCGATCCCAATTTGAATCACGCGCATGAAGGGCTAAAGAAACTGGATTTTCTCGTGGTGCAGGACATATTCATGACCGAAACCGCGAGGCTTGCGGACGTGGTGCTTCCGGGGACGTGTTTCGCGGAAAAAGACGGGACCTTCGCCAATACCGACCGCAGGGTTTTACGCGTACGCAAGGCAATAGAGCCCCCGGGAGAGTGCATGGAAGACCGGATGTATATAGCTGAGATATCAAAGCGCATGGGATACCCGATGGAATATGCAAACGCCGCTGAAATAATGAAAGAGATAGCTTCAGTGACGCCCAGCTACGGCGGTATCACTTACGAACGACTTGAACGCGGCGAAGAATTGCAATGGCCGTGCCCTCATGCGGAACATCCGGGAACGCCTTTTCTTTACGCGGAGAATTTTCCTTCAGGAAAAGGGGTATTGCATTATGTGGAACACGACGCATTAAAAGAGGAGCCGGACAGCGCGTATCCGTTCATTTTGAATACGGGCCGGACGTTGTACCAATACCATACGGCGACGATGACCAGCAGGTCGGTTCCGTTGATGGCTTTTGACCCGGAACCGGTGCTTGAAATGAATCCAGCTGACGTGAAACGGCTTAAATTGAAGGAAAGAAGCCTGGTTAAGATAATTTCCAGGCGCGGCGAGATCAGTACCCGCGTAAGGGTAACGGAAAAAGTAGGAAAAGGCGAATTGTTTTTATCGTTTCATTTTTCATCAGCGCCCGTAAACAAGCTCACGAGCGACGAGCTGGATCCGTTTTCACGCATACCGGGTTATAAGCAGACGGCGGTGAAGATAGTAGCGAGTAGTGAGTAGCCCTTCGTTATACTCCCTTCGTTGCACTTCCTTCGCTCCGCTCAGGACTTCCTCGCACTGCTCGGTCGCAGGACTGCGGCATGGTAAACTGGGTAGCGAGGGGACTGACGAGTAATCAGTAATTAGAAATTTGTAGTTAGTAGTTAGGGACGACGACGAACGAAGTGCTGAGTCCGGAGTTCTGAGTCCCGTAACCCCTTAATTCCGGAACCCCTAAACTCCTAAGAAACGTGAGGGGCCAGGCTTTAAATTTAAGATTTTAGATTTAAGAATTAAGATTTTCTAAAACATTCTATCATTCTGTCATTCAATCATTTTTTCGTATCGTCCTTCATTCTTCATTTTTCCTCCTTCGTCCTAATCTGTGCGTATCTGTGCCTGCGCACCGAAGTGCCTGCCTTCGCCGAAACGAAGCATCGGCTTCGTGCAGGCAGGCTTCGGCACACAGGTGTGTAATCTGTTAAATCTATTGACAAAATGAAACTTTTTTGGTATTTTGGCGTTTAATTGAGCAGATAACGCGGTATTTACGAAGGGGGATTAATAGTATGAATATGAATGCTGAAAATGAGAGGCTCATGAATAGGCTTCATTCCGGTTACGTATTCAGGCTCGCAGGTCTCAACGCGCTGAAATTTGCCGTTCCGGCAGGTATCGTCGCGGTTGTTCTGCTTTTGTTTTCAAAATTTTTTGTCATTCCGGAGTTGTATTTGTTCCTTTTGATCGGTATAGTGCTTGTAATATTTCCGTTATCCGGGTTTATCTATAGGATTGTCAGGTCTGCTTCAACGTTTGCAACGGCTATTACGCTTGACCATGCCGCAAATACTAAAGAAACCATCTCTACCTGGCTGGAAAATACTGCCCCTGAATGCCGTGATTCTTCGGCTTTTAGCGGCCTGCTTGCGGAAAGGGCTTTTAATTGCCTTGATGCCATAAACAAAAACAAGGCCGGTATTCGCCTGAATTACCGCGCCTGCAGGCTCTGGCTTCTCTCCATCGCGCTTGCATTGGCTGTCATCTATCCGTTGCCGCAGATAGCGCAGATCAATCTGGCCAATCCAAATAAACCTCAAATTATTGCCGTTACAGACCCGAAGATGCAGGAAAAAATCAAGGAGCAGGAATTAAAGATGAAAAAATTGGCTGTTTTTGCCAAAAATGAAGATAAAAAAGATATCGCGCAGGAAATGAACGAGATGTTCAATAAACTGAAAAAAGACGGCATGGAAAAACAACAGTTCCTCGCGAAATTTTCCGAGGCCTCGGATGATATCAAAAAAGAACTTGAAAAGGCCCAGAAAGATGCCGATTTGGCTGATGCCGGCAAGGAACTTGGGAAAATGAAGGAAAAGCTGGACAAGATAAACGAGGCCATGAAAAACGCCGGCGAAATGACTGATAAGGAAAAACTCGCCGAAGAACTGTCTGATTTGCTCAGCGAAATGAAAGGAGCCGTTGAGAACGCAAAGGCATTGAAGGAATCTCAGGATTCCGATAATACGTCTGACGCAGGGGAAGAGGAATTGGCAGGGGAAGAGATTGGCGAGCTCGCGGATGAACTATTAGAATGCCTCGGGCAGGGCGATCCTAAGGAGTGTGCCGGCAAGCTGGCGAAATTGCTTGAAAAATTGAAACAAGCCAAAAAAGGCAATAAAAACGGCGCGCAGGAGGGTGAGGAACTGGCGGATATGGAGGAGCTTCTTGAAGCCATGGATACGCTTGCCGAATGCGACGGCAGTGAGGGCAGTAAGGGCAAAATAGCCGCTTTGCGCCGCCTGCTTGCGGCAAGGTCAAGCAATAATTTCGGCGGCGGGGCCACCACTGATGAGGACGAAGGCAGGGGGCCGCGCAATACCGCTGGTGACGGCCATGACGAGGGCGGTACAACCGCAAATACGCCGGAGGAATATAAGGCATTATACGCGCCTAAAGAAATTGACGGACAGTTTGAAAACAGTTCCGTAAAAGGCCGGCTTGATACGGAAAATTCGTCGCCCGTGTTAGTCAGGTATTTCAAGGGCGCTCCGGGCCAGAATAAGGAAAGCCGACTGCCCGTACAGGACGTACTGCCCAAGTACCTTGAAGACGCTGAAAAATCACTCACTGAAGAGGAAATTCCCGCGGAATATAAAGAGACTATTAAGAAATATTTTGAATCCTTGCGGCGTTAGTAACGAGTAGTGAGTAGCGGGTAGCGAGTATCGAGGGACGGAACGACGACTACGATACGAAACCACAGATTGCACAGAGACGCCCGCGCGACCCCGTACGATTGACGGATAAACCGCAAAGAGCGCAAAGACGGCGTTATCTGCAATCGTTTTGGCCATTCGTTACACTAATACCTATCTCTTGCTCCCTTTCGCCCCTTATGTTCTGCTCAGGGTGCGGGAGGGAATTTAATTTTGTATAACTAATTCCTTCCCCTCTTGGGAGGGGACGAAGGGGTGGGGCGGTATCATTGCGGCTTGTATTCGTGTTTATTCGTGGCCAATTAGCCGTCCTTCGTGGCAAAAATCGTTGTAATTTTTTGAAAGGAAATTCCTATCAAACGCTGTAAATATTTTTTTCTGCTTTGCGGTTTCATTTTTCTCTGCATGGGATTAGACAAGGATGCGAGCGCGCAGGCCGGCAATACCAATCTTGAAGTGGACATTGATTCGTTTACCGGCAACAGCGCGGAAAACGGGGTTAAGGCATTTTACATTACCGTTAGAAACCCGGCCCCGGCCGCTCGCAACCTGGACATATACCTGTATTCGCTCGTTTACGGTTCAGCTAACCGGAAGCTTAACCATACTTACTGCAAAATAGTTATCCCCCCGGACAGCACGCAGAGTTTTCATGTATATCACCAATTCCGGTACAATAAATACAATTATCAGCCTGTGGATGCAGTACAGCTTGAAGTCTATGAAAACGGCCAACCTGCGATAATTCCGAAGGCGTTTAAGGTTGACTTTGACGACACCCCGCATTTCAATACGTTGGTGCTTGCAGACAGCAATAAGAGGTTGTTTCCGGACATCTCCAATTCCAGTTTGCACGCAACCGTTATGACCGACATTCTCGGGGGCTCGGAGATGGGAATTGACGCCAAGCACGCGATTTTCCAGCCGCGTGACGCGCGTCTTCTGCCGGCTTCATGGATAGGGTACGGCGTTTTTGACGTCATCGTATTGAATAATTATCCCATGGAGATGCTTACGCCGGAGCAGAGGCAGGCGCTATTTGACTGGTATCACGCGGGCGGCACAATTATTGTTTCCCCCGGGGCGGACAGGAATTGGCTCCTGTCGCCTTTCATGAAAAGGCTTCTGCCTGAGAACACTGCGGACCTGTTTGAACCCAAGATAGTGCAGACCGCGGACGGCGTCAAAGGCATTTACTATGCCCTGAGAAATAATGCGCCTCCGGGATTGGACGTTCTCGGTGAAACCGTGCTGAGTATTAACGCGTTTCCGAATCTTAAATTCGTCATGTTTGACCTGTCCGAATCGTTTTACAGCGGTTATGAAGCAACCGCCTTTGCCCAGTCCCTGCTTGGCAGTGTGCCGGTAAGTTTCGTACATGCCGCATTTCTGCCGCTTGATAACCGGCAGGGGACGACGATACTGGCCATGTTCCAATCGTATCTCAGGGAACATTTTTCTTTCAGGCCCGCCATAGGCTACATATTGCTTCTCGTGATAATTTACATCCTTGTTGTCGCGCCGCTGAATTACTTTTACATGAAAAAGAGGAAGATGCACGCGTACATAGTCCTGTCAATACCGGTTATCGCACTGTTTTTCAGCATACTGGCCTTTTTCCTGAATACCATGTTATACGGCATTTCAAACAAGGCGGACGTGCATACTTTTGCCTATAAATCCCGCGACGGTAAGGCCGTTTTTAATATAAATTTCATGTTCTTCCAGCCGAGTTCAACGGATACGTTCGCATTCAAATCAAAGGACAACGTTTTTACGTTTGTCGCGAAGCCGGAGCGCTACGGCGACTACAGCAGTTACGGTTATTATGAAGATGACGGATACCATGCAGGTTTTGAAGCGGTTAACACCGTTTATTCGGGCGGCAAATGGGATGTGAAAGACTATAAAATATCTTCCCGCGCAACGGTATGCCTTATCGGGTTTTCAGTGGAGGAGCCGAAAACGCCGGTCAGCGACATGTCGTTCCGGCAGGACGGCGACAATAAAGTAAACGTGACTAATTTCATGGAAGAAGACATTGACAACGGTTTTCTCTGCCTGACGCAGAAATACGCGGAACCTGTCAACGTCAAGTCCGGCCAGGGCAACAGTTTCACACTTACCCAGCTTGACAAACGGCCGGTTCAATTATACGATTTTAGGGAGCTGGAGCCTTTTGAAATAATAAAGAACACGTACACATGGTTCATTTTGAAAAAAAGCAACATTTCCGCGAGCAGGGGCGCGGGCATTTTTATCTATGAAACACCGGCGCCGGGAGCCTTGCCTTTTGAACCCGACGCGTCTTTCGGTATTTCCGACAACAGGCGGTACGTAATTGCGAGGATATCTGCGGATGAACATGATTGAAGTAAAAAACCTGACCAAGGATTTCAACGGTTTTGCCGCGGTGGACAACATCAGTTTCAGCGTGGAAGAAGGCGGAATCTTCGGATTTATCGGCCCGAACGGGGCCGGTAAAACGACCACAATAAGGATGCTCGCCACTATCCTTGACCCGACTTCAGGCACGGCCGTGGTCGGAGGGAATTGCATCGTTAACGAGCCGCACGAAGTCAGGAAGGTGTTAGGTTACATGCCCGATTACTACGGCGTGTATGACGGCATAACAGTCAGGGAATACCTTGATTTCTTCTGCCATATCTATGGCATGAATTCCAAAACGAGGCTCAAGACCATAAACGACGTTATGGAGCTGACGGACCTGGGAAAATTAGAAGATAAACTCGTTTCAACGCTTTCCAAGGGCATGAAGCAGAGGCTGTGCCTGGCGAAGACGCTTTTGCACGACCCGAAGGTGCTCATTCTTGACGAACCGGCCGCCGGACTTGACCCCCGCGCCCGCATTGAGATGCGCTACCTGATGAAGGAATTGAAAGAATTAGGCAAGACAATCTTCCTGTCATCGCATATACTTACGGAACTTGAGGATATTTGCGACAGCGTAGGCATAATTGAAAAAGGCCGGCTGGTGGCTTCGGGCAGGATTTCGGAAATAAAAGCCCAATTGTGCGGCACGGTAATATATACGATAAAGACCATAGAAGACTCCGCCCGCGCCAAAAGCGTCATAGACGCGATACAGGCAGTGGCGAGCTGCGAGCTTCAGGATGATGACGGGACGGTCAATGTCCGCATGAAGGATGAAACATGTTCAATCAACTGCGTGCTCAAGGAATTGATTGCGGCCGATATTAATGTCGTGGAAGTGAAACAGGTACAATCCAATCTTGAAGATATTTTTATGCAGATAACAAAAGGAGAAGTTGCGTAAGATGCAGGACAATGAAACAGCTGTACAGCCCGTTACACAGGGCGCGCACAGGCGGCTTTTCAGGCGCGCAAGACAGCTTTATGAAGATGCCGCGCCCATGCTTATCAAGGAGCTTCGCGGGTATTTCAGATCCAAAAAATTCCTCATAACGCTTTCGCTCATGCTTCTGGCATACGCGGTGATTTTTTTCATAGCGGTATTCAGCACCTTTCTAAGCCAGGACACGGTAGACCTGGCAAGGGTGGGCACGGCGGGATTTGAGGTATTAACCGTGTGCAACATGGTAGTGGTATTTGTGATTCTGCCGGCCTTTGGCGCCATGTCAATTATCAGGGAAAAAAAGGAACAGACGATAGATGTCCTGTTGACTACGGTGATTTCGCCGGCGCAGATAGTCTGGGGCAAATTCGTGACAATATTGACATACGCCTTTGTTTTCTTCGCGGCATCATTTCCGCTGGTCGTGATAAGTTACATGCTGGGCGGGATAACTATCAGCAATATTATATTTGAATACGCGTGCCTCATGATAATGGCTGTAATGCTGATAATGATGTCAATCTGCATTTCATCAGCCACGCCGAATATAGTTTCCGCGATTGCAAGCACTTATATCGTTTCCGGTCTGCTGTCTATACTGGGATTCGGCGCTGTGTTTGGCGCGTTCAGGTTTGCCCGCCATGGTTCCATGTTTGACACGGATGTGCTTAAGGAAATTACGCGTTCGTTTATAGTTTTCTTTAACGCGGCAGTAATACCGTTCCTGGCGTATATACTTATCTTTGCTTTTTTCTTTACCATGGCGGTAAATACGCTGAAATCATTTTCGGATAACAAGACAACCTCTTTCAAAAAGCTATATGTCTTTTTCGCGTTCGTTTTCGGGCTTTCGTATATGGTGAACGCGATTAATGAATTGGCGGGGGTGTCTGCTTACTGGTGGTGGTATACGCGGGATACATTTAATTTGTATTTCGGCTATCTTGCGGCCGTTGCCGCGATAACCACGTTTTTCTCTTTTTTCATTATCACAAAAGAGGTATTGCTGTCCCAGCACATGCATTTCAGGACAGAAGAGATACGCAAGGCGTCGTTTTTCAGGTATATCTTTCAGCCCGGCATACTGCCGAATGTTTATTTTTGCATAATGATGCATCTCGTAATGATAGCGTTCCTTGTCGTATTGCCGATTTCAGGCATTATTTTGGCTATTGACCATCTGTCGGCTTTTTTTGTTACCCTAACAGTGACGATAATAGCGCCGTTATTTTTCATAGCGTTGTATATGATGTTTACCCTTCTTTTGAAAGGACTTATACTGCGCAGGATACTCGCGGGCGTTGCCGCATTGCTCATCATCTTAGGTCCGTTGGTATTTGCGGTGATATTTCCGGCGTTTACGACGGATTCCGATTACAGGCGGCATGCGAGCCCGTTGACGTTGTACTTCCTCAGCCCGGTATGCAATTATATTGCCGCGTATTCAAGGATGTATCACGATTACGACATTGAATATTTTTCAAAGCCGGTAATGGGCATTGACGTTTTTATTTTGTTCGCGATAGCATATATTTCAGCCGCGGTTATATTGCTGATATGGAATATCAAAAAAGCAGAGAAACTGAACTATGAATATGACGAATACATCAGGGGACAGCTCCAGTAACAGAATAGACATTTCTGCCGAATTCCTCAGGAAACTTGAATTGCTTAACATAATATCAAGGAAGGTTTTTACCGGCAAGATGAGAGGCGAGAGGCGGAGTAAAAAAAGAGGCGCGAGCGTTGAATTCGCAGATTTCCGCGAATACTGCTGGGGCGATGATTTCAGGTACATAGACTGGAACGCCTTCGGGAGGCTGGACAGGCTGTTCCTCAAGCTGTTTGTTGAGGAAGAGGACCTTTTCATTTATTTCCTTATAGACACGAGCCCGTCAATGGATTCCGGAATGCCGAACAAGCTGTTATACGCGAAGAAGATAGTCGCGGCGCTGGGATACATTGCTTTGGCCAATTTTGATTCCGTATGCATAGGCTCTTACAATTCCGATTTGCGCATAATACAGCATCCTGCGAAGGGCAAGGCCAAGATATTCCGTGTCATGGACGTTTTGAACGGCATTACATCTGCGGGATTGACTGCGCCTGACAGGGCGGTAGAGTCTTTTTTGGCCCAAAAGCACAGGCATGGCATGGTTTTCGTCATATCGGACATGTATGAGCTGGATGGGTTGAAACGGGCGCTAACTCTGCTTAAATTTAACGGGTACGACCCCGTGGCATTGCAGGTGCTTTCGCCGCAGGAGATAAACCCTGATTTGAAAGGCAGTCTGCGGCTGATGGATTCCGAGACGAAAAAATTCGTGGAGGTGACCGTTTCAGGCAGGCTTATGAAGGCGTACCGGAAGAGGCTGGATTCCTTCTGCGGAGAGATTGCGGGTTTTTGCAGGAAGAACGAGATAGGATATTATCAGGGCATTACGGACGTGCCGTTTGAAGATATGATATTGAGGTACCTGAGGAAGGCGTATCTGGTGGGGTAATGCAGGAATTTAAGATATAAGATTTAAGATTTACGTAAAAATCTTACATCTTAAATCTTACATCTTAAATAAGGATAATACGGTGTTTCCAAGTTTTCTTAATCCTTCAGCGTTATTGTTTCTGGGACTGCTTGCGCCGCTTATATTGCTGTACATGCTTAAAATACAGCGGCATAACAGGATTGTTCCCTCAACGGCCTTATGGCGTAACGCGGTCAACGATCTTGAAGCGAACATGCCTTTCCAGAAACTCAGAAGGAACATTATTCTTATACTGCAGATTATATTCATTATACTGCTGACGGTTGCCCTGACTCAGCCCGTGATAAAAGCTACCGTCAGTGAGCCGCATTATTACGCGGTTATTATTGATGCTTCCGCGAGCATGCAGGCAAAGGAGGCTTCGGGCAAGACCAGGTTTAGTATTGCCGTAGATTCCGCGAAAGAACTCATAAACAATATAGGCGAAGGCGGCCAGGCATGCATCATAGAAGCGGGCGTTGCTCCCAGGATAGTCCATTCGTTTTCGGCGGATAAGAAACTGCTGGCGAATTCGCTGGACGGGCTTTATCCGCACTGCACGTCATCGGATTTGAAAGAGGCTTTTTCGGTCGCGTCAACACTGCTTGAAAAGAAGCCGAAAAAAACCACCTGCATTATTACCGACGGGAACGATGCCGGCATAAACAACCTGCCGGCAACGGACGAAGAAGTGCGTTATATCTGCGTGGCCGAGACTTCTGATAATCTTGCGATAACCAATATTTCCGTTGAATTTTCATATACTGAAGAATGGTATGAGCAGAACAGGAACGTTCTGATGGAAGGCGTAGAAATCCCGGTGCCGTACGATATTTTCGTGCAGGCGGACAATTTTTCCGCAGAGCACAGGCAGTTTTACCTTACCCTGCGCGCGCCCTGGAATAATGAAATCGTTGATTCCAAAGAGGTGTCTCTCGGGCCCGGGGAGCACAGCGGCCATATATTCAATGCGGAACTTCTGCCGGGCATATACAATATTTCCCTGGAGGAAAAAGACGCTCTGGATATTGACAACACGGCATACCTGGATTTTGAACAGCCGCCGTTTGTAAAGGTCTTGATAGCTGGCGAGGACGACGCCCTGCTGAAAAAAGTCTTGCAGGCGAAAAAGGGATGCGTAGTGTCTTCAGCCAAAAGCCCCCAGGCGGGTTACGCGGAAAAGTACGACCTGGTTATTTTTGTTGATTCAAAGCCGGAAAAAGAATTCCCCGGCCTGAATTCAATAATAATCAATCCACCGGATCCAAAAGAATCAGGGCTTTCCGAAGAGGAGTTCCAGGTTTCAAATATTACCGCCGTTGACAGGGAACATCCTGTGATGAAATTCGTTGACCTTACGGACGTTCATATACTGAAAACAAGGCTGGTAACCGGCAGGCCGGAAATGAAGGGGCTTGTATCTGTGAATGACAGCAAACTTGTCGGCATAAACGAAGATGAAGGGCTTCGCATATTGATACCATTCAATATCTACGACTCGGACTGGCCGTTGAGGAGTTCTTTTCCGGTGTTTTTCCACAACGTGGTTGACAGGGTCAGGGAAAAGCATTGCCTGCAGTTTTTTACAACGGTTGGCAACGAGATCAAATTGCCTTCTGCGAAGCAATTTATTCATATAGTATCGCCGTCCGGCAGGTCAGCGCAGGTTGGCGAGGCATTGCTTGACGAGCCCGGGATCCATACTCTGGAGGGCAATGCCGGCCTTATCAAGCGGCACCCGGCGAATTTTTTTAACGCGCGCGAATCAAACATTGCGCCTGTCGTAAAAGAAATCAAATTAGGCGCAAGGGTAATCAGGAATTCGCCCGGTACCTCTGGGAAGACGAACAGGGAAATCTGGCAGTTTATAGTCCTGATTGCGCTGGGATTGACGAGCGTTGAATGGTATTTGTACCATAGGAGGGAGTAGGACAATTTACGATTTAAGATTTGAGATTTAAGATTACGATTTAACGATTTGAGATCTGGGATATGAGATTCGAGATAAGGCGCTGAGACGCAAATAACGAAACGAAACCGCTTATTACACATAATTTATTAATATGATAGAATTCGTTGACTATTATTACTTATTACTGTTGCTTTTGATAGTGCCGCTGGTTCTGGTATTCAGAAAGAGCGGCGCTTCTTTGAGCAGGCCGCGGCTGTACGTGTCGCTTGCGAGCAGGATATTGCTTGTCATAGCAACCGTTATGGCCCTGGCGGATGCGCGGATAAAAACTGATAGCACTACGCTTTCCACCGTATTTCTGCTTGACCGTTCCAAGAGCGCCACTCTTGATGAAAAAAAATGGGCTGAATGCCTGTCATTTGTCAATCAGGCGCTTAAGCAAAAGCCTGCCGGCGACCTGTCAACGGTCGCTGTTTTCGGAAAGGATACGGCAGTGGAATTACCCATGTCCGCGCAGGTTCCGCGCTTGAGCGAGATAAGGTCAACGGTGAATTCAAATTACACTTCTATCGCGGACGCCTTGAGGACTGTTTCAGGGCTTTTCCCCGAATACGGGATACATCGTATCGTGCTAATCAGCGACGGCAATGAGACGTCAGGCGACGCGCTAAGGGAGGCAAAATTGCTTGCTTCGTCAGGTATTGAGATTGATGCGGCGCCTATTGCCTTGGAAGTGCCCGGCGAGGTGATGGTTGATTATGTGAATGCGCCGGTCAAGGTCTCCAGGCTTCAGCCGTTTGACTTGAAAATCGGAATATCCAGCCTGCGCAAATCCGCGGCAAAGGTTTTCGTCTACAGGGATAATGAACTGGTATTGAATGATGCGGTTGAATTGAACGGGGGCGAGAACATAGTCAGGTTCCGTGACAGGCTTTCAACAGGGGGCATTCACGAATACAAGGTAGTAATAGAACCTGAGTACGATACGTTGTATTCGAATAACGCGGCCTACGCGTTTTGCAAGGTAAAAACCGAGCCCAGGGTATTGCTGTGCGAAGGCGATGGCGACCGCCAACCGTACATTGTTGAAGCATTGCAGAAAGCAGGCATTAATATTGATGTGGTAAGCAAGACCGGGTTCCCGTTCAATCCCAATGAAATCATCAAATACGACGCCGTGATACTGAGTGATGTAAATTCCTCCTGCATAGACATGACGCAGAACAAATTCATAAATTCATACGTAAAAGACATGGGCGGCGGATTCATAATGATAGGCGGCATGGATTCATTCGGCGGCGGCGGTTACATCAATACTCCTGTGGATGAAATGCTTCCCGTAGGCTGTGAGGTGAAAAAGAAACATACGCTCGCGGAGATTGCGCTGGTCATAGTGCTTGACCAATCCGGCAGTATGTGCATGACCGTTGAAGGCGGGCAGACGAAGATGGAATTGGCAAACCAGGCCGCGGCCGCGGTTGTTGAAGTCCTTTCGGACAGGGACAGTGTCGGGGTGCTTGCCGTGGATACGGCGCCGAAATGGGTTGCCGAACTGCAAAACCTGACCAACAGGGATGAGATGCGCGAACAGATACTTGCCAATCGGCCCGGCGGCGGCGGAATCTACGTTTTTACCGGCCTGACAGCCGCAGGCGAGGCGTTGAAGAAAAGCAAGGCGTCAATAAAACATATCCTGCTTTTTGCCGACGGTTCGGATTCGGAGCAGAAAGAGGGCAGTAAAGAGCTTGTTGAGGAATTGCTTGCCAAACATAAGATAACCACTACGGCTGTTTCCATCGGTATAGGATACGATTCGCCATGGCTGAAGAAATTGGCCGAGGCCGGCAAGGGCAGGTTTTACGCCACCGAGGACGCGAACGAATTGCCGAGGATTTTCCTGTGGGAGACGTTTATATCGTCCAAGAGCGCTTTCGTGGAGAAAAAATTCGTTCCGCAGATAGAATATATCCCTGAAATGCTCAAGGGAATTGACTGGGCCCGTGTAGCGCCTTTGTACGGGTACAACGTTACGACGCCTAAGGACACGGCCGAGGTGATTATGGAGGCGTTGGAATCCGACCCTCTGTTGGCGAGATGGCAGTTCGGATTAGGCAGGAGCCTGGCGTTTACCTCCGATGCCAAACCGCGATGGGCGAAGGATTGGATGGATTGGGATGGAAGTTCGGCGTTCTGGCCGCAGGCAGTCAGGTGGGTAATGCGTAACATGAACGATGAAGGCCTTCAGACGGCGATTTCATTTAAGGATAACACGGGGCGGATTACCGCCGAGTTGAAAGACGCTGAGAACAGGCCTGAGAATTTTGCCCGGTTGAATGCGGTAGTATCCAGTCCTGATGCGGGTACGTTCAATGTTGAATTGCGCCAGACGGGAATCGGGGTTTACGAGGGCGGATTTGAGCCCGAGGGATACGGTAATTATTACGTGACGATATGCAGGGACGACAAGAGCGTGCTCGGGACGTATGCCAAATCAATTTCCTATCCGGTTGAGTTCAAGAAGATAGACACGAATGAAGAATTGCTGAAAAAAATATCGCAAACCGGCGGAGGGATTTACGACATAAAACCTGAACAGGTTTTTAAGCATACCAAGGCCGGCAGGCCGCAGTACAAAAGGCTGTGGCAAATCCTGCTTGCGGCGGCATTGTTTTTCCTGCTTCTTGACGTAGCCGCAAGGCGCATGATTTATCCGCAGGCGCTTATGGGAAAAATAGCGTCAAAAATAAGGCGGGTTGTACCTGAAAAAGAAAAACATGAAGAAGGCCTTGGAGAAAAGGAGACGTTGCCGGAAAACCGGGAATTGCAGGACGGCGCCAGTACCGGCATGGATACGGTGCAGAATGAGGCCGGGGCCGGCAAAGACAAGCCCGTTGTCTCCGCAAAACCGGCTGAGGAAATTGGGAAAAAATCCGGCAGGCAGGATTTGCCTGAGTCCACCGGCACCATGAAACGCCTGCTTGAGATAAAGGGGAAACTGAAGAAACGCCGGTGATTCTAAGGAACGATTTATGATGATAAAACGCAATACGGTTACGATAGCATTAATAATCATTGTTGTATCTGTAATAATTTTGGGATGTAGCGGTGCTGATATGAATTTGCCTTCGCAATCTGCCGGCAAAAATATTGTTGTCAGCGAAAAAACTTTTAAATCGGATGACTTGGGGTGGGAATCGCTATCTCGTATGGAGGAAAGTCCGGGGTGGAGTTCAAGCGCTGTATTATTGTCAAATGGGGATATATTAGTCTGCGGAGGCATTAAATATCCGGATGCTCTTTCATCCGCCTTGATATTTGAAGTTGACAAGAATAAGTGGCGTAAGACTGCAAGCATGCATTATCCTCGGGGTTATCATACAGGAACACTATTGCCTTCCGGGAAAATACTTGTTACGGGCGGCATGAATCATTACAGTACTAATGTTTATCCGCTGGACGGAGGTATTGCTGAATGTGAAATTTTTGATCCCGAGAAAGAAATATGGGAAGAAACCGCGCCAATGTCAGAGCCAAGGGTTGGTCATCAGGCAACTCTTCTTAAAGACGGACGAGTACTTGTTACCGGCGGCTCAACAGCTGAAATTTACGATTGTAAATCCATGCAATGGAAAAAGGCAGGGGACTTGAAATACAGAGCTTTTCATACATCAACACTATTAAACGACGGACGCGTTCTAATCGCGGGCGGATTACATCAGGAAAAAGAGGTTCTAAGACATATTTCCAATAGAGTAGATATTCTCTCCGATGTTTTTAGTTTTGACCCTATAGCGGAAAAATGGGAAAAGGTTGCTTCAATGAATGAAAAACGATGCGGACACTCGGCTATTTTACTCAATGACGGCCGCGTTTTAGTATCAGGAGGAAGGATAAACGAGATATCGGCAACTTCTATGGTAGAGATATTTGATAACATTCAGAAGAAATGGACACGCATTGAATCAATGAAAAACAGCCGTTCTAATCATAAATCCATGCTTTTACCAGACGGAACAGTGCTGGTAACGGGGGGAGACCCCATATATCCTGACCGGCCGCTTGTTTCTACGGAAATGTTATCGTTCACCGCCTTTAACTGGGTAAAAGGTCCGGATATGAAAGTTAGAAGAACGCAATTTAATCTGGTTCAACTGGAAGACGGAAATGCTGTCGCTATCGGCGGGTGGAACGGAAATTATGTAACGGAAGTTGAAAGAATAAAATTAATGAAGTAGCAAAATATTCATTCGTTTTGCTTGAGCGTTTTTGTTGCAGTAATCAGGTCAGCGAGTTCGGTTACATTGGGAGCTATGGCAAATTTGGCAACCGCTGTATCGTTTTAGACACACATTCAATCATATAAGTATCATTTCCTGTTTGGGCCTGTTGTCACAACTCGTTTATTTCCAAAGTGTTATGTAAGAACGGTTTTACAGATAACGGTTGGCATTATTTTTGCTACTTATATAACCGCGAATTAGCACAAAGACGCGAGGATGAAGAAGGAAAAACGAAGGAGGAAGGACGGACGAAGAACAGATGAACAGTTGAATAGGATACGCCGTACTAATAAAACTCTAAATCCTAAATCCAAAACCCTAAACAAATACTAATAGCCAAACTCTAAATTTCAAAACACGACATACGACGGGTTTCGGTCATTCGGATTTTGAGTTTAGAATTTGTTTAGAGTTTAGGGTTTAGTGCTTAGAATTTCATTAAGGAGTGTACTATTATGAATGATACTGCTAAAACCGATACCTGTCCTCCGCTGACTCCTGACGATATATACGTCCTGCGCGGAAAGCCCGCGGCAAAGAACGTAGTCCCTGCCGACTCTAATACACGAAGCAGGGAGGAATGGATCTATTATCACAATGACGCGAAAACACAGGAGCATTATGTATTCCGTGACGGCAGGCTTGTTGGCTGGACGAAGTATGAAGAAGGAAGTACGGACGGAGTCAGGAGTCGTAACTCTTGAGTCTGGAGTCCGCAATTTTATAAAAAACAGAAAGGAAGTTCTTATATGCGGAAGAAAATGGTGGTGCTGATAATAGGCATTTTGATAGGCGGCGCCTGGTTACAAGCCCAAGAGGACAAGAACCCTGCACTCCAAGAAGAACCGGTAAAGATTAGCTCCGATTTGCAAGAGAAGGAGGATTGGGATGTTATTAGGGAATCCTTTCCTGATCATGGCGTAATTGTCATTGCGGAATTGTCCGGAACAGACGGAATTAGTATTGGCAGCCACAGAGGTTCTACCTTCAATTTCCAGATAGTAGAATTCCTTAAAAAGACTGTTGAAAGCAAAGAGGAGAAAAATACAGAGAAAGAAAGAGAGTTGTTAGGCTATTCTGAAGGCAAGGAAATACAGGTTACCTATACCTATACGGAAGGTTCTTCAAGGTCTAACGGGAAAATGTATATTATGAAGCATGATAGGTTTAAAGGGTTAGTAAAGGCGGGAGGAAAATATATTATGATTCTTCCGTCAATTTCTTCGGTCAGTCCGGGGGGAACAATAGAACGGGACGGAGTAAGAAGGGATTTATTCGGCGCAATGCATGACGATGATAACCTGATAATCTTGGAATATAATGCGGAAAATATCGGAAAGCTGAGGCAATACCCACCGGAACGCGTAAAGGAATTGATTGGTCAATTGACGGATAAAGACAAGGCGAAAAGAGAAACAGCCGGGAAAGAATTGGGTCAAATCCATGGGCTATTGCAAAGAGAATTAGTCAATACTGATAACAGCGTTCGTTTTGAATCGGCGTTAATATTATCGGAAATGGGAGATTCCAAAGCGGTGTTGGTGTTGACGGAAAATCTGGATAATAAAGAGCCATTTAACCGATATAGAGCAATCTGCGCGCTCGGAAAAATAAAATGGTGGTCGCTTGATATTGTGGAAAAACTCGTCGGTTTGCTTGATGATGATAATCAATACGAAGAGGTATCAATTAATCTCAGGTATAAAATTTCCGATGCCTCGTTTGATACTCTTGATAAAATGATAACCGGCAAGAATTTCGGTAAGGATAAAGGGAAATGGAGGGAGTGGTTAAAGCAAGCGAAAGAAAAGGAAGCAATTTCTCCTCCCCCCGGGGGATAACCTAAGCCGAAGTAACCATTTTGTGTTCTTGACGGGATTAGCTATAGTAACCGAATCAAAGGAGACGAAGATATGATAAAACGAATAGTTGTAACGGCAATATTGGGTTTACTGTTAGGCGGGATGTGGGTATGTGGATGAAAACAATGATTCTTTTCTGTCTGATGCTGAGTTTGGCTTGTCAATGGCCAGGCATGGTAAAGGACATGGAAGTAAAACAGGACATGCGCTTCAAAAAGAAGATTATTGAAACTGACTGGGACCAGCCTGATACGCGTTGGGTTCGGGAACATCTGTCTGAGATGGAAAAACAACCCTTTGACGGGTTAGCCATAAATGTAACCGGGAGCGATGGGAATGGAGCATACACTTTTAAATCTTCATTTATTGACCAGAAGTGGCAAGGCGAATGGTTCCAATCAAGCATTGATGATTTGAAAGCGTGTCAGTTCGCCAGGTTTACGGACAACTTTCTTATGCTCAATGCCAATCCCGGCGATGTGGATTGGTTCAACGATGAGGGATGGAAAAATATAGTTGAACATTGGCGCATGGCAGCCCGGATCGCAAAACAGGGCGGGTTGAAAGGGATTGTATTTGACGCGGAGCCGTATACGGCGCACTGTCAGTTTGCTTACTGGAGTCAACCTGAGCGTGAAAAACACACATTTGATGAATACTATGTCAGGGCGCGGGAACGGGGACGCCAGGTGATGAAGGCGGTGTCCGCAGAATACCCGGACATCACTCTTCTTTGTTATCACATGAATATTGACAATGTCAGCGCGGCACGAAGCCGGGATCAGAAAATGATGCTTCAGGATAAGCTCTACGGTTTATATCCGGCTTTTATTGACGGGTGGCTGGACGTCTGCCTTCCAACAATAAAGTTTGTGGATGGATGTGAAATAGAGGGGTATCGAGCCAATAGCCCGGCGGACTACCTGAATCTTTTATTTCAGGTAAAAAACGCCGGCCAGCAGTTGGTTGCCCCTGAAAATCGCGCTAAATACCGCGCACAGGTACAGCTCGGCATCGCTTTTTATATGGACGCATATACCAATCCGCCGGGAAATCCATGGTCCCTTGACATGAAAGGGATGCCGCCGGCAGACCGTCTGCACACCAATCTTTTTTCCGCCTTGCGCGTCACTGATGAATATATTTGGATTTACGGTGAGCAATATACCTGGTGGCCGACTGTCCGCAAGGCATTTAAAGGCCGATGGTCGGAAGTTATGCCGGGATGCGACCGGGCGGTTCGGCTTGCTCAGGCAGACAACCTTGAGGACTATGCGATAGAGCGCGTCAAAAAAGGTGGCCTGGCCAATTTGGCGCGCAACGGCGATTTTTCAAACGAAAAAACTGCCGGTAATGAAAACTACGCGCCGGACCAGAAAGCAAAAGATGCGCCGCCAGAATGGAAAATCTGGCAAGAAGGCTCCTCGGGAACTTTGTCTTGGGACCGGCTGGAGGGTTTTTCCGAAAAAGGCGCCGCCCGCATCTCCGGTGTCTATAGCGGATGCCTCATTCAAAAATATCAGATAAGCCCCGGTGCGTGCTATGCGATTCAAGTAATGCGGCGCATTCAGGGAAAAGGAAACGCCTGCGTCACGGTTGGCTGGCAGACTCCGTCCGGTAAATGGATTGCGCAGGAGGATGACGTGCCTGTCTTTTCAGTCCCGGTTACAGCTGACAAATGGATGGAATTGGCAGGAGCGGTGTCAGTCCCTGATGAGGCGGGCTTCATGGTGCTTATTTTAGAGGCATCAGGACAGCCAACCCAGGAAGACAGCGTCTGGTTTGACGACGTGCGCGTGCATAAACTCGATGACTAAATAATATATCTGTTAAGAGGTGTAATGTATGAAGAATACAGGACAAACTGAAGAATCACGAGCGTTTTTTCCGTTTTTCAATTTTTACCCATCGCCGGCAACCTGTTTACTGTCAACAGTTTGCTGTATGATGGCTTCTGTTTTTCTGTTTGGCGATACTTGGGTTCAGACGACCACATCTGATTTCAATACCGCCGGCAGTGCCACGGTCGAAACGCGGGTGACCAATGATTCCGTGGAATTGGTCAAGCAGGCGGATTGGTGGGAGCCTGCGGCAAATTGGCCTGAGGCGATGAGCGCGTGGCAATACAGAAAGGCGATCACAATAAACAACGCCGGCGCCTCCGCATTGTCGGATTACCAGGTAAAGGTGGAAAATCCGGTGTACGACGAGACCGGATTGGTGGGGAGCTGGCATTTTGAGGAAGGCGCAGGCGCAACATCCGGCAGTATCGCTGACTCAAGCGGCTATAGCAATAACGGCACTATGAATGGTTTTTCTTCTCCTTACGGAGTTCTAAGTCCCGGCAAAACCGATAACAGTATGAGTTTTGACGGTAGTAATGATTATGTGAGTATTCCTCATAATAACGTGTTTAACTTCGGAGCAGGAGATTTTTCCATAGAATTCTGGTTGAAATCTGATGGTACCGGCACAAGCGAACGATATATCATATCAAAAAATACAGATGGCAATAATTTCTGGTCATTTAGTAATCGTATATCATCAACTAAATTAACTTTTGAATTATATAATGGCGCTTCTAGTGTAGCTCTTCAGAGTACTACAATATTTAATGATAATGTGTACAGGTGTTTTGTTGTTAGCCGTAATGCGGGAGTTATGAAACTATATGTTAATGGTGTAATGGAATCATCAGGCAGTTTTTCTGGCACAATGAATTTCACTGGTTCTATAGAAATGGGAAGAATGGGCTCTTTGGGTAATATGAAGGGTGATTTAGACGAAGTTCGCATTTACAACCGTGCGCTTTCAATTGACGAAATCAATGCGTGTTATAACGCCAAGGCAAAATTGAATTACGGCGACATCAGATTCACAGGAAATTCAGGAATGGAATTTTCATATTGGATGGAAAAAGACGGGACGTTCTGGGTGAAATGCGCCGGGGCCGACAGCATTCCGGTCGGGCTTACCGGCGTGTACATGTACTACGGCAACCCATTAGCCGCGTCCGGCGGCTCTTACGCCAATAATGGCGCCAATACCTTCGAGTTCTTTGAGGACTACGAGTCCTACGCCTCCGGGGCCGATTTGGATGCGGCATCCAAGTGGAGCAAGACCTCCAACGGCTCCGACTTTACATTGACGGCCGTGGATTACATCGGCTCCAGGCGCGGCAGATACTTGCCTTCCTCGACCGCGTTGAGCCACATCTATTCCACGGAGCCGACAAGCAATAGCTGGGCCTCGGACAACGTGGTGGTCGAGTTCGTTCATATCCCGCACTTCGTTACAGGCGAGAACGAGTCTATCCGGGTGTACACGGTCAACGGCAGTACCTGGGTCATGCCGTTGAATGACAGCTGGCAGTATAACAATGGCTCCGGATGGACAATCCTGAAGTCCGCGGCCGCGGACACGCCTGTCAAGATAAAGTTCGTGATGAGGTCCGGTTCTTACGACCTGTGGTTGGATAACTCTTTCTTTACTGGGGTGCCGTACGCCGGCGCCAGTACGACCAGGAGTATAACCTTCGGCGACTTCCAAGGGAGGTCGGAGTGGCATTATACGGATAATATTTTCGTGCGCAAGTACGCCGCTACGGAGCCGGCCGTGAGTTTTGGGTCGGAGATTAAACAGAACGACGCGTTCACCAGGAGAAAGCTCGTGACCGTGACTGCCGCGGACGCCCTGGCTTCAGGGTATTCGGTCAAGGCCGATGTGGATATAGAATCACTGCGTTCTGCTGGAAATCTGCAAAGCGATATTGACGACCTTAGAGTCATTGCCTATGACAGGACTGGCGTGGCATATTACGAATTGGACAGGGATATCGTCAAAGGGCAGGGGATAAGTCTAAATGGAACCAGTCAATTCATTAGCGTCTCTGATAGTTCTTTTTTCCCTCAATCCTCTGCTACGATAGAATTCTGGTTTAAAGCATCTTCAATACCTGCAAGTAGTTACGTAACGATATTATCAAAGGGCGCAAGAGGAACCGACGGAGCTGCAGAATATGAAATAATGCTCGATTCAGCCGCTACGCTTGATGTTTATCGTTTAAAAGATGATAATGTTTCGGCTGAAGCAGACATTGCCACGGGAATACAAGTTAATCAATGGTATCATTTTGCAGTTACATATGATGGGTCAAGTATCGTTAAGGTATATTTGAACGGACAGTTTAAGACAAGCTGGGGCAAGTCAAATGCTATATACAATTCAACTCGTTCCTTATTCATTGGGAAACAGGAATATAATGCCGGGACTCCTGGTTATTATTTTGATGGGACAATTGATGAAGTAAGAATTTCAAATAATATTCGCTACACTTCAAATTTTGTTCCTCAGAACACACCTTTCATTACCGATACCAACACAACGGGCCTCTGGCATCTGGACAACGACGCCGGCGACGCGTCCGGCAATGGCAACAACGGCGCCTTAAACGGCAGTCCGTATTATACGGAAGGGAAGGTGATCGCTAAAGGTTCAAGCGGGATGGGAAGAGAGCTTAGTTTAACAACGACTACCGGGCTTTTGGGACTTTGGCATTTTAATGAAGGTTTGGGAATAAATGCAGCTGATTCTTCTGGAAATAGTAAAAATTTAACAAACAACGTTTCGGCATGGAGTAGCTCGGGTAAATTTAATGCGTCATTCAATGGAAATGGCAGCGTATATTTTGCAAACAGGGCGGATAACCTTACCGTAGCGACATCAGGAACGGTGGAATTTTGGATTAAGCCAAATACCGGTTCAAGTGGGGGTTACATAGTTACCTCTGCCTCAGACAGCGCAGACCAATATTATTTCAATATTGGTCTTAGCCCGACTGGCCAGATTTATATTCAGCAGTATAATAATGACGTATCAAATCTTGTTTCCGGCAATACTGTCTTGTTAACCAACGGTTCTATTTGGTATCATGTTGCCGTAACTTCAACTGGTACTACTTATAACATTTATGTTAATAATCAACTTCAGACGCTAACGGGCACTAATGATGGCGATTGGTTTGGCGATACTTCAAACAGGACAAATTTCCATGTCGGTGTGTTAAAAAGAACAACTTACGGCAGTTATTTCAGCGGTAGTATCGATGAAGTTGCGATTTACAACCGCGTCCTTTCAGCCAGCGAAATTGTTGAGCACTACAACGCCAGGAACGAGCTCTGGTTCAAGACGCAGTCGGCGATAAACGCTTCTTCCACTTCCGAGGCAACCGGCACTCACAGCTATTATATTTATTACAACAATGCCTCTGCCGGAAGTCCGCTTGAGAACAAATATAATGTGTATGCTTTTTACGATGGTTTTGATGGCGCTTCAGGCTGGACCTATTCGGAAAATGGAGTTAGTTTTAACGGGGCCCAAAGCACTGCCATATTTTGTACTCCTGCTAAGTCTTACAATATTAATTATCCTAATTCTACAAGCTCCTTAGCCGGAAACTATGGTCGAATTGGTAAGGCAATTAATTTCGATGGTTCGCAAGTTAAAATCATTGGACGAACATACGATGACTATACATTGGGTGTATCAGGCTATCATATAAAGCGAGCATTGATGGATTCGACAGTTTTGTGGACAGATGATGTGGCTGGAGATGAAGGAGGATGGATGGAATTTAATGTTGCTAATACTCCAACAAGCGGCAGTCATAATATTAATTTAGAGGTTTATGAGCAAACAGGAGTTGGCAACTTTGGCATAAACGCTTATTGGGATGAAATAAAAATAAGAAAATATACCACCAACGAACCCGTTCTTTCCTTAGGCACAGAAGACATGCCTTACAATGCCTCCGGAACATTTACCTCCGCTGTCAAGGACACCGGCGGGAATAACACGAAGATTGATTTTGCAACGTGGACTGCAACCGGTGCGGGGACTCTTGCCATGGAAATTCGCGCGGATGACGATAATTCGGGATGGACCGATTTCAGCCCAAGTTGGGAGGCCGTCACCAACGGTGATATGTCCGTTGCAGTTACCGGTCGGTACATCCAGTATCGCGCTACTTTCACCGGTGACGGCACCTCTGTAGAGCCCGTGCTGACGGATATTACCGTTACATATACGGTTCCTATTATCCCGCCTGTAGATTCCGTGTTCTGTGATAAACTGACCAATAACTGGTATTCTACGGCAACCTTTACATTCACAAATTCCGTTGGCTTCGGCGCGCAGATAAATAAGTACTATTACGCCTGGGACAATACTGCTTCCTACACATTCAACCTGACAGAGCCCGTCTGGGATTCCTTAGCCCCTCAACTCCTTAACTCCGCAACCTCGGATGGTTTATGGTATTTCCATTACCTGCCGTATTCTTCTACGAATACCGCAGGTGCGGCGCAGGACATGGGACCGTTCAAGTACGACGGCACCGCGCCTCCAGCCATGACGCTTTCCCTGCCGCTGAACAATGCCTTTATTACTGAATCCATAACGGATTTCAGCTGGAACGCGGTAACAGACCTGAGCGGCGTATCATATACCTTGCAGTTGGATAATTATACTTCGTTCAATTCACCGGTGGTCAATAAGATCAATTTATCCAATCCGTCCTATATTCTATCGGGTACGGGTGCCGAGCTCCTTATCGGTAACAGTACCTACTACTGGCGCGTGCTCGCAGTTGACGGCGCGTCCAATGTGTCCAATTCGTCCTATTACAAATTCACCACCACTTCAACTATACCCCAGATGATCAACGAATCCACCGGTGAGATGTACGCTATTATTCAGGATGCTATAGACAGCGCAAGTACAACTGACGGGGATACTATTAGTATAGAAGATACGATAGCGCATACGGAAAATATTGTATTGACAAAAGATATCGTGTTGGAGAATGGCATTTTGTCGCCGTCAAGCGGTTACGCGGTTACAGGGCAAGGCAGTACCGGCAATGAGATATTAAGGAACTGCGTAATCACTTCCGGCGGTATTTCCAATCTCGCCCTTGGCGAAAACCTGACAATTTTCAGCCCCGATTCCTCGGCTATTGTAATAGAAAATTCGCGCCTGATTAATTGTCTGATAGGATTTGGCGCGGATATAAGCAACAGCCAGCTGGATAATTGCGATATTACGGCAACATCCGACTATTTTATCGGCGCTTCAACCGGTGATTTCCGGCTTAAGAGCACGGCAGTCAGCGCCATTGACCAGGGCGTAAACCTGAGCGCTGAGTTCAATACCGATAAAGATGGCAACAATAAAGGCGTTGATATACTTAATGTTGATAATTTTGATACGGGCGCCTGGGACCTCGGCGCGTACGAATTTATTATGACTTCGGGTTATACGGATGTTATAGTATATGTTAATCCTTCAGGCCTTGTTTTCAGCGTTCAATACGGTACGCCTGTTACTATACTGACACAGGCAATGACCATATCAAAAGAGACTTCATTGGATTTTGAATGGACTTTGCAGGACGATGCGGATTGGCTGGCCGTTACGCCCGGGTCGGGTTCAGGGGACCCGGCGGTGTCTGTTGATGTGTTTGTGGACATTAGCGCCCTGCCTGTCGGCGTATACGAGGCAACTATAACTTTAACTTCAGACACTGCGATAAACGCGCCCGTGGAAATACCGGTGAGTCTTGTTATATACGGAT
Source organism: Planctomycetota bacterium (assembly GCA_016220095.1). GTDB lineage: Bacteria > Planctomycetota > MHYJ01 > JACQXL01 > JACRIJ01 > JACRIJ01. Next base: position 7,871 of record JACRIJ010000039.1, on the reverse strand, counting down.
TTGATACGGCAGAAGAGGAACTGCCGTCAGTGCCGGCATTGAATATTCCTTCCGATAACGCTGAAGATGCCGAGACTTCCATCGTATTAGGATGGTATGCTTCTTCAGGATCGGGCGCTATCGCTTATACTGTTGAGTACAGCAGTGACTATACTTTTACATCCGACGTGAAAATAAACACCGGTATTGAGACGATTTACTATACAATAAATGACCTGGCATACGGGACTGCATTTTACTGGCGTGTAAAAGCAGTTAATGACTACGGCGAAAGTAACTGGAGCAGTGTCAGGTCGTTTACGACAAAAGATTTTTCAAGCGGGGTTATTGCGGAGCAGTTGCCTCCGGGAAAACCTGTGCTTTCAAAGCCGCTTGATAATTATGTGGCGGACACACTGCCGGTAGTTTTACAGTGGTACCCTTCACTTGGCGCTGACGTACAGTATCAGATACAGATTTCCTTAGAACCTGATTTTAGTACCGTGGCAATCAACGCATCCGGCCTGTCGGAAAACGCGTACGAATTAACGGATAATTCAGGCAATGCCCGTTATTATTGGCGCGTACGCGCGTCTAACGCTGACGGGACTTCTTCGTGGACAAATATATGGACGTTTAAGACCGCGATTACATCATATTATACTGCCGGCACAACCAGCGAACCTGCTTCAGAAACAAACAATGTGAATTCACAACCGGATACGGGCGAGTCTGCACAGGTAAAAGGCTGTTTTTTGAAGAAAATTTTTTACAGGTGAGTAACTCGTCAGAAAAGGGTGGGTTTCAATGTCCCCGCGGCATTTTGTAGAGACGCCCCGGCGGGGCGTCTCTACAGTATTTATTGGGGTTTTAAGGCAAGTGTTATTTTTTTGACCACCCTTTACTGACGGGGTACACAGGTAAAAATATAAGTCATGTAACTATTTTTAACGCCTTCATTTTTCTGTGCAATACTACCCTGCTATATTTAAGCAAACGCGCGGCCATTGAAATATTACCCTTGCATTCCTTAATAGTTTTGGCTATAGTATCTCTTTCAAAATCGGCTTTCAATTCCCTTAAACCCTTTACACCGTCAGTTGAACGCATATCCCGCATCCGGCAGGTGCAAATGGCGTCTGAAAGCATTGATTCTTTCAGCATCGCGATATCTTTGTGTAAAACGCAAATCTTTTTTATTTCGTTTTCAAGTTCGCGTATATTGCCCGGCCACGGATAATTCATCAAAATATCCATAACTTTATCGGGAATAGCAATAACATTTCCGCCGGAAGAATACAGGCCGATAAAATGGCTTGCCAGCAAAGGGATGTCTTCTTTTCTGTCACGCAACGGGGGGAGACTCACTATTATCGTATTAATACGATAGAAAAGGTCTTCACGGAAGAGTTTTTTCGCAATTAACTGCTCAACATCCTGATTGGATGCGAAGACAAAACGCGCATTTATTGCCGTAGGCTTTTCACAGCCGATTTTCCATATTTGCTTTTCTTCAAGGGCGCGCAGGAGACGCTGTTGCATTTTCAAGCTCATATCCGCTATCTCATCAAGAAATAACGTGCCTTCGGAAGCAATTTCCATGTATCCTTTTTTGTCTTCTACTGCTCCGGTAAACGCGCCTTTAACATAACCGAAGAGTTCGCTTTCTAACAATGTCTCGGGCAGAGAGCCGCAGTTTAGGGAAAGCAGATTTTTATCTTTGCGCAGGCTGTTACGGTGCAAGGCTCGGGCTATTAGCTCTTTGCCCGTTCCGGTCTCGCCTTGTATCAAAATCGGCAGGTCTGTAGAAGCGATTTTTTCAACAAGGTAATATATGTCCCGCATTACAAGACTCTTGCCGACAATTACATCCTTATGGCGGGCTCTTTCATGGCGGTCGTTAATGATATCTGAAAGCACTTCCGGGGCTGCTTGCCCATTCTGCCTTCCTTCGGACTGAAGTCTGTTATAGAAATGCTCATATTCACGGCTCCTTTCGTACAACCAGCCAATATCAATCTTTTTCAAAATCGGCTTGATTCCGCGCTCTATCGCAACAGCTTTGTCAGGCATATTCAGTAATGCATAGCACTTGCTCAACAGAAGCGAGGCTTCTCCGACGATGTCATTCAATTTTGTTTTTCGTGCACTCTGAATAACGGACATGAGAATATCCGCTGCGGATTCATTTTTGTTTTCTATAAGGTCAATAAAGGCAATATGGATTTTAGCTTCCAGTGTGGCAACAGGCAGGTTCAGTTTTTCGCTTAACCTTATACATTCATTAAAGGCATTTCTTGCTTTGTCATTATCCTTGAGTGCTATTTCATATTCGCCTTTTAAGTGATGGTAGTTTATAAGGAAAAACCTGTTGGCTACGACTCCGTCTTCATGATTTATTAGTTTAGTTTCTATGATTTCCCTGACTTTTTCCAATTGATTCCTGTACAGGTAACAATAAGCCAGTCCAATTATCGTGGTATAATATTCATCCTGATTCATCGGGTATGTGTCTGTGCCGTATTTATGAAAATACTGTTCCGCCTTGTGGAATTGTTCTATTGCCGGACTTATGTTGCGCAAAAGCATAAAATTGTTACCCATCATAACGGATATGTAAGCGCCGTAAGCCGGCGTCAATGAATGCTTGCGCGCAAGCATAGATGCCTTGTAAAAGACGTCCACTGAATTTGTATATTCTTTTGATTCATAATAGACCGTGCCAAGCCAGTAATAGAGTATAAACTCCTCCAGAGGCGAAAAAGAAAGCGATTTGAGTTTTCGTAATGTTATCTCACCATGGTATTTAACTTTTTCCACATCACGATGTTGCAGCGCAGCATTCATTTTTTGCAGATATGCGGAGGATGTCCTGCATGCAGTTAAGATTTGGCATAATTTAATCGCCATGTTTTACTCAACCTTTTTCTGAAAGTCGCTTTTATTTTCATTATGCTTGTTCAATTTTTCGTCAAGTTTGTGCAAGTATTTAGGCATATTTTAGCATGAAAATCAGCAAATGCAAGGCATTTTCGTATTTAAAATTCTGTTATTCTGTGATCAGTCAGTCAGGGGAGGTATAACGTTGCTTAATGCCATTTAATTGCGGCCTGTGGTCAGTCTCGTTAAGGTTTTGTCAAGTCCCTGTTATAACGCGAGGAGAAAAAATAAAAAATGAAGGACGAGACGAACTACGCCGATTTAATCGCAAAGCCCGCTGTGGCAGGGTAGATATTCATCGCCGTTCACTGACCGGTTGTAATATTCCTTGACTTTCGCCAAAGACAAATATATATTAAACACGAACAGGGCAAATAATATGAATGATAAAGAATTAAATCAGGAATACTTAAGAAAAACCGGCATTGAAAACGTGGGAAAGGTTCCCTGGGGAACCCATTTCTGCCAATTTTACCAGAATCAGGACGATTTGATATCCATACTCGTTCCTTATTTTAAGGCAGGATTGGAGAACAATGAATTCTGCATGTGGATTACCGCGGAGCCCTTGATGGCCGGACAGGCCGAACAGGCGCTAAGAAAAGAAATACCCGGCCTGGACGCATATATCAAAAACGGCCAGATTGAAATACTTGACTATAACCAATGGTACACCGTATCCGGACGGTTTGATTCCGAAAGAGTACTGCAGGGCTGGGTTTTGAAAGAAAAGCAGGCGCTTCAAAAAGGATTTGCTGGCCTGCGCCTTACAGGCAATACCTTCTGGCTTGAGAAAAAAGACTGGAAGGCATTTGTAAGTTATGAGGAAGCGGTCAACAGCGTGATAGGCAGGTACCGGATGCTCGCGGCATGCACTTATGCCATTAGCAGATGCAATGCCTCGGAAATCATTGACGTTATTTCAAATCATCAGTTTACAATTATAAAACGGGACGGCAAGTGGGAACTTATTGAAAGCGCGAATTGCAGGCAGGCGCAAGAGGCCGTAAAGAAAAGTGAAGGGAAATACCGTTCATTATTTGAAAACATGGCGGACGGCTTTGCCTATAACAAGGTGATTTTGGATAAATACGGGGAACCCGTGGATTTTATTTTCCTTGAGGGAAACGACGCTTTCGAAACGCTGACCGGCCTGAAAAGGAAAGAAATAATAGGAAAAAGAGTTACCGAAGTACTGCCGGGAATTGAAAAGGCCCAGTTTGACTGGATAGGCAGATGCGGACGGGTGGCGTTAACCGGCGAATCAACCAGATTTGAACAATATGCTGATTTTCTCCAGCGATGGTATTCGGTTTCGGCATACAGCCCGGAACCGGGCTATTTCGTGGTCGTGTTTGAAGATATCACCGGCCGCAAGAAAACAGAGGACTCTCTCCGGGAACGGGAGACGCGCCTGAGCAAGACCGAAGAGATCGCACAGCTCGGCAGTTGGGAACTCGACCTTGTAAATAACCGTTTGTTCTGGTCCAATGAAACGTATAGGATATTCGGTTTGAAATCGCAGGAATTTGTCGCAACCTATGAAGCATTCCTGGAAGTGGTGCATCCTGACGACCGCGCCGCGGTTGATGCCGCGTATTCCAGTTCGTTGAGCGCCGGTAAGGATACTTATGAGATAGAGCATCGGATTGTAAGGAAATCTACCGGTGAAATACGCGTTGTTTATGAAAAATGCGAACACATCAGGAATGAATCCGGACGGGTTATCCGTTCTGCCGGTATGGTGCATGATATCACTGAACAAAAACTGGTTGAAGATAAGATTAAGAAATCTGAAAAAAAATTCAAAGCAATATTTGAATCCATTCCCAGCGGCATTCTTGTCCTGGACAAAAACAGGAATATAAAAGAGGTGAATAACGTTCTGGAGCGCATATTTGATATTCCCAGAGAGGCCATTATAAATAAACGATGGGGAGACGCGTTCATGTGCGTTAATTCGGCAGGGCATTGCGAAAAAGGCGCGGAAGAATTCTGCCGCACCTGTCGCGTGCGCAATGCGATTATGGAAGTTCTCGCAGGCGAGAGAATATATCAGAGCAAGACAAAAGTTGAATTAGCGCTGAACGGAAAGATTGAGGAGCGCATACTTTTGATCAGCGCCTCGCCGATTGAATATGAAAACGAACCCCATGCGATTGTCATGCTGGAAGACGTTACTGAATTGAATCGCCTGCGCCAACGCTTGAAAGCAGAGCATACGTTTGCCGGCCTTGTGGGCCGTGATGCTAAAATGCAGGAATTGTACGATAACGTCAGGGAACTGTCTGAAATCAACGTTCCGGTACTGATAAACGGAGAAAGCGGTACGGGTAAGGAATTGGTTGCCTCGGCCATTCACAGCGAAAGCCCGCGCGCGGACAAGCAATTTGTCCCTGTCAACTGCGGCGCGCTTCCGGATGGTTTGCTTGAAAGCGAATTGTTCGGCCATGTCAAGGGCGCATTTACCGGAGCCATTCGCGACAAAAAAGGGCGTTTTGAGCTTGCGAACGGTGGTACGATTTTTCTGGACGAAGTGGGAGACTTGAGCCCGGCCATGCAGGTGAAGCTGTTGCGCGTGCTTCAAGACGGTTGTTTTGAAAAAGTCGGCGGTGAAAAAACCATTAAGGTTGACGTGCGCGTGGTCAGCGCAACAAACAAATCGCTCAAGGATGAAATTAAATCCGGAAGATTCAGAGAGGACCTTTATTATAGATTGAGCGTATTTCCCGTAAACATAACGCCTCTGCGCGAAAGGCTTAACGATATCGCGCTTCTCAGCGAATGCTTTCTCAGGAAATCAGCTGAAGAATCGGGCCGCGATATTGTTTCATTGTCCGAAGAAGCCTTATCCGTATTGATGGACTATCACTGGCCCGGCAATGTCAGGGAATTGCAGAATGCGCTTCTGTTCGCACTGGTCAAGTGCCGCGGCCGTATGATTGAACCACGGCATCTTCCCTTGAATATTCAGCAGTCCAAAGGCGCCGCGCCTGTGAAAAAGAGCCGGAAACATAAGCTTGATTTGCAGAAGGTAAAAGATGCCTTAAAGCAGACCAACGGCAACCGCGAAAAATCAGCGAAGATTCTCGGCGTCTCCCGCGCGACTATGCATCGTTTCCTGCATGACTGTAAAGACCAGTTGCTTGAAACCTGAATTCCTTCTTGCAATTGGCCGTTGACCGCTGGCCACTTCGTTTGGACAGTGCAGTCATGCGAGCGAAGCAATCCTGCGGGTACTGCGAGCCTCAGTGATATTGCGAGCACAGCGATACTGCGTATTCATTTCTTGTTTTTCATCTTAACTCATCATGGTGTCTCATTAAACGTACTGTCTCATTATGGCTAATGAGACAGTCGGCATGCAATTACCCGCTCGGTATTATTATGTAACACGTTGCATGTAAATATGTTATGCCTAATGTTCTACCGGCGGAATGTCTTTTTGTTAATTTTCAGTGTCTCATTATCGTATGAAATGATACATCGTAATATTCATAGTTCAAAAATAATTTTTATTGAATTTATGTGTATTCTAAAGGGATTAAGCTTATTTAAAAAACATGGAAGGGAATTTGGCACAGTTATTGCGAAGCATATAAAACAAGCCAAAGGGACGGAGATTGAATCGTGACAATAATCAACAATAAAAATTTGCAGGAAGCCGCGAAGCTCGTCAAAAAGCTTATCATACTTGCCGACAAAGGCGAGACGGAAAGCAAGGATGACGGTTGCAGGATTCTTTACTGCGTAATGCGCGACTGCGCGTATAAGATTCAGGCGCAGGTGAAACGTGAAGACGAAGAGCATAGGAAAAGGGGTGTCAGGAGCGATAATTTCAGCGGTTTTTAGAAAGGAGAACCCAAATGTTAGACACAGCTGATACTGTTTTATTGGAACAAGAATTAGCGCCAAGCTCCGATATGATTCGTTATACGATAAGCGGAGAAAAAGAAGATCTGCGGTTCGTGCACTTTGAGGTGCTTTCATCGCTCAAAAACACAAAATACGAAGAGTTCCTCATCCGCTATTTTCTCGGACGGCCTTTAAGGGAGGTATCGCGCGAAGATATTCCCGTTGATTACTGCCGGAACTGCGAAAACGGGAATGACCTGCAGAATATTTTTGATTCAATCATAAAACTCAAGGATTTAATTATTTTTTAAGGAGATTTTATTTATGAAAAACGCTTCTCAGATAGGCGAAAATGCCGGAAAAGTTTGGCAAAATCTGGAAAAGACCGGGGACTTAACCGTTAAAGAGCTTGCCAGAAAGCTCAAATTAGACAGTGACGACGTAAGCATGGCTCTCGGTTGGCTGGCGCGCGAGAACAAGCTGAAACTTTCTGAAAAGAACAACGATATCTGCGTTGGCTTGACGGATACGGAAAAAATGTCTTCCAAACATGCGCTTAACATGTGATTATTTTGTTGCGCCGTTTTATGCGGATTTTCGCATCAGCGCAGTTTCCAGATTTTAATGAATTGGGATATTAATGAAAGAAAGGTAAAAGTATGAAAACAAAAGAGATAATAACAGGATTGATAATTTTCACGGGGATAGTTTTCGGTTTTTTGATCCCGGGCAGCGGCCAGGGGCAAAACAGTCCGGCAGAGCGTCCGGGGACGGCAAAGCTTCCATCCGGGCAAATAGATTCAAGGGATGCCCGTAACTGTGTTAATGATTATATCAAAAAGGACACCGGGCTGAAAGGCGGTTATTTTCTGATTTACGATGCCGAAGACAAGAAGGCATTGACGCTTAAGTTAAATAAGGTTTATGACCAGATAAGCTTCATTAAAAATGAAAACACCTATTTTGCATGCTGTGATTTCAAAGAGGCCTGTGACGCCTGTTTGACAGGCAAGGAACACGACATGAGCAAAGACCGCAAATTTGACATTGATTTCTGGCTGAAAAATGACGGAAAAAATTTAGAAATATCCCGGATT
>JACRIJ010000038.1 GCA_016220095.1 Planctomycetota bacterium | reverse complement strand
CTGAATGTGTTAAAAGCCGTCGTTTTAGTTACCCGCTGACTAAAAGCGGATAAAATTTTCTAATTTGGCGTTGTTTTTCAAATAACGACCTTTTTAAAAGATGAATTGTTATAATTTGGATTTTTTCACGGCTTCTGAGGCAGTACATGAAGCTACGAGTTCTTCCACTCCGGCCTGCGCTTCTCCGCAAAAGACCTGATGCCCTCCTGGACATCGGCAAGTTTCATCAGCTTATTCAGAAAATTGCCTTCCGCCTCTCCTAAAGCGCCTTCAAACGGCCTTCCCCACACTGCTTTCAGGGTCTTTTTGGCAAGTTTCATCACCGGTATGCTGTTCTGGGCAAGCTCCGCTACCACGGCGTCCGTCTCAACCTGCAACTTGTCAGGTTCAACTACCCTGCCAACCAAACCGAATTCCTTCATCTCAGCCGCTCCGTAAGTCCGGCCCGTAACGCATATCTCAAACGCCCTGCCCCAATCCATATGCCTCTGCAGTAAAACCGCGGCTATGGGCGGAAAAAACCCAAGCTTTATCTCCGGTTGGCCGAATTTTGCCTGGTTGGACGCTATCACTATATCGCCGGCAAGTGCGACTTCCATCCCGCCGCCAAGAGCCGAACCGTTCACTGAAACTACTACGGGTATCTCCAGCGACTCCAAAAGCCGGAACATGCCGTGAAATGAACTTATCATCCCGCTGACTTTATCCGGCGAATGCTCCCCCACGTCAACACCCGCGCAAAATGCGTTGCCTTCACCCGTAATCAACAGGAGTTTAACGGAATTATCCTTCACCAAGGGTTCTAAAACCGAATTTATCTCCTTCATCATCGCAATATTCAGCACGTTGACAGGCGGACGATTGAAAAATAGCCTCGCTACCCCGTTTGTGATGGAATATTTAATGTGCTGTAAATCACTCATATTTTTCCCCTTAATAATCTGAAATTTCAAACGAATATTCAGCCTCGAAGTCGCAAAGAACGGCTTAACATTCCCTCTTGATAACCGCCGCCATCGCAACGCCGCCCGCACCGCATATTGCCGCGCAACCTATCTCTTTATTTCTGATTTTCAGCGCGTTGTATAACGTAAGAACTATTCTCGCGCCGCTTATGCCGGTCGGATGCCCAAGGGCTATCGCGCCGCCGAATATATTCAGCTTTTCCTGCGGTATCTCAAGCGCGCGTACGTTCATCAGCGCCTGCACTGCAAACGCCTCGTTGATTTCAAAAAGGTCTATGTCCGAAATCTTCATGCCCGCGGCTTTCAACGCGGCAGGAATGGCCACTGACGGGCCTTCCCCCATTACATCCGGCTCAACCGCCGCGCAGGAAAATGCCCTGATTGAAAACAACGGGTATAAATTTAGTTCCTTTGCCTTCATCTTGTGCGTAACTACCATCGCTGTCGCGCCATCCGACATCGCGCAGGCGTTGCCGGCGGTTACACTGCCGTCTTTCTTGAACGCAGGCCTGAGTTTTGCCAATTTTTCCAGCGTTGTATCTGCTCTTATAACTTCATCTTTATCAATAGTAACCGCGGGCTCCCTGCCTTCGGACGGTATTTCAAAAGGAACTATTTCATTCTTAAAATAACCCTGCTTTACTGCTTCAGCGGCCTTTAAATGGCTCGCTAATGCGAATTTATCCTGGTCTTCCCGGGATACCCCGTATTTTGCGGCAAGGTTTTCCGCAGTCATGCCCATTCCGTATCCGCAGAGCGGGTCAATATTGTCGCTCCAACCGTCCATCAACACCTTGTCTCCCATCTTAAAACCTTCCCATCTGCAATCCTTCAACAGATACGGAATCGTACTCATGCTGTCCATTCCGCCTGCGAGCACTATGTCGTTCCTGTCTGCCATAATGGATTCCGCCGCAATCTGAAGCGCCTTCATGGCCGACGGACAGGCCATGTTTATCGTCTGCGCGGGAACTGTCTTGGGAATGCCGCCCTTAACCGAAGCGGTACGCGCCGGATTGGGGCCGTTGCCCGCCTGGCGGCAGTTGCCGAATACGGTTTCATTGATCTGGTCGCCGCGGACACCGGCCTTCAAAAGCGCCGTCTGTATGGCCTTAGCGCCAAGTTCATGGACAGAAACATTTTTGAATCCGCCGCCAAACCTGCCGAGCGCGGTGCGCACGGCGCTGATAACTACTATTTCTGATAAATTTTTCATATTAAATCCTTATCTTTATTTTATAACACTCATTACTCACAATTTATCGTTGTATTTTGCAGTCGTAAAGCCGTAAATCGTAGTCGTAATACTTAAGCTATTTGAAGTAAATCCCTCTCCCCTTGCGGGAGAGGGACAGGGCGAGGGGGAAAATATTTTTCACCCTCCCCCTATGCCCCCTCCCATCAAGGGAGGGGGGGATTACTCCAAATGGCTTAAATATTACTCGTAATCGTAAATCGTAGTCGTAGTCGTAGTCGTAAATCTTACATCTTAAATCTTAAATCTATATATACTGCCCCCCGTCCACCTTAATTACTTCGCCTGTAATATGTTTTGCGCGTTCGGTGCAGAGGAACGCCACCACATTAGCGATATCCTCGGGCATTGCTATCCTGCCCAACACTGTTTCATCCTTAGCCTTCTGTATAATCTCCGGCGGAAGTCCGGCCATCATTTCAGTCTCTATCATGCCCGGGGCCACGGCATTGACATTGACGTTGAATTTCCCGAGTTCTTTCGCGAGCGACTTGGTTAAACCTACAATGCCTGCCTTAGCCGCGGAGTAATTCGTTTGTCCGAATTTACCCCTAAGTCCGTTAATGGACGTAATATTGACTATCTTGCCGAAATTCTGCTCTTTCATCACAGGCGCAGTGAAACGTATGGTATTAAAATAGCCTTTAAGATTGATGTCAATCACCGTATCCCAGTTTTCTTCCGTCATTTTCCAGATAACGCCGTCGCGGTTCACTCCGGCGTTATTTATAAGGATATCAACCCGTTTGAATTCCGACAAGACCGTTGTTACAAGGTTTTCCACTTCCTTAAAAACAGAGACATCGGCCTTTATCGCCAAAGCCTGCCTGCCGATGGTCCTTATTTCTTCGGCGATTTTACGGGCCTCTTCTTCATGCTTGCGGTAATTTATGGCCACGTCACAGCCGTTCCGCGCCAGTTCAATCGCAATCGCCCTGCCTATCCCTAAACTGCTTCCGGTAACTATAGCTTTTTTGCCTTCAAGTTCTAATGCCATTTCAAACCTTCTCTTTCCAGGCTTTTTGCAAACGCCTTTAATAACGGCAGTTCTATCATATCACGTTCCCTGCCCGCGGCTTGCTTGCTTCTTATTATATCTGAAATATTTGCCACAGGGAAATACTTGATTTTCACGCTTCTCTTCTTTACTTCATCGTAATTTTCAAATCCGTCAGGGGCAAACACAAGATCAATGTCAAAAGGACCTGATTTTATCTGCACAAAGTCTTTGCCGCGTAATATGGCTTCTTTTATCTTGTTATCAAGCTTGAATCCTATGCTATTCAATGCCTTGATGATTTTTTTTGCGTTTTCAGGGTCTTTTTTCGGATATATGTCTACATCCTGTGTCGTTCCAGGATATCCCATAATAACAGCGCCGGATTTGCCTATCAGTAAATAATCCGCCTTTTGACTATTTAGCGCCTTACAAAGCAATTCCGCCTGTTGAAAGTTGAAGTAACCGCGTTTTCTCATCGCTTAGCCCTGCGATAACCAAGATAGGAAGGCAATTTCTGTTCGCACCATTTTCTATATTCCGCCATAGTGTTAAAAATGCGCGACTCCGCATCATCCAAAACCGGTTTATAGACCCAGTTAAATCCGAAATCAATGCGGTCACGCAAAGGCCTTTTTATCTGGCGCATGCATTGGGCATTCCATTCTTTCATTTCTGTTTTTCGCATAGGCATTCACATCAGATTAAACGGATTTAGCGGATTAACGGCTAACTACGAAATAACTAAATACTGAAACTCGAGATCCGATATCCGGCGTCCGGGTGCTGAATTCCGGGTCCCGGCCACCGAATCCCGGAACCCGAACGACGTCCTTCCTTCTTCGTTTTCCCTTCTTCTTCTTTATAACGAAGAAGGCAGTATGCAACAGGAAGAAGGGAGCTGGCACTTGTCCGTCCTTCCTTCTCCATTTTTCATTTTTCCTCTTTCGTCGCAGACTCCAGACTCTATATCTTGGCCCCGCACTTGCCGCAGTAAACGAATTCCGTGGGAAGGTTCTTGGCGCCGCATCCCGGGCAAGACTTCTTGTAAGGGCCGTACATAAATTCCGGCGAACCGCCGTTTACCGCCTTTTCGCGGAGTTTAACGAAATCAACCTTCCGCTTTTCCTTAAACGCGTTCATGCCCTCATTGGGTTCCAGGCAGGCAAAATGCGTGGACAACCAGTCCCTCGCGTGCCCTACCGTTGAATTCCACGCGATTTCTTTCCAGAAATTGACCTGCTGTTTCGTATAACGCGTGCATTCCGGGAATTTATTGATTACTTTTTCGCAAAGTTCGTCAACCTTTTTGTCCAATTCAGCGGGAGGCGCGATATAATTAACCAATCCCCACTCCAGGGCCTTTTGCGCCGGGATCCTTTCGTTCAGGAAAAGCATTTCACGCGCGCGCCTGTCGCCGACATGAATGGACAGCCATTGCGTGGCGCCGCCGCAGGCAACGCTCCCGACGCTTGTGCCTACCTGCCCTAAATACGCGTTATCGGACATTACCGCAAGGTCGCAGGCAAGCTGTGATTCATTGCCGCCGCCGACCGCAATTCCGTTTATCCTCGCTATAGTGACTTTGCCGTTATTCATTATGCTCTCAATGTACGCCCTGAAAAGGCCCATATATTTCCAATAATCCCTCGGCTGTGAGGTATACGTGTCCGCATACTCCTTGACATCGCCTCCGGTGCAAAACGCCTTGTCTCCCGCGCCCGTATAAACTACAACGGCCACCTTGTCATCAAAGGAAGCATCCTGGAACGCGGCTATAAGTTCTTTTAGCGTTTCGGTTGAATAACAGTTGTAACTGTCCGGGCGATTTATGGTGATTTTCGCCCTCCAGTCCTTTTTTTCGTAAAGAATATCCTTAAACCCGAATTCTTTTGGATTTTTAGAATCAAAGTATCCCATAAAACCTCCTTTTAGAACCGAAAATTCTGTTAATTCAAGATTGCGTTGAAATCATCCGTGATTTGAATTATATTAACCGTAAAACTTAGTATTGAAGTTATTTCTGCTGATAGTTCCGGATAGCAAAAAGGAAATGCAACGAAAGGCTGTGCCGATTGGCTGTCAGGGCTGAATATTGTTATGTCCGCACTGCTTCTGCGGCGTTCTTTATGGCGCGTTCCATCTGGTTCGGCCAATCCAGAAGACGGTATTCCAACCCTTTCCTCACACAGCAAAGCTCCTCCGAAGACAATTCCCTGCCAAGGGTCTGCATGGCGATAAGCTGAGCATCTTCATGCGTCAGCACAAACAGGGCATCTTCTTTTTGAGACATATATTTATGATTCCTCCATTGTTAAAGCCGCGCCTCCGCGCCCTGTGCCCCTTATTTTTTCATATATAAAATTTCTTCAAGTGTTAATTTGTTCGTCCAGCTTTATTGGGGAAAAGTATACAACAAATATCCGATTGAATCAAGAAAAATCTGAAAAAAATCAAAAATTTTTTTTTGCACACAAGTCCGAGCCAACCCGTAAGTGAACGGGCAAATAAGAAAGATGAAGGAGGGAAAACGAGAAAGGAAGGACGTTTGGGATTTAATGACTGGATGATTTAGTGATTGGCGAAGGACACGTAATCGATAAATCATCAAGTCACCAAATCATTAAATCTCCGTAAGGTCTCGTCAAGTCCCTGTTATTATACGTCGTCGTTCACTGTCCGGTTACAGCGCGCGAAAAAAATTCTTTGACTTTAAATCCCGCCGGTGCTATTATATGCCCATGGAACGTAAACTCGTCCTGATAACCAACGACGACGGCGTGGACGCCGACGGGCTCAAAGCGCTTACGGAGGCATTCTCCGCCAGCCACGACATCGTCATTTCCGCGCCTTCCAGCCAGCGCAGTGCGGTCAGCCATTCCATAAGCGTGCACTGCCCCGTCACTATAACCAGGGCCGTAAGAGATAACCGGCTTTCGGTTTATGCCATAGACGGCACCCCTGCGGATTGCGTAAAACTGGCCGTAACTACGCTTATGGATCGGAAACCCGACATCGTAGTTTCCGGAATCAATGCAGGCGCCAATCTCGGCATAAACGCGTTTTATTCCGGCACGCTCGCGGGCGCCGTGGAAGGCGCTCTCATGGGCATACCGGCATTCGCAATATCGCTTGACATCACGGGCTCAAAAGATTATGCCGCGTCATCGCGGATAGCGGGTGAATTCGCTGAATACGTCCTGCAGAATTTTTACTGCACGCCGGCGGCCTTCAACGTCAACGTACCGGCTCTCGGACGGACAAGCATTAAAGGAATCCGGCTCACAAAACAAGACCCTGCAAGATTCCGCGACAAATACTCCCTCGTTGACCGCGATGCCATGTCGTACAGGATAAGCGGCGAGATAATGCCGGAATGCAATTCGCCTTACGACCCTGAACTGCTGACGGACGTCCAGGCGCTGAAAGGCGGTTTTGTATCCGTAACGCCCGTATGCCTTAACAGGACTGATTTTACGGCATTGAAACTTTTAACTGAAAGAGGTGGCAACAATGGATTCTTCAAATAACAAGACGCCTGCCAACAGGGCTTCAGCTTTTGACATACTAAAAAAAATAATTGCAGGGGCGAAATTAGGCAAGGAAGACTTTATGCCTTTACTGAAACTTGAAATCTACGAATTGATGTACGGCGCCAACCTGCTGAGGATGGCTAAATTCGGAAACAAGGTTGATTTTTGTTCCCTGATAAACGCCAAATCCGGCAATTGTTCGGAAGACTGCAAATTCTGCGCCCAGTCATCGCATAATGCCGCGGACGCTAAAGCCTACGAATTGGTTGACGCCGAAAAAATTGAAAAGGCATTCTGGAAGGCGCAAACAGCCGGAACGAAGAGATTTGACATTGTAACGAGCGGAAACGAATTAACTGACGACGAATTCAATACCATTGTCAGCACCGTAAAAAAACTTTCCGCTGACAAGAAAAAGAAGATTGCCATGTGCGTCTCTATAGGCAGGCTGACGCCGGAGCGCGCCGGGCAATTAAAAGAAGCCGGCATTACGAGGGCGCACCATAACCTGGAGACTTCAAGGCGTTTTTTCCCGGAGATATGCACGACGCACACGTACGATGAAAGGATAGAAACCATCCGGAACATCAAGAAGGCCGGCCTGGAGGTCTGCAGTGGCGGGATAATGGGCATGGGAGAGACGTGGGAAGACCGGCTGGACATGGCATTGACGCTGAGAGAACTTGATGTGGACGCGGTGCCGTTGAATTTTTTAATGCCGATTCAAGGCACGCCGTTTGAGAGATACCCGGTAATGGAGCCGATGGACATATTAAGGACTATAGCGGTATTCCGGTATGCACTGCCGACAAAGGACATCAGGGTATGCGGCGGCAGGGAAAAGAATCTACGGGATTTGCAGAGCTGGGTGTTTTTTGCGGGCGCGAACGCAATAATGATAGGCGGGTATTTAACGCAGAGCGGCAGGTCGGAGGAAGACGATCTGCGGATGATTAAAGACCTCGGATTAACGGCAGAATAAGGTGAGCCGGAATCCGAATTCCGAGAGCCGGTATCCGGGACACGACGTCCGACACCCGGGACTTGGAACCCGGACAACGCACTTCCTGTCTTTATGCTTCATTTTTCATCCTTCGTATGAGCAGGCTATTGCAAACTGAAAACTGTAAATTTTAAATTGAAAATCCGGTGCAAGCGCCGGCAATCCCAAATCCCCAACTTAAGAAAGACAGCTAAAGACAGAAATGTTATATGGTTCTATTCGCCAATCGTCCATCAATCGTTTGTTAATCGTCCGTCTATCGTTCGTCAATCACCAAATCACTAAATCACCAGATCACCAAATCAAAAAAGCCGAGGATGGGGGTCGAACCCACGACCTGCGGTTTACGAAACCGCTGCTCTACCACTGAGCTACCTCGGCAAATTTTTTGCTCCGCAAAAAATTTGCAGAGCATTTGATCATTAGAACAGGTGACAGGTGAACGAACGACTACGCTTGACGCGTTTCAGTTTCCTGCACACAAATGCGGTCTAATTGTCGCCTGTTCAACTGTTCACGTTTTTTGCTCCGCAAAAAATTTGCAGAGCATTTGAAAGTAGATAGTTGACATTTGAACGAACGACGACGCTTAACGCGTTCCAATTTCATTTGCAAATGCGGTCAACTTTCAACTATCAACTATCAACTTTCAGCGTCGTTTTTCGCTCTGCATCCTTCGCTTTTGGCATCCTGCCTCGCTCAGGATCCCTGACATCCTGTCAGGGTCAAAATCGCAGGGCATCTACAATGCGGTATTCAGTATAGCATCCGTATGTTTTTTTTCAATAAAATATTGTTTTTAACCTTGATAAAGGTCTTTTCATCTACACGGATTACGTAAGAATAATCGAAAAGTGAATTGTCGTACCCTCCGTAGCTTTAGCGAAGGAGGGAAGGCCTTACTTTTCCGCTTCAAGTGTTATCGCATTTCAGAATCTCGCGCACTTTTGCCGCGATATCATTTATTTTGAACGGCTTCTGAATGAATGGCGTGCCCGGTTTAAGCGCGCCGTGATGCAAAATATCCCCGTCAGTATAGCCGGACATGAAAAGCACTTTCAGCCCGGGATGAGTGCTCCTGAGGCGTTCTACCAGCGCAAAACCGCTCATGCCCGGCATGACCACGTCCGTAATCACGATGTCAGGATTCAATCCTTTTTCCTCTATAAGCAGTAACGCCTCCCTGCCGTTCTGGGCGGTAGTCACTTTATAATTCAAATTCGTAAAAATCGTCTCAAAAAGCGTCCTGAGCGATTCCACGTCTTCAATCACCAGAATGCTTTCCCCGCAACCCTTCTGTTCATCTTCTTTTGACTTTTCCTTTTCACCCGGAAATTCCGCCTGTGTCACAGGCAGGTATATCCTGAAAGACGCGCCTTTTCCCGGTTCAGAGTAAACCCGGATATGCCCGTTTGATTGTTTGATGATGCCGTACACCGTGGAAAGCCCGAGTCCAGTGCCTTTGCCTTCTTCTTTTGTCGTGAAAAAAGGCTCAAAAATATGCGATAGCACATTCTTGTCCATGCCGCAGCCGGTGTCAGTTATGACAAGCATGACATACTTCCCGGGTTTGACGCCCGCATGACAATGCGCGCCGGCCTCGTCAAACTCCGTATTAAGCGTTTCAAAGACAAGCCTTCCGCCCTGGGGCATGGCGTCGCGGGCATTCACGGATAAGTTCATCAACACCTGTTCAATCTGCCCCGGGTCCGCCATTATCCTGCCAAGTCCTTCAGACAATACGAGTTTCATTTCAATATCTTCCCCCATAAGCCGCTGAAGCATCTTTTCAAAATTCAGGAGCACCGTATTAAGATTCAGCACCTCAGGTTGGAGCGTCTGGCGCCTGCTGAAAGCGAGAAGCTGGCGCGTAAGCATCGCGGAATGCCGAGCCGCTTCTAATATCTTGTCAACTTTTTCCCGCAATGAGCCTTCATCCTTAAGCTGGGCATGGAGCATTTCCGCGTAACCGAGAATAACGCTCAACATATTATTGAAATCATGGGCTATGCCGCCTGCCAACCTGCCGATAGCGTCAACCTTCTGCGAATGCTGTAATTGCTCTTCCAGCATGGCTTTTTCTTCGCCCGCGTAATGCCGTTCGGTAATATCGGAAAAAATACCGCGGACGCCTTCCACTCCATTCCTCCCAATCGCAGAATGAACTGATATGCTCGCCCAGCGCACGTTTCCGTTACTGGCGTAGTACCGGAACTCGCATGACTCCTGCCGGCCCTCAAGAGTTGCGCTGAATATACTCTCAAGGCAGGGTAAATCATCAGGGTATATAAATTCTGAAAACCTGCGGCCTGTCAGCTCTTCGGACTCGTAACCGGTCAAACGGCGCACGGGCGTGCTTACATATCTGATGTTCCCGCCCGTATCTACAGTAAATATTACTTCATTAAGGTTTTCCACCAGCTCGCGGTACTTCTCCTCGCTTTCCCGCAGTGACTCTTCTGATTGCTTGCGTTTTATAGCGTACCTAATGGTCCTTTGCAGGATTTCCGGCGTTACGATGCCCTTTGGCAGGTAATCCTGAGCGCCTGCCCGCACCGCCTTTAATGCCGTTTCAACATCGTCATTGCCGGTCAACGCCACAACCGGCACATTCGGAAACGCGCGCGCCACTGATGTTAATGTTTCAATGCCGTCGCTGTCCGGAAGCCCGAGATCCAGCAAAACGAGCCCGATCCCCCGCCGATTCAATCTTGCCATGCAATCCGCAAGGCACCCCGATGTTTCCAGCATGATGGATGGCCAGCCGCGAAGCATCTCATGGACAAGCCGCACATCACCGGGATTATCTTCAACAAGAAGCAAACGGATGGATTCGTTATCCGCCTGGCCCGTTTTAAATGCGTCCGCGCCTGTTGATGTGTGTTTTTTCTGTGCCATCAGTTATCAGCCTTTCTCAGCTTTTTGGACCCGTTCGGCAGTTTTACGATAGTCAGCCAAAAATCTTCAATGGATTTTACGACATTCATAAACTGATTCAGGTCTATCGGTTTTGTAATATAGCAGTTGGCATGCAGGTTGTACGACTTCAAAATATCTTCTTCGGCACTGCTGACCGTCAGTATCACTACCGGTATCCTTTTAAGATTTTTGTTATTCTTAATCTCCGCCAGCACTTCAATGCCGTTCCTTTTGGGAAGGTTGAGGTCCATAAGTATCAGGTCGGGACACGGCACATCGGCATACCGGCCTTCTTTCCGGAGAAAAGCCATTGCCTCTTCGCCGTCCGTAACATGAAAAATATTATTCCTCAGTTTGGTATCCTTCATGGCTTCCTTGGTAAGACGCGCGTCGCCCGGGTCATCCTCCACGAGCAGAATGTCTATGGGTTTAATCTGATTTTCCTGATTCATAAACGTATCTCCTTTCTCATAAATTACCGCGCTTTACGCAGTGTAAAGAAAAAAACCGACCCTTTTCCAGGTTCGGATTCAACCCAGATGCGGCCGTTATGGCGGTCCACAATGCGCTTGCAGATGGCCAGGCCTATCCCTGTTCCCGGATATTTATCCCGGCTGTGAAGGCGCTGGAAGATAACAAATATCCGGTCAAAATACTTATTATCTATTCCAATCCCGTTATCGCTGACGGAAAAAACGCATTCATCGCCCCTGATTTCAGCGGAAACGCGTATGCGCGGCGGTTCGTCTTTTTTCCTAAATTTAACGGCATTGCTGATAAGATTCTGGAATAACAAGGCAACCTGCGTCCCGTCCGCCTGCACCGCAGGAAGCTCGCCGTTGGCCACTATCGCCCCGGATTCTTTGATTACCGCCTGAAGATTGAACAGCGCCTCGCCTAAAGCGGCATGCGTATCTATGGGCTTAAACGTCTCTCCGCGCGTATTGATGCGCGAATACATCAGAAGGTCCTGAATCAGCCTCTGCATGCGGTTGGCGCCGTCCACAGCAAAACCTATAAACTCTTCGGCATCACCGTCAAGTTTGCCCTTATACCGCTGGGAAAGCAGTTGTGTATAACTTGATACCATGCGCAACGGCTCCTGAAGGTCATGGGAAGCGACGTAGGCAAACTGCTCAAGTTCCTGGTTGGAACGAAGTAAATCCTGATTAGCACGGGAAATCGCTTCTTCAAAGCGTTTACGTTCACTAATATCTTCAACCACAAAAACAAAATTTTTCGGCGCATTTAATAAATCGCGCACCAATCCGGCCGTAACGTTGGCCCATACGGTTGAACCGTCCCTGTGCAGGATCCGCTTATCCATTGAATAAGTCCTCGTCTCGCCCGACAGCGCCCGGTTCATAAAGCCCAGTTCCTTATCTACATCCGCGGGATGCACAATATCCCGGAATGTTTTCTGCAGGAGTTTATCTTCGCTGTAACCGGTAATATCGCACATCCGCTGGTTGACTCTGAGATAACGGCCGTCAATCCCGACAAGAGCTATGCCGACAGCGGCCTGCTCAAATATAAGACGAAAACGCTCTTCGCTTTCACGCAGGTTGACTTCGGTTTTATATAAAGTCCGGTAATATGTCTTCCTGTTGTATTGCCATATCGTCAGGCCGGCGAAAAATGCAAGCAAAACCGCCACTGACAAAAGAACCAGTATCATGCGCGACCGGAAATTCCACTCGCCGAATATCTCATCCGCGTCTTCCTTGGCTACCATAAACCACGGAGAATCCGGAACCGGGTAAATTGCCGAAAGCACCTCTATACCGCGATAATCTAAGCCCTCATTCACACCCTGCACGCCTAAAACCGCTTTCACCGCCGGCACGTCCGTACGGCTCAAGGGTATGCGTAATTTAAGCGCAGTATCAGACTGGTGACGCAGTTCATTAAGGAAAAGCACGCTGTCACCGTCACGCCGGACCAGCAAAGTCTCGGCAGTACTGCTCGCTACAGGCCACGATTGCACAAGAGGAAAAAGAAATTTATCCGCTTCGCATACTATTATGACCGCTCCAAGAGCCCTTCCGGACTGCTGATTGCCGTCGTAAAAAGGGGTAATCACGTTAATATGCGGCCTTGCATCAAAATCACAGACATGTAAATCCGTAAGCACAGGCTTGCGGCCGTGCAATGCGGCAACAAGCTCTGACATGACCTCCTGGATGACGTCGTCTTTTGTATCCAGAAGATTCAAAAGCACTTGCCCCTTCGCATCCACCAGCAAAATATTTTGGTAATTACCGCGTTTCCGTATGCTTCGCAGTGATGAAAGAACCTGTTCGCCATCCTCCGCATTTGCCTCTGCTATAAACGCTGACATATGTTTAGCCAGCAGAAGATCTTCCTCTAAGGCGATTCCTTCAGCAAGAATCCCGGACCGCCAGGCCGCGATCTGGTTAACTTTGAGTTTGGCGATGGAAGCAAGATTGTTTTCAATTCCATTCCGTAAAGATTCACCCTGGGAATGATAAAACCAGATTCCGCCCGCGATAAGGCCTATTATCAGAATAAATGCTGCTGTTATGAGAATACGATTGAGAAATTTCATATTCAATACTCTCCCTCATGCATCCGTCAAATACACAGTTCTATAGCACAAGCCGTTTATTTATATGTTATATTAGCAGAATGCAATACGGATTGCAAGCATTTTTTTCAATAAAAACATTGACTTTTCAGCAATGGGCGATATAATGCGGTATTAGAAGGCCGTTCTCAGGCAAATATTTTTTCGCAAAAGGATGCTCTTTTAGAAGTAAACTTGTGTGGTAAATGGCAATAATCAACACGGTCCGGACTATACGGCCAACGAAAAACACCTCGTCCTTGCCGCTATTGACGAATACGAGAGGCCCGTCTCTATCCGTACGCTCGGCGCGTACGCAGAGTCTATCGGAGTCAAAACAACACTTCTGATTATCATCAAGCAACCCGCGGAAATCGGACAGCCTATTGTCTTTTCGGACCGGGAAATACGGGATGTGAGTTCCTGGCTTGCTAAAGAAAAAGTCACGCATCTCGGTTTTTATCTGATGACCGCGAGCCTCCATCCCTATGCACTGTTGGTAAAACTTCTGCGGGCGGCAGGATATAAAGGCGTCATCATGGCAGGCGGCGTGCACGCTACCCTGTGTCCGGCTGAATCGCTGGTGGACGGCGCAGAATATGCCGTCCAGGGACCTGGCGAATTGCCTCTGCAGATGATATTAAACGGCGCCGATCCCGCATCTATTCCCGGCCTTGTATGGAGGCGCAACGGACAAATCGCCGCAAATGCCAAATCGCTGGAACAAAAGCTTAATGTTAACGCACTCCCTTTTCCTATTTTCCGGTTCAATGACAGGGATTGGATTCTCGCTGACAACAGACTCCGCCGGTTAACATGGGCCCTGCATAAAAAATACGCTGTGTGGGGCGGACGATACTACGACATGCTCACGTCGCGGGGATGCGTTTACCGATGCGCCTATTGCTGTAATGTAAACGGCGCGCCGGTACGCCGCGTCAGCGTTGGCCACGCTATAGAAGAAATACGATCCGTAAAGGAACGGGCGCCCGGGATCGCCGGAATTAATTTCCAAGACGACAGCTTCTTTGCGGGTTCAGATGAGTGGCTTGAAGAATTCTGTTCACGCATGAAAGCCGAAATCGGCATCCCATTCATCGTACGCATGATTCCCCGCTATGTAACAAAAAAACGCATCCAACTCCTGAAGTCCGCAGGATTGGAATACGTAACAATGGGGCTGGAAGGTTCAGACCGCGTAAACAAGAAAATATACAATCGGCAAGAGACGGTCCAATCCTTCCTCAACGCCGCAAGAATAATTATAGATGCCGGAATTTATCTTTCCACTGATATCATCATCAACAACCCGTACGAAAGGGAAGGAGACCTGCGCCAGCTTGCCCTTACGCTCAATGTACTGCCCAGGTCCAACTGGGGTGTAGTGGCGCTTCCGCTGACCCCATTTCCAAACACGCCGCTCTATGAGCGTTGCATGCAGGACAACCTGCTCGCCCATTTCGGCACCGATCCCTATGATTCCATGCTGATAACCTCACGGCCTGGAGGATACGTAACGCCCCGTTTCTGGATGCTTCTTAATACGCAGGTACTGCCATCGATTCCGCAGGAATTGGGCGAGGAATTGATTACAGCAGGCCCTTGCGATGACAAGGCGTCACAAAGGGTAGAAAAGCTCGCGGTACAACTAAGAAGGGCGCGAAAGGTTACAAGGTGGCTCAACGCTATCGTACCGTGGCTTCGTCCGGCGGTACGCCACGCCTTGAAAAGAGTAATGAAGAGAAATTCGAAATGATAGCGGATTCCGATTCTGCCGCGAATGCACACTAATTTATCCGTGGCCCGAGTTTCGAGACCCGGGAGCCGAGATCCTGGAGCCGAGAACCGAGATACGGGAGCCGGGGACCGGACGCCGGACCTCGGGACCCGGACGCGTGGCGGAACCTTCCAAAAATCGTCATTTCCCGTATGTTCCGTGTATTCCGTGGTAATAAATATCGTCGTTTCGCAGTCAATCCGCTCAATCCGTTAAATCTGTTGTGAAGAATTCAGCGTCTCGTCGTCGTACATATCCTGCCAATCTGAGTATCCAATGTTAATTTCGTCGTCGTGTCGTCGTCTTCAGTACAATCAATAAATTTGTTCATTCTTTGTAACTTTGCATTTAAAGATCCGCCCACTTGCGTTTTTATAAAACATTTGACAAAAGATCTTGAAAATGTTACATAACCATTGAAAATAAATTCCTACGAGCCGTTTCTCCGGCAAAACCGGCTATTGCAGAAAACCTCAATCCTTTTTTATATGAAAAAGCATTTATCCGAATATCTTCAATTAATGAATTCCGCATTAAATAGCGGCGATTTTAATAAAGCAAAACGCCTCGGCGAGCAGGCGATGCGAAAATCATCCGGCATATCATTTTCATTTCAGGAAGAATATGAACTTTATTGCACACTTGGCAATATTTATTACAGGTTAATGAAATATTCAAAATCTCTGGACGTTTATTACAAGGCCGCCATGCTTGTGCTCAGACATCCATTAAATCCGGACCAAAACGCATTTCCAGCAGTCAGGCTGGCAAACAATTTCATGCTCCTGCGTAATATCAAATCAGCTCTGAGACAATATCACAAAGCTGAAGAATATTTCGAAAAATACGGAACGGATTCCCGTATCATGAACAAAGAACTGTATTTTTCTGTAATTATGGGACTGGTTTACTGTTATATATACGGCAATCAGTTACCAAAGGCACATGAACTAATGAACGGTAAACTTTTAAAATACGAAGCTGAAATAGCCAACAGCAACATTTTATCCATAAACTATCATCACTTAAAAGGCGAATATGAAATAGCGGTGAAAAATAATAACAGCGCCAGAAATTCCTTTATCGAATGCGTAAGATTAAGCGGCCTTCTTGGAGCGCCCGAGGCCGCCCTTGCGGCCAGAATCCATATCGCAATCATTGATCTTCTCGAAAAAAGATACGAATCGGCGGAAAATGTCCTTAAAACGGTTATAAACGGCGCAGGCAGGATTCGCTTGAACGAAATAGAAGGCGAGGCTTCACTCATTTTGAGCAAATGCTATACATTAATGAATATGCCGGGAAGAGCGCTTGCCGTAGAAAAAAGAATTAAGCCTTTTCTGAATAGAATTGATATGGGATGGCTGTATGAGATGAACCGCGAATATGAACGCCTATTTAGCAAACCGCAGCAAGACAAAAAAAACGATGCACAACCTACCCCGAAAGCGCTCACAAATACCATTCTTGACAGATGCAGGAGGTTCGGATCTAATGAAGAAATAATAGGCGCCAGCCTGACAATGAGAGACATATACAACCTTATTGAAAAAGTGGCTGCTACAGATCTGCCGGTTCTAATACAGGGTGAAACCGGAACAGGCAAAGAGCTAATAACAGGCGCCTTGCACAGAAAAAGCCTGCGTAAAGACAAGACCTTGCTGTCGCTTAATTGCGGCGTCATATCCGAAACATTGCTTGAGAGCGAACTTTTCGGATACGTCAAAGGCGCATTTACCGGAGCTGAAGGAAATAAGAAAGGTTATATGGAAATAGCTTCTGAAGGCACTCTGTTTCTTGATGAAATAGCTGATATGAGTTTAAAAATGCAACAGCATCTTCTACGCGCCATAGAGGAAAAACAGATATGGAAAATAGGCAGTGAACTTCCTTCGGCAATTAATACACGCTTGATTTTTGCTTCTAATCGCGATATAGAACACTTAATTTCAAAAAAACTTTTTCGTGAAGACCTTTTCTACCGTATTAATACGATAATTATAAATCTTCCGCCTTTACGGGAGAGAAAAGAAGATATTCCATTGCTGGCCGTTCATTTTATTAACATGTTTTCCGCAGGCAAAAACGCGCCGAAATTAACGGAAAAGGCCATGGCTGTTCTATTGAATTATTCATGGCCAGGGAATATCCGCGAATTGAAAAATGAAATTAAGAGAATATGTGTTTTGTACAATGACATTGCAATAATAGACGAAACGATGCTTTCTAAAGCCATTAGCACAGCCCCTGCTACGGATTGCCGCGGTTCCGCCGGCAGTAAAGGCTTAAAGGAAATTATGGCAGAGTCCGAAAGTGCGCTCATAATCAAAACAATCCGGGAATGTAATGGCAACATTTCAAAGGCCGCACAGGTTCTAAAATGCAGCCGTTCGCAATTCTATTACAAGATGAGAGCCTTGAAAATACCAACGGGTAACCGGTAATGAATAACATAAAATATGATAAACTGCTCCGGCACAGTATCCCGGCGCAAAACCTCCCTGCTAAAACCGCATGTTTTTAATTCTTAATAAGCATATAAAGTGTACGATTCTTTGGACACTTTTTCCATATATCATTATTTCCCAACAGGACAGGGAACGCACCAATATCCATAACTCTCTATCCTCCAATATATTGCAAAACAAAGCTTGAACGGGCACTAAATGGCACTATATTTGCATATAATTTCCTAAAGCTCAGCTTCCATATAAATACATAGAGCAATCCCAATCGCAGGGGATGCACCCGGGTCAAAATTGTTTAAGGAGAATTATTCATGCAGAGCAAAACAGGCCTTCGTATAGAAACGATTTTTGGGGGACTTTTATTTTTTCTTTTAAGCAACATCAACAGCGTGTCTGCGTTTTGCCCAAATGGCGGAATTGGAACGATTAAAGACCTGCCTTCTTCACAAAGATCCACACCACCGCCGCCGCCAGCGCCGCCGCTGACAAACACTCCTTCGCCAACATCCAAGCCAGTAGCGTCGGCGCCCCGGATTACGGCGCCTCCCACACCTTCTCCGGCCGCAAGCGCCCAAACGGCAAAGACGAAGGAAGAATCGCCGGAAACTGCTTCCAACAGCGAAGCCGTCTTACGCGGTCAACAGCTGGAAATCGCGTCCAGTGCATGGGAATTCTGGTGGCGGGCGAATCAGGACAAATTCCTTATCCTGCGCGACACTTATGGATTTGAAAAAACAGAAAACACCGATAAAGACGCCATAATGCTGACAACAAAAGAATATAAGCAATTGTGGGATTTTTTTGTTTCTACTCTTCAGAACAAAGACGTTGACATGCGTTATCCTGCCGTGATCGCTCTTGCAAAAACTCATGATAAGTTTGCAGCAGATGAAATAGGAAAGTTCTGGGACTCCGGAGACCGTGACGTTCTGGACTCCGTTGTCATAGGCGTGGGGCTTCTTCAAGACTCTTCCCAGGCCGAAAAACTTATATCCATTTTAACTGATGCCGGCAGGCATAAAGTTACCCGCGGTTTTGCGGCATTCGCGCTCGGTTACATCAATTATAAACCCGCTATTGACGTTTTCAAGAAAATCGTTTCCGATGCCAATCAAGACTGGGAAGTCCAGTGCTCCTGCGAGATGACAATGGGGATTATGAAGGACTCCAATTGCGTTGAATTCCTCTCCGAAACGCTTAATTCTTCTAAAAACGAAAAAATAAACAACAGCGTGCGCGCATATGCGGCGCTATCGCTTGGAAGAATCGGAGGCGAAATTTCTGAAGCCCCGTTAAGAAGGGCTTTGGAAGATCCCAATGAAGACGTAAGACGCTGTGCGGTAATTGCCGTCGGCCAGGCCGGATATAAATCATGCAAAGACATCCTCGTTAAGATAATGCAATCAGACAAAGACTTAATAACGACCTGCTTCGCGGCAATCTCAATCGGGGAACTCGGCGATGAAACGGCTTATGAAGCTCTCGTGAAAGAACTTCATAGCGCCAACAGCATTGAAATCCAAGGCTTTGCCGCAATCGGTCTGGGATTACTTGGTAATAAATTTACCGGGGCTGTCAAGCCGCTGAGGGAAATAGCCGGTAATGCAAGGGAACTGGAATCCCTAAGATGCGCCGCAATCCTGGCACTGGGAATGCTGAAAGACAAAGCATCCCTTGAACTATTCCTTAGGGAAGCGGAGAAAAAGCAGTTTCCAAAACTGAGAAAATACGTTATTCTGTCCATGGGACTAATCGGTGAAAATGACAAAAACGCGATAAAAACAATCAAAGAAATAATGAACGATTCCAAGAAAAGAGATCTGGAAGTTTATAAATATTGCGTCTATGCGCTCATCCTGCTCGGCGAACAAAAGACGGCGTTCAAACAACTGAAGGACGATCTGGAATCCGGAAATATAGATTTAAAGCTTGCCGTTTTGGACGCAATCGGCAGAGCAGGAGATTATTCCCTGACAGAGCCGTTAATGACATTTTTCAAGACTGAAAAACAAAAAATCGTCAGGCAATTTTGCCTTGGGACCTTTGGCCGCCTTGTTGACAGAAATTTCAAAAGCCCTTTGCTGAAAAATATTATCCAAAATAATAATTATTACATGGAACTGTTGGTTATCAACCACGTTTTATATATCCCATAAAGCTCCTTCTTGTCCGCCCTGTCCGGATTGCGAGAAAACCCCAATATATGCAGGGCTCCAAAAAAGAATACTTGTCCTTAATATGAAACTTTATTTTTTGCCGGCAATTTTTGTAATCATTTTATATGTGTCGGCCGATGAACTTGCCTACGCGTGGTGTCCTGCAGGAAGTTTTGGCAGAGTCCCGATAGGCGGATGGCCGGATGGAGTTCCGCCTCCCGAAGTATTACGTGAAGAACGGGGCGTTCCCACTAAACAGTTATGGGAAACATGGTGGGAAGCCAATAACGCCATTTTTCTTGACTACAGAAAACCCTTTCCAAAGGATATTCTTGAAGTAAACGCGGACGGCAGTTCCGTGATCGGGGCCGAAGCGGGAATGCTGAAAACTCTTCTTGAAACAGCCATAAAGGACAGTGATTATAACGTTCGGCTCGCTACGGCTATTGCCATGGGCAAATCCAGAGACACATCTTTTATACCAAAATTAATAGAAGCTCTTAACGACGAAGAACGTGAAGTAAAGGATTCCGCGATACTTGCTTTGGGTTTTCTGAAAAACACTGAATCTATTCCGAAAATCGCCGAAAAACTTCTTGAGCCGAAAGCCAACGTCGTTTCCCGCGGATGGGCGGCTTATTCGCTCGGTTACATGCGATCTCCCATATCAATCGAATACCTGAAAAAATCTCTCGAATTAAAATCTCAAAACAGTGATACGCTCTACGCGTCAACTATAGCGTTGGGACTATTGAAAGACCCTTCGGTTGCCGGATATCTGTCAGACATTTTAATTCCCCAAAAGGGCAAAAAAGACCCTTACCAGGCCGCTTATGCGGCTCTCGCCCTCGGCAGATTGGGCGGAGATGAAGCGCTTCAGATTCTCCTTAACGCCGCAAAAAATGAAAAAAATGATGATGTCAACAGATGCATCGCCATAGCTCTCGGCATGATCGGCAAATCAGAAGCAAAAGACGTTCTCGTAAATTACTGCAAACAAGAAAAGGATACGCTTTCAAGGGCTTTCGCGGTAATTGCATTAGCTAAAATAAAGCCAGACGGCATCTATGATTTCGTGCTTGAATGCGCCAGTAACAAAAAATCGGAAGATTTTAAAGGAATCGGGATATTAGCTCTCGGTATCTTAGGCCAGGAAAAAGCGATTCCCGTGCTTAAGACTCTGATTTCCGACAAGAAAATAAGCGACCAGCTGAAAAACTCCGCAATACTATCCCTGGGATTTCTTAAGGCGAAAAACGCGGTCAACGAACTTCTGGAAATCGCAAAATCGAACAGGGAATTGGAAAGCAAAAGAACTTACGCGATATCGGCGTTAGGAATGATCGGTGACGAAGCAGTAGTTGCGGACATTGAAACGCTTTTCAAAAACAGCCTGAAAACACCCGATATTTACAAAGAATGCGCTTACAGTTTAGCGATGCTCGGACAGCACAAGACCGTATTGGAACAGCTTTACAAGGATTATGAAAGCGGCAATTCCTATATAAAAATGAACAATATGACAATCCTCGGAAAAATCGGCGATAAAGGAACCGCAAGATTCATTAAAAATAAATTTGACAAGGAAACCAATAAAAGCCTGCGTTTCGTAATGGTTTCCGCCATAGGATATCTTTGCGATCCGAGCGGGGGAAACCTTATAAAAGAATTGACTGCGGACAATAATTATCAGATAAAGTTTTTGAGCATTGATCACGTACGCCAGATTCCATAAACCAGCAAAACCATTTTCAACGTATTGCAGGAGTTAGGCCTAAAATTCTGAAGCTATTTTCTTGACATACCTGCTTCCTTACAATGCATACACCTTATTAGAAATCCACACGCTTGTCAGGCAACGAATTAAACGATTCAGAGATTTGAAGATTTCAAGATTACGTTAAATCGCTTCGGATAATTTTGAACCGCTTTATTTATGGCTTATTCGGCTGGTTAGTCCATCAGTCGTTAATCTGTTTAATCCGTCAAATCTATTGTTAAGAAATTCGCAATAGCGTCGTCGTGCGTATCCGATATAAATTACGTTATCACGGTATTTATTAATTATTTGCATTATTTTAACGGGAATTGTATGATTGCCCTGCATCGTTGAACCATTCAAGCAACATTAGAGATTTAGGAGAAAATATTCGGAATGAAATCGCTTCATAAAATTTGTTTCAGCCTCCGGGCTTATCTGATAAGCTTTCCGGTAATCATCGCCATATTCGTTTCCTTTGCTGAAACCGAAAACAACTGGATCATATGGCCTGTCGGCGGAGGCCTTTTCCTTATAGGTTTCGCGATAAGAATCTGGTCGCAGCAGCACCTTCATTACCGCATGAAAATACGGAAGCACATGACTACTACGGGGCCTTACGCAATAATACGAAACCCTATATATGTCGGAAACGTCCTCATGGCAACGGGCGCGGTTGTTACCTCGGAACTGGTCTGGTTCGCGCCCTGCGTCTTCGCATGGGGATTTCTAATATACGGATTTGCGGTGAAATACGAGGAGGCCTATCTCATTGAAAAATTCGGTGCTGAATATGCCGATTACGCGGCTAAAACGCCGGGATGGTTCCCGAACGGTAAATCCAATTCCGAACTTCAACTGGTCAATTCATTCTTTTTCAAGGTAATGCTTAAAGAAGCGCACTGCGTCCTGATGCTCGTTCCCTTCGTTCTCAAGGAAACCATGTCTTAAACGAATTTTCTGCAAGGACAACAAAAGATCCTATGCAAAAAACCCCTTGTTTTTATACGCCTTAAACTGTATAATACTATTATCTTTGGGGGGATTGAAAGATGGAATGTCCCGCATGTAAAACAAGCATGGCGAACTACGCGCATAGCAAATTAAGCATAGACGTATGCGAAAAGTGCAAAGGCATCTGGTTTGACAAGGACGAGCTGTCAGCCTTTGTCAAGGAGCTATTCAAAGATAAAACGACCGCGAAGCCTCCAAATAAGCCCCATGCGGAACTCCCCGCGCAGAAAGAATCCGAAAGGACGTGCCCTGTCTGCAGAAAACCAATGGTAAAATTCAAATACGGCTCCACTTCCGACATCACCCTTGACAAATGCCTTTCCTGCAAAGGCATCTGGACGGACGCAGAAGAAGTTTTAGCGATAATGGATTTCATCAAAAACCGGAACGAAAACAGAACGAAGAAAAAGCTATTCATCGTGAGCACTAAATTAGCCTCGAAAACCCAGCAAGACCTGATGATTTTCTTTGAAGGTTATTCGCGCGGGATTTATGCCCTGAAAAGAAAAAGATTGTTTTAACGACAGCATGCGCCTGTCAAAAACGCTTCAGGAATTTCTGCATTGAATTTAATATATCGCCTCAGTAGAGGCGGGTTCATGCGGAGAATAAAAGGGTCAAACTTCAAATTCTAAAATCATATTTCAACTCTGCTACCCTTTCAGGGTTAACATTTCTCATTTATACTTTTAGCGGGGGTTTACACCCCTACCTGCGCGCACCTGCGTGCCGTAGCACTTCGGTGCGTAGGCACAAAGCCGATGCTTCGCTTCGGCGGAGGCAGGCCCGCCTATACGCCATCGCCCCTTTCGGGGCTACGTGCCTTACGCCGCATATCAACGGATGAAGATACTTTCCCATAACCAAAAAACAAGTGTTTAGACAAAACGCTCCAACAATGCGCGCAGGTCAACTCCGAAGGAGTGGAGAGCGCATAGGCGGGCCTGCCTCGCCGAAGCGGCTTCCTCCTTCGCTATGGCTTCGGAGGACAAGCCGCGCAGGCGGGGGTGTAAACCCCCGCTAAACAAGAAACAAGAAATTTCAAACCCCGAAGGGGTGAAAGATTTAAAAACAAACAGTCAAGGTTGCGATTGTCCTTAGCGCATGCCCCACCTCGACTGAGGTCTTACGACTAAATAACAACTACCCGGCAAGGCGTCAGTAAAGGGCGGGTCTAAAACCATCCGTGGCATTTTATATAAATGTTGTTTTTCCCCCGCACTTTATTCGCGGGTTACGTTAAATGTAAAATAAATATTAAAAAATCTCCTTGCTTTTACGCGCCTGAAAACGTATAATCCATTTAACTTTTTAGGGGGCGAAACAATGGAATGTCCCGCATGTAAAATAAGCATGGCGAACCACGCGCACGGCAAATTGAGCATAGACGTGTGCGAAAAATGCAAAGGCATCTGGTTTGACAAGGACGAGCTATCAGCCTTTGTAAATGACTTATTCAAAGAAACGACAACCGCGAAATCTCAAAATAAACCTCATGCCAATCTCCCCGCACAGGAGGAATCCGAAAGGATGTGCCCTGTCTGCAGGAAACCAATGGTAAAATTCAAATACGGCTCCACTTCCGACATCACCCTTGACAAATGCCCCTCCTGCAAAGGCATCTGGACGGACGCAGAAGAAGTTTTCGCGATAATGGATTTCATCAAAAAACGCCGCACAAACGCCAAAGGAAAGAAGTTGTTCAGCTCGTGCACCAAAAACGTGCTGAAAACACAAAAGAACATGATGGACTTTTTGGAAAGCTATGGACCCGGGACTTTCGGCGTAAAATGGAGAAAGCCGTTCAGCGGATAAACAGGCCGCTCCTATGGAGCTTGGTTATTTTCCACTGTTGATTGCCATAAACAACGCGCACCTGCGAAGTTTCCTGAAAAATTCAATGCTTTAATGACTTGATGATTTGCGATTACGTGCTCGTACGTCAATCACCAAACTACTATATCATCCAGCCATAAAACCCCGACAGTCCTTCCTTTTTCATTATTCAGACTTCGTGCAAACGAAAAACTGGCCTGAATTAGGGGCCTCGAGCATAAACCTTTTGGGATAAGTTGCGTTTACTATACTATGAACAGTTACAAAAGTATTTTATTCAGGATTTTTGCAGTTTTTATTACCGAGATGTTTTGCTTCCTGCCCTCGGATGCGGCGGCTGATGAAAACGGCAATGCGACAGAAATAGAAGGTTTGATTTCACGCCTGCAGGATACCTCCGAGGAAACACGCCCGGCAATTAAAACAAAACTCATTGAATTCGGAATAGATGCAGACCCACTACTGGCCAATTGCCAAAAGAACGCAACGGACATGGGATTATTGCTTAACTTATACGAAATACGTTCTGCAATTCAACTCAAATACCTGCACCCGGATGAAGAAACGCTGAAGAGATTCTACGAAAAATACTGCAAAGACCTCGCCCCGCCTTGCAAAGTTGAGGGCGAATCAGGAGAAAATCTTTCATACGGTGAATTGAAGGACAAAATATACAGCATCATTATCTTCAGCCATCCTGACATTGATTACACGAAAGCTGATTATTCAAACCCATCCAAGGATGATTACAGCAAAACCGCAATAGCCAATGCTGAAAAATGGCTTGATTACGATGATTCACACTGGTGCGGCAATTGCGCCCAATCCAGGAACAATACAAGAATCGAAAATTTATACAAATCCTTTTGTGCGCTCGGCGACCACAGAAGATCCATAAGATACTGGATAGAATTGAAATATCTTAAATCCGGCTTTGCAAACCTAAAACCACTGGAATTTTACGGCATTGACGTTGAACGCCTGGCAAGAGGAGCATTGATAACAGTGTCAAAACCTGAATTCAACAGCCTCACGCCGCGCGCCGCGGTTGACATCTGCGGACTGTTTCCCACACCCGAAACACTTGAAGCTATTTTACGCTTATCGGAGACAGGCGATGAATATGAGAAAGGCGAAGCCATCAGGGTACTGGAAATATTGGCGCATAAGGAGGAAAGCAAATCAGCCAAAGAAGATGAAACATCAGGAACCGTATATTTTGAACACAGCGGAAACAGCAGAACATTCCGCATATCAAACTTTGACACTACAGCGCTCTCAGACATAGAACCCGCTGAATTGTCTGACGAACTCAGACTCCGCATAAAAAAGTTGTTGATAAACGCCACAAAAGACAAATCGGCATTTACAAGAGAATCTGCCGCCTACGCGCTCGGCTCTATCATGGATAACGACGCAATCCCGGCGTTAAAATCAATGCTTACAAGTGAAACCAGACAAGACGTGAAACAAGCCATCCTGGAATCCCTTGAGGTTTATGAAGAACAATAGAATAGAGACGAGTGAACAATGATAAGTGGCAAATCTATAATTCAAAATTAGAATAAGGGACGTTATCCGGAATCCGAGATCCGGGAGCCGAGAGCCGGGATCCGAGAACCGAGATACGGGAGCCGGGGACCGGACGCCGAACCTCGGAACCCGGACGCGTGGCAGAACCTTCCCAAAATCGTCGTTTTCCGTGTGTTCCGTGGTAATAAATATCGTCGTTTCGTAGTCAATCCGCTCAATCCGTTAAATCTGTTGTTAAAACAAATCCGTTCAATCCATGTTCAAAAATTTGACAAAATACCCGGAAATTGTATAATTCCCGCCTTAGTTTTCTGTTTTGATATTGGGAGCACCATGACATGGATAATAAGCCCGCGAAATCCGGCAACGGGAAATTGCATAAAAAACATCCGTGCGTGAAATGCAACGCCGCCTGTTGCCGCTACATTGCAATAGAAATTCCCGAGCCCAAGGACATCTCGGATTTTGAACTGGTAAAATGGTACCTTGACCACGAAAAGGTAACTGTTTACATAGACGAAGACATGGACTGGTTCGCGCACGTGGAAGTGCAGTGCAAACACATCGGAAAGCAAAACGAATGCCGCATCTACGAAAAACGTTCCCAGATATGCCGCGAATACGGCGTTCACGAATGCGAACGCTACGACCCGGACAGCCTGAATTTCGCGGAATTTTCCTCCACGAATGAATTTGAACTTTTCTTTTCCCAGAACTACAACATTAAAAACGGAAAATGCAAAAAGAAAAAATCCGGAAGTTATTGAATCGCGGAACTGACTATGCGGCTGAATTCGCTCAGGCTTATCGGCTTTGGCACGAAAGCCAACGCGCCTTTTTTCATCAGATCGTGAATTGTTTCATCGTCGCTGTAGCCGCTCATTATGCATATCTTAGCTTTCGGATTCAATTCCTTTATTATCCTGAAAAGCTCCGGCCCGTTTTTCCCTTTCATTATCAGGTCGGTAACGGTCAAATCAATGCCGCCGTTCCGATAAATTTCAAACCCCTCATCAACGCTTGATGCAGTCTTAACTTCATAGCCGAGACCGGTCAGAAAACTATGCATTAAATCCCTGATATTATCTTCGTCATCCACTATAAGAATCCTGCCTTTTCCTTTTGTTGAAGCCTTCTTTTTCCTGGCCGGCTTTGATTTTTTCACGTTCACCGCAGGGAAATAAATGGAAAATACCGTTCCTTTGCCCTTTTCAGTTTCCAGATATATATGGCATCCATGGTTTTTTACTATGCCGTAAACCACCGACAACCCAAGGCCAGTCCCCTTGCCGGGTTCTTTTGTGGAAAAAAACGGGTCAAATATCCTGCCGATTATGCCGTCGCTTATTCCCGTGCCCTCGTCTTTTACCGAAAACCTGACGTATTTCCCCACCGGTATCTTGTTATACCTGCCGATAATTTCCTTTTGAAGTAAGACGTCTTCCGTTAACACCGTAATAGTGCCGCCTTTCGGCATGGAGTCCCTTGAATTAATCACGAGGTTCTGCAGTATCTGATGAATCTGCGTGGCGTCCGCGTTGATTAATTTCTTCGCGTTTAATTCAAGAACAATGCCGTACTGGACAGTTGAGGAAATTGCCTTTTCAAGGAGGCTTACCGATTCCCTCACAATCCTGTTTAAATCTATATCCACAGGATTATATTTCCCCTTCCGCGCAAAACTAAGCAGTTGGCGTATCAGGTTTTTTGCTCTTTCAGACGCGGAAATAATCGCCTTCGCGCTATCATTCAATTCCCCGGCAGAGCATGCGCCACCCTTCATGGACATTTCTATCAGTTCGGCATTGCCGGAAATGGCCAAAAGCAGATTGTTAAAATCATGCGCGATTCCGCCCACGAAAACACCTATGGTTTCCATTTTTTGCGCCTGGAACAGTTCCTGTTCAAGTTTCCTGCGCTCCTCCTCGGCCTGCTTGCGTTCCGTAATATCCTGCCCCTGTGCTATGGTAGCAACGACTGTCTTACCGTCCGAGGCATATAATGTAGCCGAATTCCACAAGACCGTTCGCACCGTACCGTCAACCCTGAGAATAGGTATTTCCACGGTCT
>JACRIJ010000037.1 GCA_016220095.1 Planctomycetota bacterium | reverse complement strand
CCCTTAATGTAACGCCATGAATGGCGTAAATATTAGGCTTTTGACATACAAACCCAGCCATAAATGGCTGGGCTATTATACGCTTTTTATTTTTTCTATTATAACTACTATGTTAAAATGCCACCTTGACTGAGGCCTTACCAGTAAACGTAAGATTTCAATCCAGATTCAATATCAGTGAGCCGTTTCCCGTGGCCCGTGGTCCGTAACCCGCCATGCGCCAGTACCGATATATGGCCCGTTTAAACGGGAACCGGATTACGGGATCCGAGGCCCGAGATCCGGCGTCCGAAATCCGGTAACCGGGACCTGACGCACGGCAACCGACACCCGGATGTAGTCCTGCATTCTTCATTCTGTAATTGAAAATGAGGTCATCGTCGCATGCGTCATAAGAGTCTCATAAAGTCCCTGTTCTTACGAAGTATGAAGAATGGAAAACGAAGGATGAAGAACGGACGAGCGGATGAACAAAAGTCTAAGCGTCCATTGTCCCTCGGTACTCGGTGCGCATGTGCGTCCTTCCGTCTCCATTTTTCCTTCTTCTTCCTTCGTATGAGTCCCTGTTTAAAAACGTCCGCAGTCCGTGTTTGCCCGTTCACTGACGGGTTACATTTTACGATTGTTTTTTCTTGACTCCGGGCAGGCCTTTTGATAATATCAGTTGAACTTAGCATTTATATGAAAGGGAATTCTTATGAGCAATGAAGATACGAAGAAGCGCATTGATGATTTCAAGAGGGATGTTAACGGTCTGAAAGCCGAAATATCAAAGGTCATTGTCGGCAACGAACAGGTGGTTGAGCAATTGCTCGTATGCATACTGGCAAACGGCCATGCCCTGCTTGAAGGCGTGCCGGGCCTTGGCAAGACACTCATGGTAAAAACCCTCAGCCAATGCCTGAATCTGACTTTCTCGCGCATACAATTCACGCCCGACCTTATGCCGGCCGACATAATCGGCACCAATATTATTACTGAAACAGAAGGCGGCAAAAAGGCCTTCCAATTCCAGAAAGGCCCGATTTTCGGCAATATCATACTTGCCGATGAAATCAACAGGGCTACTCCTAAAACGCAATCCGCCATGCTTGAAGCCATGCAGGAATGCACCGTCACCGTGGCAGGGTCAAAATACGAATTGCCCAGGCCGTTTTTTGTAATAGCAACGCAGAACCCGATTGAAATGGAAGGCACTTATCCACTGCCCGAAGCCCAGCTTGACAGGTTTTTCCTCAAAATACTCGTCAGCCCGCCCGATCTAAACCAGCTCCTTTCGGTAATGAACCGCACGACCGGCGAATCCCCGGCCAAACCCCAGAGCAAACTCTCCGCGGAACAGATTATATCAATGGGACAGCTTATCCGCCAAGTACCCGTCGCCTCTCACGTTATGAATTATGCGGCCCGGCTCACACTCGCAACGCACCCTAATACCGCCACTTCCGCAAACGTTGCGAAAAAATATATCCGGTACGGGGCCAGCCCAAGAGCCGCCCAGGCCATAATACTTTCAAGCAAAGTCCTTGCCTTGTTAAACGACAGATACAACGTATCTTTTGAAGACATCAGAAAAACCGCCTATCCGGCCCTCAGGCACAGGATAATACTGAACTTTGAAGCAGAAGCCGAAGGTATTTCGCAAGACACCATTATCGGCGAACTGCTGAAAGAAGTCCCGGAAATGTTATGAGTCACGACTCCTGACTCCTGCGAAGGAGGAAGAAGGAAAAATGAAAAATGAAGGCCGAAATCCGAAACGGACTCCTGACTTCTATGAACAGTTTTCTATCCGCATTATCTTTTCTTACCATATTCCCGGTTCCGGCAGGAGCTGTCAACGAACAGTCACTGCGCAGGTCAATCGTTTTTTTTCCGTCCATAGGGCTCATCCTCGGCGCAATAGCATCGGTAATGGCATATTTCACATACGGGTTATTCCCGGCCCAAATCGTTGCGGTATTTCTGGTAATTTTTCACCTTATCATTACGCGCGGCCTGCATATTGACGGCCTTTCCGACACGTTTGACGGCTTCCTCGGCGGAAAAGACCCTGAAAATACGCTTAGAATAATGAAAGACCCTTCTACCGGCGTTTTCGGCGTTACTGCCATAGCCGCCTGCGTCCTCTGCAGATTAACCGCGTACGACGTAATCCTGACAAACCTTAACGAAAAGGCCGTTTACGGCATCCTGCTCTTCGCGTATTCAACCTCAAGATGGACTCCGGTATTATTGTCATATTCAACCCCGCCCGTACCGGGACATCAGGGTCTTGGAAATTTATTTGCAAAAAATGTAAATATTGCTATACTGTTTTTTTCGGCAATACCGGCAATTCTTGCGGGAATACTCTTCCTGCAATTATGGGCGGTTATAGGCCTGGCAGGCGCGATTATGTTAGTATTCGCGTTGAGGCGTTCGGCCATGGCCAAAATAGGCGGACTTACAGGCGATATATCAGGATGTTCAATTGAACTTACCGAAACCGCACTGCTGTTCGGCGCCGCCATTGCCTGTTTTATTCAGCCCGTACTCGGCATTGACCCGCACGTATTTTTTTAAGGAGATTCCGCCTGATGCTTACTAAAAATGACGCAAAAAACATTTCCAACAGGATACTGGATTATTCCAAGGCCGACCAGACCGAGATCATCATCATGTCCAATACCTCCGCCCTTACTAGATACGCGAATAACGCGATTACCCAGAATGTAACCGATGACCAGATAACCGTCGTCATCAGGGTCATTACCGAAAACAAGACCGCCAAGGTGGTGACAAACCAATACGACGACGAATCCCTGCGTTCCGCAATTGACAGCGCCATTATTGCCGCGAAGAACAGGCAGGAGGAAAAAATAACGACCGCCCTTCTGCCCGCGCAGAAGCATAAAAACATTAATTCATACTGCGAAGCCACGGCAAAAACAACCCCGAATCAGCGCGCCGCCGCGATTAAAAAAATCGTTGGCATGTGCAAAAAAAACAACATCAACTCTTACGGAACTTTTTCCACAGCTGAAAACATGCTTTCCATAGCGAATTCCAGGAAACTCTTTGCCTTCCACAAATCCACCATAGCCTCAATCTCATGCACTGCGTCAACCGATACGTCCTCCGGCTGGGCCGAACAATCCTCAAAAGACGTCCGAAAGCTTAACCCCGACGATGTCGCCAGGACGGCCATAGAAAAGGCTTTACTGTGCAGGAATCCCCAGCCTATACCGGCAGGACGCTACACCGTCATACTCGAACCTTCCGCAGTCGCAAACCTTACCGGACTCGTCATGTTTACTACATTCAGCGGACTGGCATTCCACGAAGGCAGGTCATTCATGAGCGGCAAGCTGAATACGCCGATAACGGGCGAAAAAATAACCCTTATAGACGACCCGTTCCATCCTCTCGCAATGGGCATTCCCTTTGACTTTGAAGGCCGGCCAAAGAAAAAAATCGTCCTTGTCAATAAAGGCGTTGCCAAAAACATAGTTTACGACCGCAAGACAGCAAAAAAATTCGGTAAAAAACCCACCGGCCATACGTTCCCTGATTCGGATTCCCACGGCGGCATTCCATTAAATACAATTCTCGCCGGCGGCAACAGCTCTATCAAAGAAATGATTGCGTCAACAAAAAAGGGGCTTCTCGTAACCGATTTCCATTATACCAATATTTTGGACCCCATGAAAACCATCATGACCGGAATGACGCGCAACGGCACATTCCTCATTGAAAACGGAAAAATCACGGCCGGAGTGAAGAACCTCAGGTTCACGGAAAACGTAGCCGAGGCATTCAAGAAAACCGAGATGCTTACAAAAACGCTTTATTATACGCCCGCTTTCTTCGGCGGCGGTTTTGTAGTGCCGGCGATGAAAATTGCCGATTTCAATTTTTCAAGTGAAACCAAATTCTAAAAGGAGGCAACTGCCTTGAAAAAACTGCTCTTAACCGCCATTGAAACGGCAAACACGAAAAAAGCCACGTACGCTGACGCAAGGGTCGTAAACGAAAAAAACGAACTCATCAGGGTCAAAAACAGCGAAATCCTTGAGCCGACCATGAGCGAATCCAGCGGCATCGGCATAAGGGTCATCGTGGACGGCGCATGGGGCTTCGCCTCAACGTCCGACCTTTCCGTAAAAAGCATAACCAAAACCGCCGTAACAGCGATAGAAATTGCCAAAGCCAGCGCTAAATTGAAAAAGGAAAACATTGAACTCTCTAAAGAAGAAGTTTTCACGGACAAATGGCAGACTCCTTACAAAACAGACCCGTTTGACGTCCCGATGGAACAAAAAGTCAATACCCTTGTAAAGGTAAATGAAATACTCAAGAAAGCCAAACAAATATCCGTGGCCGAATCCAGCATGAGCTTTACGAGAGAACATAAGTATTTTGCGTCTTCCGAAGGCGCTTTCATTGAACAAATCATAGTTTACAGCGGTTGCGGTTATTCTGCCACCGCGATTTCCAACGGCGACGCGCAAATACGTTCTTATCCGATGTCTTTCGGCGGCGAATATGAATCTGCCGGTTACGAACTCATTGACAGGCTTCAGCTTCTCCAAAATGCCGAAAAAACGCGCGATGAGGCAGTGGCACTGCTTACGGCAAAAACCTGCCCGAGCGGAAAAATGGACCTTATTCTACTGCCCAGCCAGATGGTGCTTCAAATACACGAATCCGTCGGCCATCCCACGGAACTTGACAGGGTCTTCGGCACCGAAGAATCCTACGCCGGAAAATCGTTCGTCACCACGGAAAAATACAGAAATTTCAAATATGGTTCGGAAATAGTCAACCTTGTGGCCGACAACCAGATAGAAACAGGCCTTGCCACCGCGGGTTACGACGACGACGGCGTGCCCGCCCAAAAATGGCATATCGTTAAAAATGGGCAATTCGTAGGTTACCAGACCAACCGCGAATTCGCGCCCAGGATCGGCGACGCGCACAGCACCGGCAACAACAGGGCCGACGGTTTCAATAAGATTCCCATCATAAGAATAGCCAACCTGTATCTTATGCCCGGTACGGGAAAACTTAAGGAATTGATTGCCGGCGTCAAACACGGCATCATTATGGATAACACGCGTTCGTGGAGCATAGACCAACTGCGTTATAATTTCCAGTTCGGCTGTGAAATAGGCTGGGAAATCAACGACGGGAAAATAACCGGAATCGTCAAGAACCCAACCTATCAGGGCATCACGCCGGAATTCTGGAGCTCGTGCGACGCCACCTGCGGACAGGATGAATGGAAATTGCTCGGCGTGGCAAATTGCGGCAAGGGACAGCCCGGCCAGGTCGCCAGGATGTCACACGGTGCCGCGCCTACAAGATTCAGGAATGTCACCATAGGCGTCAGATAATGTAATCGCGGAGGGTATTTATGAAAAAAATCATCGCAGGCGCATTGTGCGCCGCGCTTTTTGCATCGTTGTTTTCAGGCATTTCTTACGCGCAAAACAAGCAGGTATGGTCCAAGGCAAAAGCGGAATTTGAAAAGGACAAAGACACCCAGACCACGCAGACACTCCTTGATATAATAAAAAAAGTTGACGAGGCCGTCTACCCGGAAAAATTTGAAGACGCCGCGAAACTTCTCGTTGATCTCATACAAACCCAGTTTGACGATAAAGGCAATTTAAGGACCGAACAGTCAGTTCTTGACGCCGCGATTGCGGCGCTTTCAAAAACCGGCGGCGAAAAAACACAGGCCCTGCTCCTCAAAGAAGCCAAAAACAAGAAAACCATTGAATTCGCCCGCGCCTGCATTATAGAAGCCATGGGCGCCATGCCGAACGAAAAAATCCTGGAATTCCTCAAAGAAACCATATCACCCAAAACACAGCCCGTCCTGCGCATATCCGCATTGAAAGCCGCGGGTTCCGCAGGACCGCCCGAAGATTTCATTGACGTGCTGATAGAAACCCTCAAGGCCGAAGAATGGCAGGCCCGGCTCGCTGCAATAAATTCCCTGGGCAAATCTTCCGGAGATAAGGCAACTGCGGGTCTTATTAACGCGTTCAAGGATGAAAACGGACGTCTGCGCGAAAATTACCGCGAAGCCCTGAAAAAATTGACTGGCGTTGACGAAGGCCTTAACGGCAAAGAATGGGCCAAATGGTGGGAAGAGAAGAACAAACCCACGGGTGAAAAAAAAGATGATTCAAATAATTTCGCAAAAACGCAGATTGACGAGCCCACATATTTTGACGAGCCTATACTCTCCAAGTCAATAGTATTCATCATTGACGTATCCGGAAGCATGCTTGACCCGTCAGGCGTAGTGCCGAAAACCACGGAATCAGGCGAAGCGCCTGAAATACCTATCCCCAGAGACGCCACCCCGGAACAGAAAAAAAAGCTGGAATCCCTAAAGGAGACGAACGACAAGCTGGACCCGGGCAGTAAAATAAATGCTGTAAAAAAGGAATTGGCCAATACAATCCTGTTCTTGTCCGAAGACACTTATTTCGCGATCGTATTTTACAGCACAACCCCGTTTGAATGGAAAAAGAATCTTGTCAAAGCCAACGCGGTCAACAAAATTGAGGCCGTAGAAAACGTAACCGGGCAGAATGCCGACGGGGCCACGAATATCTTTGACAGCCTGCTTATGGCATTTGACATGCTCCCTGAAACCAAAGCCAATCCCAAAGACGACAAGAAGAAAGATGACAAGAAAAAAGGCGATACCACGGTCAAGACCCAGGACCTTCTCGGCGCTGATACGATATACCTGCTTACAGACGGCATTCCCAACAGGGGCGGCATAACTACCGGACAGGGCATAACAGCCGAAATATCAAAAATGAACCTTGTACGGAAAATAAAAATATTCACCATCGGCGTGGGAACCGACGTAGACGGCGGATTCCTCAGCGACCTGGCCGCAAAGAATGGCGGAAAGTATATTAAAGTAGGACAATAGGAATGACGGATTTACTGCAGAAGAACTCTGATACAAACACATAAAACAGCAAAGCCGCAACCAAAGAACCTGAACATTGAGCAATATTGAATTTAAGGACTTAGACTCTAAATATTTATTTGACTTTTCATTTGTCAGCGGATATAATCAAAAATGCAATAAATTGAAAAAGGAAAGAAATATGCTTAAATTAAAAGAACGTTTTATGACAGACAACAATGGCCGCCGCATAGGGGTTTTCATCGGCATCTCATCCTATCGCAGAATTATACGAAACCTTGAAGAATTGGAATCAATACGGGCTTTTGACGAAGCAAAACTTTCAAAAGACAAACCAATACCTATTAAGCAGGCAATAAAAGAAATAGAACGGGGCCGGTAATGGAATACAATATATTTATTTTGCGACGTGCGCAAAAAGAACTTACTGTATTGCCATCAGGAACTTATGAGAATATTCGCGATACGATTATCAATCTTGCACATAATCCAAGGCCGCACGGTTGTCTAAAATTAACGGGCAGAAATGGTTGGAGAATCAGAATCGGCAACTATAGAGTAATTTACGAAATTAACGACATAAAACATACGGCAACTATCCTGCATGTCGGTCACCGCCGTGATATCTACAGATAATAATCCCTATTGCAAACAATTTAGCTTGATATGCCGCAAAACATAGCGTCTTCCGCGAAAATAATCAGCGCATCAATACTCCTGAGCCGCGTGTTCGGGCTCGTCAGAGATATGCTCGCGGCAAGCTTGTTCGGCACTTCATGGATATATGACGCCTTTGTTATTGCCTTCATAATACCAAACCTGTTCAGGCGCATCTTCGGCGAAGGCGCCCTGACAGCGGCATTCGTTCCGGCATTTACGGATTACCTTGAAAATAAACCGCGCCAGGAGGCGCTTAAATTCGTCAGCAGTATCCTTACCGCACTCACAGCGCTTCTATCGGGAATCACCCTTCTGGGAATCATTTTCTTTGTCTTTGCACCCGGACTATTGTCTCTTCTTTTTGATATCGCGCCCAAAACACAGCTTACTTCCAACCTTACCGCCATAATGCTGCCTTATATGCCGCTCGTATGCGTGGTAGCTATACTTTCAGCGGCCCTGAACTGCGTAAAGCATTTCGCCGCGCCCGCGATAGCCTCCGTGCTGTTAAACTTAAGCTGGATAGCAGGCCTTCTGGCCGCAAGATATTTCAGCAATGACCCCGGCCAGCAAGTAACATGGATGGCATGGTCAATCGTTATCGGCGGCGCACTTGAACTTCTTCTGCAATTGCCGGTGTTTGTAAAAAAGGAATTGAACTCGCCGGCGGTTTTTAACCTGCATCATCCCGGACTGCGGGAAACGGCCAACCTCATGCTTCCGGTCGTATTCGGGCTGTCAGTCATGCAGATAAATTATCTCGCGGATAACCTTATCGCGGAAATCTGCGTGCCGGGTGACGGCGCCGTGTCCGCGCTGTACTACGGAAACCGGCTCATGCAATTGCCGCTGGCTCTGTTTGGCATAGCGCTCGCCCAGGCGGCATTTCCGTTTTTCTCGGAATATATAGCCAAAAAAGACTACACAAAGGCACGGCAAAGCATAATTGAAACAGTAAATTCATGCCTCTATATAGCCGTGCCCGCGAGCGTCGGAATGGCCGTACTCGCACTGCCGCTGACAAGGCTCCTCTTTGAACGCGGAAGTTTCAATGAAATGTCTTCCTCAAGAACGTCCATAGTACTGTTGATGTATTCATTCGGGATATGGTCTATGGCTTGCCAACAGATAATAACAAGGGCGTTTTACGCAATGAAAAACATGAAAACACCGCTGAAGGTCGGCATTGTTATGGTAGGCCTGAATTTCGCGTTAAACCTTACCTTTGTATGGTTCCTGCAGGAAGCGGGTCTCGCGCTGGCGACCACGATATGCAGTCTGCTTAACGCGTCAATACTGCTGAGAATACTGAAGAAAAACCTCCCTGGATTTGAACTCAGGCAAATCCATAACATGTTCCTTAAAGCAATTTTCGCGTCATGCCTGATGGGCCTGGCATGCAAG
This sequence comes from Planctomycetota bacterium, assembly GCA_016220095.1. Classification (GTDB taxonomy): domain Bacteria; phylum Planctomycetota; class MHYJ01; order JACQXL01; family JACRIJ01; genus JACRIJ01. The sequence continues at coordinate 22,256 of JACRIJ010000037.1, read as the reverse complement.
GGAGTTTTGCTTGCGTCCGAAAAATACGGGCACGAAATCCTGCGCAGTAAATTTGTCTTCCTGCTGACGCAAAACATATCCGCCGTGCTTATCGGAACGGGAGTCTATTTCGCAGTAATGAAATTAATAAACCGGAAGAAACTGCCGGCTTCTTAACCACATATAAAACAGGATCCGAAATCCGAGACCCGAGACTCCGCATCCGGGCTACGACGTCCGGGACCCGGCGCTCGGAACTCGGACGTCGTCCTTCCTCCTTCGTAGAAACAGGGACTTGACGAGACTTTTCGGAAATTTAATGACTTGGTGACTGGATGATTTGATGATTTGCGATTACGCGTTGTACGTCTCAATCATTAAATCGCAAATCATCCAGTCAATAAATCCCAACAGTCCTTCCTTCTTCATTTTCCATACTTCATGCTTCGCTTCACCTTGCGAACGGCAGATACCTGTACGGCACCTCCAGTGACAGCGCCGACAGCGCCGTCGTATATACCCTGCTCTTGTAATGTTCCGCAAAATCCACGTCCCAACTGCCTTTCTCACAGCCTTTATCTATCTGCACTCCTATCATATAATCACTCATCTTTTTATTCCAATCGCCCCAGAACTTTCCGCCCATCTGATACATCGCAAGCGTCGCCTGGTAAACGAAATAGTAATTCAATGATTTATCGTTCCATTGCTTGTCTTCCGCGACAATTCTCGCGCTTCTCTGTAGGAAAGGCGAATCCGCCCTCCAGCCCAGAAGGCACCTGCACATAATGCCCACGGCGGCTATGGCGGACGTGCCAACTCCGGGCTGTTGATATCCGACCCAGCCCGTATCTTCAATGCATACAAAATCCAGCCAGTTTGAGGCCCCTTCAATAGCGCTTGCGGGCACGTCTAATCCTGAAACCTCGGCGGACTTTAACGCGAATACCTGCCAGCCGACAACGGATGTATCGTTATCCGACTTCGGCGTATATCTCCAGCCCAAACCGGGATTCTGCGCGCTTACTATGAAATCAATCGCCTTCTGCGCGGGTTCCTTCAAATCCTTGTCCCGCGTCATTCCATATGCCTCGCACAACGCCAGTGCCGCAAGCCCCTGTTCAAACATATTGGGAGTTGTCTTGACAGGCAGGTCCTTGAACGAACCATTTTTCTCCTGTATGCTCACAAGCCATTCCAGGCCTTTTTCCACAACCGGTTTGAACTTGCCCCCCGGCGGCAGGCCGAAAGGTTTTCCGTCAGGTTCGTGCGTATATCCGGCGCCGAGAAATGCCAGCAAAGCCAGTCCCGTCACGGCTACGTTGTACTGATTGCTTTTCACTGAAGCGGTATCGTCCTTTTTGGCGTCAGTGCAGTTTTTTACGTATTTTACGCAATCCCAGTAACCGTCTTTTTCCTGATGGCGCATCAGCCAATTAAGCGCCTCATCTATGGCCTTTTGCGCGCGCGGATTGACATTATTCTGCCTGTTGGAAATCGCCTTGCCATCCTCTTCGCGGTTCATAAAATAAGCGCCCGGCATGTCATCATCGTCCTCCTCCTCCTTGCCGTCGTCCTTTGCATCGTCTTTTTCTTCATCTTTTTCTTTTTTAGATTCCCTCACGGCAATCCTACCGATATCACTGTCCGAAAGCATGGCGTACTTTTGGCCTTCGGCAAGTTTGGAATCAACCAATCGGCTCTCCACTGGAGGATTTACCGCTTCCGCGAAATTATCTTTGTTATTTTTCCACCACTCCTCCCATTTTTCCTTTGAATCCGGCAATTCCTGCGCGGTTATCCTTTTAAGCGCCTTCTGGGCCTCATCAACAATTTCCTTTTCCTTGTCCTTGGAAATGATTTTCACAAGTTTGTCCAGAATGCTTTTGTCCTTATAACTGTACACCGATGCGAGCCATGCAGTTGCTTCACATGCCCTGCGGCGCACATCCGCTTTTTTATTCAATAAGGCCTCCTCCACCATAGACGCCGTTTTGTCCATTCCGCCGATGGTTACGCAGGCGCGAAGGGCGTAGAACCTTACGGCATGCAGGCCTGAGTCAAGCACAACGTTGACAAGAGGCTCAAAGGCGCGGCGGTCATTGAGCTTCTCCAGAGAACGGATTGCCTCCACGTTTACATCGTGCGCGCCGTCTTTCAGGGCCTGGATCAGGGCAAGAACAATTTCATCCGCCTTGATATTGCCAAGTTCCTTTGCCGCGATAACCCGCACCCACACGTCAGGGCTCTTTAATTTCTCAAGAAGCCATGTAACGGGCCTCTCCATCTGTACCGGCGGGTCGTTAAGCGCGGCCTGCCTGCCTGCAGGAGGCATAATAATGCCGCTGTCCTGCGGAAAACCGGACGGGGTAAGCGATAGAATTGCCAAAACAATCCAGAGAATGATATGTTTTTTCATTTGAATAGCCTCCTGTAAATAAAATTTGATATTTGCAATTTTTCAATTTACAATAAACGTCATATACTGCTTTAATCGTTACAAACAAGCCGTCTTATTTTTTATCCAAAAAACGGCTGAAATGTTCCTCTACGGACACGTCATCCATCCTGCAAAAATCGCTACAGGTCAAACTGCCTGCCGTACTGATTTCAAGAGGGTTAAGCGGCTGGGGCCCGCTCAGACCGGCCAACCAGCCCTCCTCTTCAGGATAATAATACCTGAACAGGAAAACCCTGCAGTTCTCGTTGTCCACTTTGACGATGCGCGACTGGACCAATTCAATCTTCTCCGGCGGCCCGTCAAATTCATCTGACAGCCATCCCACCATATCCGCTTCGGCAAAATAATATTGGTTGTGGTATTCTAACGGAAACAGCTTATGTTTGCCGAGCTTTTCAAGTAAATTATATAAAGATATGCGAAATTCGGGCATAGCCGCTATTCCCTTTAATACTTCAGCCGGAACCGCCTCTCCCATCCTTATCAGCGACAACGCGGAATACATGCGGAATCCAGGTTCTACGTCCTTTTCTATTGATTTATTAAGGACATCCAGAACCTGACTATCGCCCGGAAAAGACCCCAAAAAATCGAGTATCGTTTCCATCGTATATCCAAGCTCATAGTACACATAGGGTTCTTCGGTACTGTTTTTTTTGCTATTACGCTCTTTAAGGGCTGAGTTATAATCATTTACTGCCTGTTGCCTGAAAGAAGCGAACATGGACGGGTCGACTATTTTTTTATCCCTATAGCTTATGGAAAGCGCGTATATGGCGTCATCATACCCTTTATCCTTAAGAAACGCGAGCAAGCCGGGGAAAAGGATATTCGCGTTGCTTGTCTTCTCATAAAACGGATAAAGAATCGTATAGAAGTTCATGGCGCCGGCGCCTTGCTGTTCCGCAAGTATCTTGAGCAGAGTATTAACTGATTCGGCCGTATTTATTTCAGATAAAACGCACAATGCCGAAGAACGGATATCCTTATTAACCGGCAGGCGTGAAAAATTTTCCGCTATGAAATCCACAGTATCGCTGTTGCCGAAACTTCTCAGCAGGCCAAACAATTCGCTTCTCGTACTGCCCCATTCCTCTTTATCGTCGGCGTAATCCTTGAGTATCGCCTTTTGTATGAAGTAAATGTCTTTCGCGTAAAAATCGTAATCCCGGAGCTGTTTCAAGGATTCCTTCCTGATTTTTTCATCCGGAGATGAAAGCATCGCCAACAGCTTCCGCGGCTCATCGTCAACCATGCATAATATGGAATAACCGCTGTAAACGAGCAGTGATGCGAACAAACTTACTGTAGCAAGAATTCTTATCATACCGCGCACAAAGCCCGGCGTTACTCGGGCAATTCCATTTTTTCAACGAACAGTGTCAGGTCTTCCTGTGGCTGGCCGTCAATGGAAACCTGTATCCAATAGGTACCCGGCCGGGAAAACTGCATATTCTGTATGCCTAACACTATATCCACGCTTGTCAGCGGATCGTTCAGGACGAAATTAAACGGCGTAGGCGTTTTGAATATTTCTTTCTTGTCCGAATCTGTGATTTGCACCATCATGGCATGGCCGCCCGTACCATAGCTCCATCTTGTAACAATGGCAAGGGTAGGCTGTACATGGGGAAATTTCCTCGCGAGAATTTTCGTAAAAAGCCCGTACAGTGTTTTCCTACCGTCCGGCGCCGTTCCGACAGCGTCGCACAATATCACATAAGACAATTTAGGCCTTATGTTCATGGTTTCATTTGCGGTATTTTGATCCATAAAAGTTCCTTTCTATATGTTGATTATATCATATTTTCCTCCCAAAAGCAATTTTAACTTCCGTTTTCAAAAACTTAAAAACTTATTGACTGTTGCCGGAAAAACATGTATACTGCAGACAATAAATCTGTAATCTTGTATCTGGAATCTGTAATCCGGCATGTTTGGAGGTTTTATTATGAAACGATACTTTATACCCGCTATCATCGCAATTTTTCTCGCGATAGGATTTTCGTATACGGCCGGCAGTCTTCCGGCCCAGGACAAACCGCCTCACGACCCGGGCGGCCCTGCGGCGGACCCCGACGCTAACCAGCCGGCCGCTGACATGAAAAAATTTGAAAACGCCCGCTACGGCATCAGCATAGAAAAACCCGACGATGCCGTGTGGAAATTCCGCAACAAAGAAGGCGAATACGGCGTTACCCGCCTTGTAAAAATGTCCAGCCCCACCGCAAGCCCCAATAAAGAGCGCCCGCTGATAGATATCTACCTTGACGCCTATAACGAAGACCTCGTTTTTAACGTGGACGGCGACCAAATCGCCATCTCCAGCCTCAAACAATTCGCCGAATCCATCTACAAGACCATGACCACAAAGGATTTTACGGACATCAAGGACGAAAAAAAGCCGAAGGAATGCAAAAAATATAAATTCATTAAAAAAGGATATGACTTCACCTTCACCGGACGCTCCGTAGCAGGCAAGGCCGGCTGTGACGTCTGGAAAATAATCGCAAAAACCGAAGGCACTTATGTATGGGTAATATCCGTAATCGGTTGCGCAGGTGAAATTGAAAAAACCGAAAAGGAAATAGATAAGATACTCAAATCCCTTACCATTGAAGACCCGAAAAAGAAGAAAGACAAAGATAAGAAATAACCGCACATAATGCTATTGCTCAAGCCGAAAAAAAGAATTGACGCGATCATTTCCGTTCCGGGCTCCAAAAGCCTTACCAACAGGGCGCTTGTAGCATCAGCCCTTGCCGCCGGCACAAGCACGCTGAAAAACGCGTCATTCTCCTCAGATTCCGAAGTTATGTGCGCTTCGCTTAGAAAATTCGGATTGCGTGTAACAGCCGATTCCCGCAGGCGTTTGCTGAAGATTACCGGCAAAGACCCGTCAGGCATATTATTGCCCGAACGACTGGCGCTCAACCTTCAAAACTGCGGCACTGCCATGCGGTTCCTTACGGCGTATTGCTGTCTGCTCAACGGAAACTCTGCCTTGACAGGCATTGACAGGATGCTGAATCGCCCCATAGGCAGGCTCGTAAGCGCCTTGAAATCGCTCGGCGCCGACGTCTCATGTACAAGGAAAAATTACCCGCCCGTGAGGATAAACGCGTCCGGCAAAAAACACGGCCTGTACGGCGGGCAAACGTATTTCGCCGCGTCTGAAAGCAGTCAATTTATCTCCGCCATACTCCTTGCCGCGCCATACGCGGAAAACGATACAATAATAAGCTATTCCCAAAAAATACCCTCCCAGCCGTACATCCTCATGACTCTGGATGTTATGGAAAAATTCGGCGTAAAAACGCAAAAGAACGGCAATTGCATAACTGTTACGGCCGGAAAACGCTATAAACCGTGCGCTTACACCGTAGAACCCGACGCAGGCAGTGCGAATTATTTTTTTGCCATGGCCGCGGCATCAAAAGGCCGCATCAGGGTCAAAAATATCAACAGAAATTCAAAACAGGCAGAATGCGGTTTCATCGGCGTGCTTGAAAAGATGGGTTGTAACATTAAATACGGCAGTAATTTTATTGAATGCGCCGGACCGGAAAAGCTCAAAGGCGTGGAAGTTGACATGAATACAATGCCCGATTCCGTACCGACCCTTGCGGCAATCGCGCCCTTTGCAAGTTCCGCCACGCGCATAACCAATATTGCCAATCTGCGCTACAAGGAAACCGACCGTATTGCCGCGATAACCGGAGAAATGAAAAAACTCGGCGTAAAAATTGACAGCGGCAGGGATTATATCAGCATCCGGCCGTCCAGTCCTTTGCCCGGAACTGTCCGCACGTACGACGACCACAGGATGGCCATGAGTTTTGCCGTGCTTGGAACGGCCGCGAAAGGCATAACCATTGACGACGAAAAATGCGTCGTAAAAAGCTTCCCGGAATTTTTTGATCTTCTGCGAACCCTGTAAACTATGGACGATTTTGCCACAGAGCTCACAGAGGACACAGAGAATACTGCGTTGACGCGAACTCACATGAATAAACAGGATAACGGCGAAACGATGATTACGAAACCACTTCGTGCGCATTAGTGTGCATTCGTGGTTTCGTAACTTTGACAGACAAGGATGAAAAATGAAAATCGGAATATTAGGCGGTTCATTTAATCCGGTGCATAAAGGCCATCTCCTGATAGCCGAAACGGTAAGAACTGCCATCGGCCTGGACATGGTGATTTTCGTGCCCGCGACAGTGCCTCCGCACAGGAAAATAAAAAAACTCGCCTCTCCAAGGCACCGGCTTAATATGCTCAGGCTTGCCATAAAAGGTTTCCCTGAATTCCGCGTATCGGACATTGAATTAAAACGCGGGGGCATGTCTTATACGATAGATACCATAAAATATTTCAAAAAAGAACTCGGCGCGAGGAACAAATTCTACTTCCTCTGCGGAACCGACAATATACCGGAATTGCCTTTTTGGAAGGAATTCCGCGCGCTCCTCAAGGAATGCCAATTCGTATTTTACAACCGCCACGGCGAACACGAAAAGCCTCTGGAAAAACTTGCGCCGTTCGTTGATTCCGAAACGCTTAAATCATTGAAAAAACACTTCCTTGATGGTGTAATAATCAACATAGCGGCTACGGACGTACGACGCCGAATCAAACGAAAAGAACCCGCAAGGCAGATGGTTCCGGAAAAGGTTTTGAAATATATCTTAAAGAACAGGCTATATGCATAATTTAATGGATTCCACAACCGACCGTTTCCAGAGATGGACACTCGGCGCAGGTTACACGCTGTCACTGTTTTGGGAAACCGCCCTGAACCTGAAATACGCGTGGGAAAAACGTACTGAAATACTCCGCCAGATATACATCTGCACATTCGGAAGTTTCCCGGTCACAATGCTTGTGGCAATCTTCACAGGCATGGTGCTCGCGCTCCAATCGGGACTGGAACTGTCCAGATGGGGACAGGAAGCCAGCGTCGGCTACCTCGTGTCGCTTTCCATGTGCAGAGAACTCGGTCCTGTAATGACCGGTTTCATACTTGCAGGCCTCGTAGGTTCAACCATGGCCGCCGAACTCGGCACTATGATGGTTTCCGAGGAAATTGACGCCCTTGAAGTCATGTCCATTTCGCCGATAAAATTCCTCGTAATGCCCCGCTTTCTCGCAATGTGCCTCGCCTGCCCGCTCCTTACCATCTATACAAACATCATAGGCATCCTCGGCGGCGGCGTTGTCAGCAATACTATGCTGAACGTAAGCATGGCAACATATCTTGACAAATCCATAGAACTGCTTACCGTCAAGGATATCTACAGCGGCATGGTCAAGGCGCTTGTTTTCGGAGCAACAATTTCCATAGTTGGCTGCAGTCAGGGCCTGCGCGCGGAAAACGGCGCCGAAGGCGTCGGCAAGGCCACTATGCGCGCCGTGGTCGTATCTTTTGTATTTATACTGCTTTTTGATTATATGATTACATGGATGTTTTATTAGATTGGAAGATTCCAAGATTCTAAGATTTAAAGATTAGAGGATTATGATTGAATTTATCAATGTCACCAAACAACTTGGAAAAACGATGGTGCTTGACGGAATGAACCTCAAAGTCAATCGGGGGGAAATTCTTGTCATCATCGGCCGCAGTGGCACCGGCAAAAGCGTTACGCTCAAGCTTATGATAGGCCTGCTTAAACCCGATTCCGGCAAACTGATTATAGATAACGTTGATACGACAAACATGACAGGAACCGGCTTAAGCAAAATCAGGGAAAAATTCGGATTGCTTTTCCAGTCAGGGGCCCTGCTTAATTCCATGACCGTGGCGGAAAACGTCGCCCTTCCCTTGAAAGAACATGAAAAATCCATGAGCGTTGAGGATATTGACAAAAAAGTCAGGGAAAGACTCGCGCTTGTGGAAATGACTGAAGCATACGAAAAATACCCCGTTGAACTCAGCGGCGGAATGAAAAAACGCGCCGGCCTTGCAAGGGCCATCTCGCGAAATCCCGAAATCATCCTGTATGACGAACCCACGTCGGGCCTTGACCCTGTCATGGCAAATACCATAAACGACCTTATTGTCAACACTAATAAAAGACTTAAGGCTACTTCCGTAGTTGTAACGCATGACATGGAAAGCGCTTTCAGGATAGCTGACAGGATTGCCATGCTCTACCACGGCAGAATAATACAGATAGGCCCGCCGCCTGAATTCAAGAATCCGACAAACCCGATAGTGCGCCAATTCGTCTTCGGCGAAACCGCCGGACCTATGAACCAATTCTCCGACGACGGGACAAGGAAAATAAAAAAGACAGAACGAATGAAACCGTGATCCATTTTCCGGGGCCCGTAGCCCGTTTCCCGTGGCCCGCCATGCGCCAGTACCGGCACATGGCCCGTATTCGAAAGCCGAGAATTGAGATCCGAGATTCGGGATCCGGCGACCGGGACCCGGCACCCGCAACCCGAACGTCGTCCTTCCTTCTCCATTTTTCATTCTTCCTTCTTCGTTAAATATTGACTGAAATTTCCATAATGTTATACTTAACGGATGTAAGATGTAAAGCAACCATTTGGAATTCAGATGTAATTGATTTGTTGTTATAATATGACTAATACTTTTGATACGAAAAAATTCAAGTTAGGGCTGTTTTTCTTCGCAGGACTTCTCCTGTTAGGCTTCTTCACCCTGACAGTAAAGGACATTACCCTGTTTGAAAAGTCATATTATATAGACGTCATTTTTGACAATACCGGCGGACTGAAAACAGGCGACGCCGTGCAGATTCTCGGAATGGACCTCGGCACAGTGCATGAAATAACCCTGCATGAGGGTAAAATCAGGACGACCCTGAAGATAACCCAATCCATAGACATTTATGCGAACTATGAAATCACAAGCGAAGAACTCAGCGCTATCGGAGGTCGTTTCGTCCTTATTATACCCGGAACGCCGGATAAGCCGAAAGTTGACCTCTCCCTGCCTATTAGAGGCCGGGCAACCGCGGGTTTCAGCGCGCTCGGCAAGGCCGCTGATGAAAGCAAAAATGATCTGGCTCAAATATTGCAGAACATTTCCGCCATTACCAACGATATCAAAGATGCCAAAGGCACCATGGGCAAATTAATTGAAGATCCCTCGCTCCACGATGAACTCCGGAAAACCCTCGCGGAAATGCGCCAGGCAATTTCCGATGCCCAAACGACTATCGCCGATATCAATCAGGGCAAAGGCACTTTGGGCAAATTGGTTACCGATTCAAAATTCTACGATGACGCGGCCAAAACAGCGGCGGATATCAGGGAAATCGCTGAAAATGTCAAATCAGGCAAAGGCGTCATAGGCGGGCTCCTGTCGGATGAACAAATGGCTCTTGAGATAAAGCAGACCGTAACCGAAATCAAGGGCATTTCCGAATCCGTTAAAAAGATTTCCGAAAAAATAGAAAAAGGCGAAGGATCCCTCGGAAAATTCATTAATGAATCGTCCTTATACGATAAGGCCGGCGAGACGCTGGATTCCGCCAATAAAATCCTCGGCCCCGCGGCAAGGATGCGCGTGGACCTGGGCGCGGAATATAAAATCTTCGTGGAATCGGATGAATCCATCAGCAAGGTGTTTTTGAAAATCTTCCCCAATGAAGACAGATATTTCAAGGTCGGCGCAAGTTTCATGAACATAGCCAACAACAGCCCCCTTAGGTTTGAGAACCAGGTTGAACGCGATGAAGACCAGCTTTTCATGAAACCCGAGCTCCTGCTCGCCTGGGACGTCCTGAATGACAGGTACAATTTCCGTGTCGGGCTTCTTGAAGGCAAAATAGGCGGCGCTCTGGATTACAATTTCATCATGCCCATAGCGGACCATCCGGCAACAGCAACCTTTGAAATACGCGACGCTTACAATAGTTTGTACAGCGAATCCCTTAACGAACGCGTGCACGGCCCGATGGCGCGGCTTGAATTAAGCACTGCATTCTGGGAAGAGCATATCAGAGTATATGCCGGCCTCAACCGGCTGTTCAACGACGGCGAATTTTACGGCGGCCTGATGTTTGAATATACGGACAAGGACATAAAATCCCTTGTGGCTTTAATAGGTTTAGGAAACTGATAGTGCTTAAGCGCATCAAATCACTCATCTTAAAATCAATTCCGCCCGGAGTGCATTCAGCGGCCAGGCCGGTTTACAAATGGCTTTATTCGCTTTACTACGCGGGCACAAGGCACAGATGCCCTTCCTGTGGCATTTATTTAAGGAAATTCATTCCGGACGGCATACTTTACCCGATTTTTCCGGATATCGTAGGCGCCAGATGGCATCCGAAAGGCCGCTGTCCGCGATGCGACACCATGCCGAGGCACAGATTGATGCATTTATTTATCAGGAACAAAACGAGTCTTTTTAATGACAAAACACAGCGGGTGAACGTACTGCAATTCGCCCCGGAATACTCCACTATACGTCTGATGCGAAAATACGGCCACATAAAATATTTTTCAGCGGACCTGTATTCAAAATTCGCTGAATACAAAATGGACATACTGGACATAAAATTTGAAACCGGTTTTTTTGACGCCATACTATGCCAGCACGTGCTTGAGCACATTGAAGATGACCTAAAAGCGATGAAGGAATTATTCCGGGTATTGAAGCCCGGCGGCTGGGCAATATTGCAGGTGCCTATCCGTGAAACCGCGAAGACCTTTGAGAACCCTGCTTACAAGACGCCCGAAGACAGATTTAGATTTTACGGCCAAAGCGACCACGTAAGGATCTACGGATGGGACTACAAGGAGCGGCTGGAATCCGCGGGTTTTAAAGTAAACGTCATTGATTACCCCAAAGAACTCGGCCCCAAGGCCGTTGAAAAATGCGGCTTAGACAAGGACGAAAAAATATATTTTTGCGTTAAAACGCTGTAATGGAAAAAATGAAAGAAACCGAAACCGGCGGCAATGACTGCCGCTTCAGGCAAACAATCTGGACAAGCATCCTGCGCGCAAAGGACAGGTCATCGCCCGGATACCGGTCCGCGGCGGAATACCTCGTCTCTTCCTATTGGAAACCGATCTATTTTTTTATCAGGCGCAAGGGGTACGACATAGAATCCGCCAAAGACCTCACACAATCGTTCTTTGCCGTTTTCCTTGAAAAAGACTTCATGAAATCCGTTGAACGCGGGAAGGGGAAGTTCAGGACGTTCATGCTCGCGGCGCTGAATCATTTCCTGTCAAAAGAGCTTGAACGCAAAAACGCCCAAAAACGCGGCGGCAGTAAAATAATACTGTCATTGGATTTTGCCCGCGCTGAAACTGAAATATCCCTGGAGCCTGCAGGCGGCGAAACTCCGGAAAAAATACTCCTGCGCTCTTGGGCGCAGATTACGCTTGAGAAGGCAATGGAAAACCTGCGCGCCGAACTGGCATCCAGGAAACAGCAGGTGCGCCTTGACATATTTGAAACGTTCCTGTCCGCTAAAAAGGAAGAACATAAGCATACATACGGGGCGCTGGCGCGAAAATTCAGCACCTCCGAAACCGACGTGCGCAACTGCCTCCACCGCGTGCGGCGCAGGTACAAGGAATTAATTGAAGCGGAAATCATGAAATGCGTAAGCGATGCCAATGACGTAAAAGGCGAATTAGACGAACTATTTAACGCATTGTCATAGATTTTTTGAGACGATTTGCAGGTCTTCCGTCTAATAGGACTGAAGGAGAAAAAACTTATGAATAAACAAACTATATGCAAAAAATGCGGAAAAGAATTCTTTTCCGACAGCGGCGAGGCAAAAGACGCCGTATGCCCGAAATGCTTGGCGGAATTCGCTATGGCCTCTTCAAATGCCGGCATGGATTCGCAGGACAAGGCCGGCCTGCTTGCCAACGAACCGGTGCTTCCGGAAAATTCCGTTATCGGCGCCTACAAGATTACCGGCATGATAGGCAGGGGCGGCATGGGCACGGTTTACAAGGCATATCATCAGTCCCTGGACCGTTATGTGGCCGTAAAAATACTCCCATCCGTACTGTCGCAGGATACAGAGTTCCTGAAACGGTTTAACCGCGAGGCCAAGGCGCTCGCGCGGCTGTCGCACCCGAATATCGTTACAATCTACGATATGGGGCAGGCTGACGGGCACTTCTATTTCGTCATGGAATTCGTTGAAGGCGTCGTCCTGCGCGACCTTATAGCGGACAAGAAACTGCAGTCTCTGGAAGCTCTCGCTCTCGTACCGCAGTTGTGCGACGCACTGGAATACGCGCATTCCGAAGGCGTAGTCCACCGCGATATTAAACCTGAAAACATCATTATTGACAAAAAAGGCCGTGTCAAGATAGCGGACTTCGGACTGGCGCGCATTGTCAAAGGCGACGTCAGGATTGACCCTGTAACAAGGACACAGGAAGTCATGGGAACTTTTGAATACATGGCCCCGGAACAAAGGACAAAAGCAAAAGACGTTGATCACCGCGCGGACATCTATTCGCTGGGAGTGGTATTCTATGAAATGCTCACGGGCGAACTGCCGATAGGAAAATTTGAACTCCCAAGCAGAAAGGTGCAGATTGACGTGCGCCTGGATGACGTGGTCCTGAGAACGCTTGAAAAGGACCCGGAAAAACGCTATCAGCACGCAAGCCACGTAGGCGAGGCCGTAAGCAGTATAATATCCGAAAACGCGCCGCAATCCGCCGAATATGCCGATTACGCCGCGCCCGCGCGGGAACCAAAATACAGCGCCTTATCTATTGCCGGTTTAGTGTGTTCTTTTGTACCGCTGATAGTAACGCAGTTGATTGGATTTATCCTGGGAATAATGGCATTCCGCAGGATAAACCGCTCAAACGGCGCACTGAAAGGAACCGGCCTGGCTATCGCCAGCATTGTTGTTTCCGCCGGACTCGGGTTCTTTTTGCTTTTCATCACGATTCCAATAATCGTACCGGCTATGCTGGCGCCTATAGCAATACCTGAATTGATAGATGCCCAGCGCAATGAACAGCAAATCCAGGAAACCCTGCAAAAATTAGCCACAGCGCAGACAGTGTACTATCGCGCGCGGGAGTTGTTTTGGCAGAAGGATTCAGAAGGCAGGTATATAGAACAAAATTATCCTGATTCCGTAAAATCACTGGTTGAAACAAAAGGGCTTAAAGAGGCGATGTTCAATTCAAAAGTCAGCGGTACATCTTATAGCGGAGTTGAAGGCGAATTGATAGCCTCTGCAGACCAGGGCAGTCTCGGCGACAAGGCCAAACCTTTTACAGGTTATTATTTCAGGTCAATCAGAGGCGATAACGAATTCGCCATTGCCGCGTATCCGGAACGGTCCGGGAATAAGACATTCATAGTGGATAATACGGGCATGATTTACTCGACAAACCTCGGCAACCTGAAATATCCGGACGCATGGAAACCGGGGGAAACATATAAGGACGCGTGGCAGGCAGAAAAGCGTCTTGACATGAATCCGGCAATGATTGATGAAATAATCAATAAAACCTCCGCGCAGTTAAAAGAAAACGCTCTAACAAACGAACCGCCGGAAAACAAGAAAACAAGGAAACTTCTCGGCGAACTGAAAGTAAGCATGGATTTTGAGGCCGCAACTCTTGAACAAATCCTGTATTTTATCCAGGAATTCCTGTCGGTGCAGGATCCCGCCACCCAGCGCAAACAGAACCAGGTCATACTGCTTGTAGAGCCTGACGTACAGCAGGAGGGCATGGTTAGATTCAAGGTCTCGGATGTTTGCCTGAGGGACTGCCTTAACGTAATTGCAGAGGTTTTTGATCTGACTTATACCATCAAACACGGGGTCGTTTTTTTTGCACGTCAAGACACAATATCCATTATTAAAGAGCAGGAAATGGATCCGGCGCACGAAAAGGAAATGAACAAAGCAACGGAAAATTTGCTGAATACCTCAAAAATCAGTGTTTCATTTGACGAAACAATACCATTAAATGAGGCGATAGAATTTATCAGGCTGAATTCAAAATTGAATATTGTGTTTGACTCTGGCAATTATGACGGCGAGATTATTCAGATTCCCGGCGATGCCCAGATTCCCGGCTTTCACATGAATACGAGCGTTAAGACAGCATTGGAATTCATTCTTGAATTTACAGGCATGCGCTATACCATCAAGAGCGGGATAATACTTATTAACGAAAAGTAAATCCAAATATTTGAATTATTACTGCCGTTATGTTATATAAATACATCCTAAAACGAAAGATGTGTCATAACGAAAATCATTATTTGGATATTGCATTACGATGTGTTCCGACAAATATACAACGGCCGCAGAAATCGTCACCCGGCTTCAAACTGCCGGTTTTGAGGCCTATTTTGCCGGCGGGTGCGTAAGAGACAAAATGCTCGGCAAGGAGCCGGACGATTACGACGTCGCAACCAACGCGGTGCCGGACGTAATAGAGAAAATGTTCCCAAAAACCATAGCGGTCGGCAAGGCATTCGGCGTCATTATAGTCCTGAAAAACGGCATTGAGGTGGAAGTAGCCACCTTCCGCGCGGACGGGCATTACACGGACGGCAGGCATCCGGATTCCGTGACATTTTCAGACCTGAAAACCGACGTAGAACGCAGGGATTTCACCATAAACGGCATGATGGAAGACCCTGTTAAGGGAGAAATCATTGACCTCGTAGGCGGCCGCGAAGACCTAAAGAAAGGCATAATCCGGTGCATAGGCGCCCCTGTAAGCCGCTTCACTGAAGACCGCCTCAGGATGCTCCGTGCGATAAGATTTGCCTGCCAGCTTGGATTCAGGGTGGACCATGCCATCATCAGCGCGATAAAGCAGATGGCGGACAAAATCACTTCAGTAAGCTGGGAGCGCATAAGGATTGAAATAGAAAAAATACTCACCAGCAATAACCGTGGGAAAGGAATACGGATGATGGACGAATTCGGGCTCCTTAAGCACGTATTGCCCGAGGTATCCAAAATGAAAGGCGTGCAACAGCCGCCGGAATTCCATCCTGAAGGCGACGTTTACGAGCACACATTGATAGCATTAGATTCGCTTGAAAAACCGGATTTTATACTCGCGTTATCGGTGCTTCTGCATGACGCGGGCAAGCCGGACACGTTCATGATAACAGACCGCATAAGATTTAACGAACATGAATTTTATGGCGAGCGCATAGCCGAGAAGGTCTGCAGGCGGCTGAAGATGTCCAGGGACGACATAGAAAAGGTCAAATGGCTGATAAGCAAGCACATGATATTCAAGGACGTGACAAAGATGCGCCAGAGCACGCTGAAGCGCCTGTTGAGAGAGGAATACTTTGAAGAACTCGCACAGCTCTGCAGAGCGGACAAGAAGGCCATGGGCGCGGGCATGGAGGAATTGGATTACTGCGAGCAGAAGAAGCGCGAATTTCACGAGGCCGAATTGAAGCCAAAGCCGTTCCTGCGCGGCCAGGACCTGTTGGAGATGGGATTAGAGCCGGGGCCGGCATTTACAGACCTCCTGAGAGCCGCGGAGGACGCGCAATTGGAAGGCGCGCTGAAGAGCAAGGAAGAAGCGATTGAATTCGTCAGAAAAATGCTTAACGATAAAAATGAAAAATGAATAATGCAGAATGAAGGACGGACGGAATGTAATCCTGCCTTCTTCCTGTTTCCTTCTGCCTTCTTCGCTATAAGAAGGAAAAATGAAAAATGCAGAAGGAAGGACGTCGTCCGGGTTCCGGGCGCCGGGTCCCGGTCACCGGGTCTCGGATCCCGGATCCCGGGTCCCAGCCCGCAGAATCAATTGTATGCGGGCGCCCTTCCAGAAAGCGCAACTATCTCGTCCATCCGGGCGTCAAATCCGGCAAAGGCCGCGCTGAGTTCTTCTCTCGTCCGCGCGTTTTCTACGTCCTTCAACAGTTCTTCCTTCGCATTTCTTATGCCAACCCTGGTCATCCAATCCGCATTCTGCTCTATCTCGTTTACCCGGTTGAGAAGAACGCGTAAGTTCCTCGCAAATCGCATCATGCAGTACCTGTAACGTATTCGGTAAACGATTTTAGCAATGATATTTATCATAAAAACTACTCCAATATAAACGATTATTTGCCACGAAGGCACGAAGTCGCGAAGATACACATTAGATTCATCACTTCATATTATATTATACGGAAGTGGTGTGACAGGAGAGGACACAAGACGATTACAGATTTAAAGATTCTAAGAGTTTAAGATTACGACGAGACGATTACGGATTGAAAGATTGCAGAATTTAAGGATTTGAAACATCTTGAAGCATGAACCATGTTGAACCAGCTTAAACAGTTTTGAAAGATTCTAAGACCAAAGGATTTCAGAGCGCAGATGCCGTCTTCCTTCTGCGTTTTTCCTTCTGCCTCCTTAGTTTTAACAGTGAAACGACGACAATTTATTACAACAGATTAAACGGATTGAACTGATTAACGATTAGACAAATGAATGTCGTAACGACAAAACGACGACGAAGTCTAACAGGAACTTTGTGAGGCTTTAAAGAGACTGTTAACGAACGAAACGACGGACTCCGGACTTAAGACTCGGGACTCCGTCCCGTCCTTCATTATTCATTTTTCATTCTTCATACTTCATATAAACAGGGACTTGACGAGACTTAAACGAGACACGACCTATCCGCCCCCCCCTTGATAGAGGGGGAGTTAATATAGTGCTTACCTTTATCGCTCATAAGATTTGACGATATTTTTACTGATGCCGACTATTTCATCGGCCAGCTTTTTGGGTTTTAATACCCTGGCGTTATCGCCCATAGGCAGGAGCCATCTTATAATATCGTTCATGCCCGAGACGTGCATGGTCATCTCCAGCTCACCGTTGGGGAGGTTCCTGAATTTCTGCGTCGGATGCCAGGCTCTTTCCTGTATCCATCCGGCGTACTCCTTTGAAAACCTTAGCGCCACGTCTTCCACAGTGCCTTCATGCCATATGCCAAAACTTTCATCAAGATACTCGTTAACGTTAAAATCCGCGCCATCCCTGCCCTTTTCCATTGCAAATTTCTCCCCTAATTCGTTTACTTTCTTTATATGATGAAGGCTGAAGGTGCGCACTGCGTTGCGAAGTTCGCTGAATCCCACGCAATACATCTGCCCGTTATGATACGTCAGGGCATAGGGATGAAATTTATCATCCGGCCTCTTATGGCCTTCGGCGCGATATGTTATGCGGCATTTATTCTTACGCCTTGCCGCATTTAATAGATTATCCATGACATCAACACTGCCTTTATAATTCCTGCAAGGGTTTATTTTAGGAACGAGTGTTTGTTCGGTTTCAAAGACGAAATCCGCGGTTTCTTCGGGCAGGGAATTGGTAATTTTTTCCATGGCGGAATCAACGCCGGTTTTCAGCAAAGTGCCGTCCAGCGCGGCAAGGAGGTTCTTGCTGAAACACAAGGCCATGAGTTCCGTATAGGTAAGCGGTACGTTAAAAGTTTTATAGCCCATGCCAAGGCGCCATTTAATGCGGCCTTCTATTTTTTCATTTTCCAGCGGGAAACCGGCGTCCTTCAGCACCTGAAGGTCCCTGTAAATAGTGCGTTTGCTGTAACCGAGTTCACTGCCGAGCTCTTCGGCGGTTATGCCGTATTTCAACGCCTCCAATTGGCGCAAAACCGTCCACTGCCTGACAAATTGTTTGCCCCGTTCGGGGTCGGCTTTTTTATTTTTCACAGTACTAACCCTCTAAAAAAATTGCTTTACCACAAAGGCTTATCCTGAAAGCTTATCCGACATCCGGAGTCCGTTACCCAAAATCCGTACGACGAACTAAGTTGAACAGAGACTCAAGGAGACTTATAAGAGACACGATTCTCTTGTTGACGCCACGGCTAACATTGAAACAAGAATGGCGAGATCCATATCATATTGTTTACATGCGGAAAGAGTAGCATTTCAGAAAACATTAGTCAAGATTAAAACGATGCGGATAGAAAGGCCTCAATGAACGGCAAACACGAGCTCCGGACGTTTTTTAACAGGGACTCTACGAGACTTTA
Source organism: Planctomycetota bacterium (assembly GCA_016220095.1). Lineage (GTDB taxonomy): Bacteria > Planctomycetota > MHYJ01 > JACQXL01 > JACRIJ01 > JACRIJ01. The sequence goes on along the minus strand of JACRIJ010000037.1, from coordinate 3,784 downwards.
TCGAGACACGACGATTTCTTTGGTTTACGATTACGCGTCCGTCGTCAATCATCAAGTCGCAAATCATCCAGTCATTAAATCCCAACAGTCCTTCATTCTGCATTTTTCATTTTTCCTCCTTCGTCCTAATCTGTGCGTATCTGTGCCTGCGCACCGAAGTGCCTGCCTTCGCCGAAACGAAGCATCGGCTTCGTGCTTACGCACCGTAGTGCTTTGGCACGCAGGTGCGCGAAGGCGGGCTCTTAATAGAGGGGAATTTCGTATATGTCCCCTCTAAAAAGAGTGGATCCAAGGGTGTATCGTCCGTGTTCAGCGTTATCGAAAAACCAGCAAAAACCCACCTCGACTGAGACGATACCCATGACGTAATATTTTATTTGACATACTATATTGCAAAATATATAATACTCATTAATAAACAATTTTCGGAGGGTATGACTTATGAATAATTTAAAATACGGATTGAAACCGGTTGCAGGATTGGTTTTCTGCCTGTTTTGCCTTACTTACGGCTATGCCAAAGTTGACGACGCCTCATGGAAGGAAATGGAGGCAACCTTCAAAAAGAACATCACGTCTAAAAACGCCCCTGACCGCATCCTGGCGCTTAATACCATCGCTTCCGCGGACAGGAAAGAGGCTGTAGTTCTTATAATTGACGCACTCGGCAAGGCTTGCGACAAGATACAGGGCCTTTTGCGGGACAAGGAAAAAATACTTGAATCCGGCAAGGACAAGGTAATTGACAGCAAGATATCGGAAAAGGCCGCGGAATTGATTCCGCAGATAGAAGCCGAAGAATCCGTCAAAAGCGCTGCCATTGAAACACTCAAAAAGGTTACTGACATTGAGGCAATTTCCATCCTGCTGGATTCCATGGTCAAAACATCCAACACAAATACAAAATTGGCGTTGCTTGAAGTCGCGGCAAGGAAGTCGTCCGACCCCGCAAACGAGGCCCTTCTAAAACTGCTAAATGACAGCAGTGACGCGATAAAGATTTCCGCGGCAACGTCACTCGGCGAAAACAAATACATGCCCGCAGTGCCCAAACTTATCGCACTGCTTTCAGAGAAGACCTGGCAGGTGAAATACACCGCGGCTGAGGCGCTGGGTTTCATGGGTTCGCTTGACGCCGTAGGCCCGCTCGTGGACGCGCTCCAGAAGGAATCAGGCAGGGTTAAAGATGAAATCGTCAGCGCACTCGGACTTCTGACCAAAAATAACTTCGGCGACAATCCCCCCTTATGGAAGGATTGGTATGAGAAAAACAAGGCCGACCTCCAAACCGCCATAAACAGAAATGACGCGCCTAAAAACACGCCGCTCGTCAAGGAAGCCAAAACCACCTACTACGGGTTGAATGTAACCGCGAAAAGGCCGATATTCCTGATTGACATCTCCATGAGCATGTCGTTTCTCATAACCGATTCCGAGGCGGGAAAGATGCCCCCGGGCGCGGACGGAAGCGCGCTTGCGGCTAACGCGAAATTAAACATCGCCAAACAGGAACTCATGAAAGTCATTAATTCCCTCGCGGATGACGTCAGATTCAATATTATCTCATACAGTGACAACGTTGAAAGGTGGGACAAGGACCTCGCGCCGGCAAATTCAAAGATGAAAAAATCCGCCGCGGATTACATTGACAAATTGAAATTAAAAGGCAAGACCAATATATATGACGCCCTGGAAATGGCGTTTAATATGGCCGGCGTCGGTGCTGCGGACAAGAATTACGCGCTCGGCGTTGATGCGATTTACTTTCTCACGGACGGCAAACCTACACTCGGCCAAATACAGGATACCAATAAAATACTTGAAAAGGTCAGAGAATGGAACAAGCTGAGCAAGATAGCGATATTTACGATAGCCCTCGGCCAGGATACGGAAGAGGCATTCCTGAAAAAATTGGCTGAAGACAACGGGGGGACGTTTGTCAGCAAGAAGAATTGAGTGGCTAAGGGAAATGACATTTTACGTTTCCTGCGAGTCGCAACGATACTGCGATTGCTGCGAACCGTGGTGATCCTGCGGTTAATGCGAGAATGGAGGCAGAACCTTTAACAGCTTATATTTATCCAGATCCTTCCTGCACTCCTCGCAGTAGTCATCCGGCGTATTGCCTGTCAGGACTATCTCAACAAAATTCGCCATGAACACCCGGTCAAAATCCTTGCACATAACGCAATCCGGATTTACGCAATGGTCCGCCATGGTTTGATGAAACGGATTTGATATCAGGCCCAACAGGTGCCCGAATTCATGCACCAGAACGCGCTTTTCTATTTTTTCCGCTGTCATGTACATGAAGGCCGAGGATTGTATCCTGTTGCTTGAAATGCAGATAAAACCGCGCTCCGGACAGGAATATCCCCATAATTCGCCCCATTTGCTCTGCGCAAACTTGATATCGGGAACATATATTATATATGCGCGCGCCGTCCCGGTCTGTACAGGCAGATTTTTATATTTTTCGGACAGAGCGGTTATTTCATCTTCAGTCCCTGCCCAGGAATCAGGCAAGGGAATTTCGTCATTCAGTGCAACCCTGATCCCATCCGGTTTCGCACAGTATTTTTCAAGAATCTGTTTAAGCCCGAAGAGCGCCGATTCCGAAGGAACGCATCCTGAAATATAATCAACTTCAACAAGCAAGGACGAAAAATTGCGTTCTGAAAGGTAATCATTGGGATGGATGGCAAAGGGATTCCGGGGCGAATTGAGGATAGGGTCTATCCCGGAATCCGTATCCGGAGGAACGGCCAGAATAGCGGTGCAGGAATTGGCGCACGATAACGCAATAAGCAGAATCAACAAAATCGCGTGTTTAGACATATTGATGAACGTTTTTAAACAGCGGATTAAACGAACGATTTTCTAACAACTGGACACGAAGAACGCATGCTTTTTATCAGCCTTAACGACGACTTTCCGTAAAGTCGTTGAGTTTACGAAAGACTGTGGTTCCGTTCGTAGTTCTCCGGTATTCCGCAGACTCTGAATTCACCGAAGGGTCGCTGCTGGCTTTTCGTATCGTCCTTCATTTTTCATTTTTCATACTTCATATTTCGAATGTATCCTTATCCACTCCGAATACCTTCTTCCATTTTTCCACTTCCGCGGGCGAAAGGGAAAAATATCTTCTTTCGGATGTCTTGGGGTCTCTGGACGCCTTGCGTTTCGCGAAGAGGTCTGCGAGCAATTTCGCAAATTCATCCGACGAAACGACGTATTTTACCCTTTTGCTTACGCTGTTGATTATTTCATTATCTGATGTAACGACGATTATCTCCTTTGGATTCGCGGATTTTTCAACATAGCTTTTGATAAAATCGTCCGCTGAGCCGTTGGAATATATGACTTGCACCCTTTCATGGCCGGGAGAATGTGGTGTAACGGGATTAGGCAGGAAAGAGGATATTTTGGTGCCATCAAAAACAATGACATACCGGCCGCCTTTTTTAGACAGCTGGAAACCGCGGATCTGGTAAACGAGCTTGGAACGCAATGCTTCCATATTTGCGGATTTTTTATCCGCTTCCATCCCGAAGTGGACGAACAAAAGGTTGTAACCGTCAATTAAATACATATTATTTCTCCGAAAAATTAAACATACAATGTAACACACCTCTTTTATCCCCTCTTACTACGGAGAGCATAATATACTTGACATTTGAAGGTAGCCGCAGGCTTTAGCCTGCGCTTAGAATCCAGTATTACAGCGCAACCTAAAGGTTGCGGCTACCTTAGCGCTGGCTATGAATGCCAAGTATATTATGCT
>JACRIJ010000036.1 GCA_016220095.1 Planctomycetota bacterium | reverse complement strand
GGAAATTAACCACCGAAAGCACTGAACTCACTGAATCGTAATATATTATATCATTAAAATGCAATCCCCTCCCCCTAAGATGGGGGAGGGACAGGGTGGGGGTGAAAACTCATTATCACCCTCCCCCTTGCCCCCTCCCATCAAAGGGAGGGGGGAGAGACGCTAAATATACGTTTTCAGTGTGTTCAGTGGTTAATTATCGTATTTCGTGGTCTTGGTTGCGGCTTAGCTGCTTTATGGTCTAATTACGCAACTTCCGTGCCTGCCTCCGCCGAAGCGAAGCATCGGCTTCGCGAAGGCAGGTATTTTGCGCAGAAGTTTCAAACCATAATACTTTCGTCGCGTCACTTGGCGCTCTTAACGTCCTCTGCGGCTTATTACGTTCGTCGTCGGTTCGGATGTATGACGACCGAAATAAACCGCAAAGTTCGCAAAGAACGCAAAGACGACGGATATTCGTATCGTCTTAGCGTACTTTGCGCGCTTTGCGGTTAAATCGTTGCCGTTAGAACGAACGACGTTTTGACCGCAAAAGCCGTTAAGCGCGCTAAGTACGGCTAAATAGCAATCAAGTATCCCTGATTTCTGATTTGGTTGCGCCTGCGCACCGGAGCGTGCTTCGGCGCACAGGTGCGGCTTAGATGCTTTATAGTCTAAGTCCTCAACTTCTGCGTATTTTACCTGCCTGCACGCACCTGCGTGCTGAAGCACCTTCCTACGCCCGCCGACCTTGCTCCGCCGAAGCGGCTACGCGAAGGCGAGAGCGGGCTTCGTGCCTACGCACCAAAGTGCTTTGACACGCAGGTGCGCGAAGGCGGGCTTCGGTGCGTAAGCACGGAGCCGCTTCGACAAAGGCAGGCGCAGAAGATTTAGCGATAAAACGACAACACGAATTTCGCCACAGAGCGCACAGAGGACACACTGCGAGAGTGATAGAGTGAGAGAATGATAGAGTATTAGCTTGAAAAAATTCTATCATTCTGCCATTCTACCATTCTTTCGTTTCGTCCTTCATTCTTCATTTTTCATTTTTCAACCTTCGTAAAGAGCGGGGACTTAACGAGACTCTAAAGAGATACGACGACGAAACGACAGGAGGTATTTTCGACGCTTGCGTTTACGTACGCTCTTAAAAATCGTTTTACGCTCCGTGCCCTCTGTATTCTTTTATCCTGTCGCAATCCTGAGGCAACGAAGGGAGGGAACCGAAGGACTGTGGCTAATCGGCGTGGTTGTTCTTCGTGACTTCGCGTCTTCTCCCATTTCCTTAATATAGTATTATTGTAAGGGATCCTGGAAGGAGTGGCTCGTTTTTGGTTGCGGATTTTCCATGGTTTGATATAATATTCCGATTGCAACGCGTTTTCGTAATCTTAAAATCAACAATCGCGGCGTCCGTAATCTTAGAATCTTAGAATCTTTTAATCTTAGAATCTGTAATCATATGAACCTCTTCCGCGCCCTGCGATACAAAAACTATCGCCTTTTTTTCGGCGGCCAGAGCGTTTCGCTCATAGGCACGTGGATGCAGAAAATAGCCATGAGCTGGCTTGTGTACCGGCTGACCAATTCCGTCTTCCTGCTCGGCATAGTCGGCTTTACGGGCCAAATCCCTACGTTTCTCTTCGCGCCCATTGCCGGCGTGCTTGCGGACCGCTGGAACAAACGAAGAATCCTTATCATTACCCAGATCCTTGCCATGGCCCAGGCGCTGTGCCTGGCGCTTCTGGTAATGACCAATACTGTACAGGTGTGGCAAATTGTATCTTTAAGCATTGTATTGGGAATAATCAATGCCTTTGACATACCCGCGAGGCAGTCGTTTGTGGTGGAGATGATAGAGTGCCGAGACGACTTAGGCAACGCCATAGCCTTGAATTCCTCAATGGTCAATGGCGCGCGCTTGTTGGGTCCTTCCATAGCCGGCGTACTCATAGCGGCAGTGGGAGAAGGCCTGTGTTTTTTAATAAACGGCCTGAGTTACATAGGGGTTATCTGGGCGTTAATGGCGATGGAGATTTGCCCGATTGAAAAACCCGCGGTTAGAAAGAATATCCTGCATGATTTAAAAGAAGGCGTTATTTACGCGTTCGGCTTTGCGCCGATAAGGTCGGTAATATTGCTCCTTGGCCTGGTCAGCCTGATGGGAATGCCGTATCATATGTTGATGCCGGTATTTGCCAAGGATGTTTTTCATGGCGGGCCGCACACGCTTGGGTTTCTGATGGGAGCGGCGGGCGGCGGGGCTTTGGCCGGGGCGGTATATCTGGCGTCACGCAAGACCGTGCTCGGACTCGGCAGAAAGATACCCTTTGCCGCGGGGTTGTTCGGTTTGGGATTGATAGCGTTCTCGCATTGCGAGATATACCCGCTTTCGCTGGCGCTGATGTTCGTCACCGGATTCGGAATGATGGTGGAGATGGCCGGAAGCAATACGGCCCTGCAGACGATGGTTGACGACGACAAACGCGGCAGGGTAATGGCGTTTTACACGATGGCGTTCATGGGCATGGCGCCGTTCGGGAGCCTTATAGCCGGGGTGCTTGCAGGCACCATAGGGGCGCCGAATACCCTGATGTTCGGCGGCGCGTTTTGCGTTATAGGGGCATTGCTGTTCCTGCGCAAACTGCCGGCGTTGAAGGAACAGGTACTGAAGAATACCGTTACGAAGTGATCGGTGGACAGCGGCCAATCACTGGCTCATTAAAGAAATTGAGGCACGATCTTCCGGTTTTGGAAATTCGTCGTAGTTTGTCGTCGTTTGCGTCTCTCGTCCAAGTCTCATCAAGTCCCTGTTTAAAACGAAGGAAGAAGAAGGGAAAACGAATTAAGATTTAAGATGTGCGATTTAGGATATGTGACGGAGACCTCATGTCTATCACCTATCATTCTTCGTCGTATTCAGTGTGTTCTGTAGTTTCGTATCGTCGTCGTTATCCTGCCAATCCTGTCGTATCCGATGTAAAGCGCGGCGTCATGTCGTCGTCGTTTCGTGTCTCTTTCAAGTCTCGTCAAGTCCCTGTTTAAAATGCGTCATAGTCTCATTAAAGTCTCTTTGTTGCGGCTAAACCCGCCTTCAATAAGGCGGTAAAAGATTTTCATATTTTTCATTGCATTCGGCCGGCAATATTGTTATAGTAATGAAAATAATAGTTTTGTAAAAGATCAACTTCCCAATCTTGGAATCTTTTAATCTGTAATCGTCTGGAGGTAGTTAGTGTGAGTAGTTAGTAATTAGTACGGAGTCCCCGCGCAGCCGCCGAACCCCTAAGTACTCAGTACTAACTACTAAATACTGCTACGAATTTTTAGCGCATGCTAAAAATTCGTGTGTCCTCTCCTGTCACAGGGACATGGTATAATATAAGGTATAGGTATGGAAGTGTTTTTCAGCGATTATCCGAACGAATGGAGATGCGGCAATGAAACCTGAAAAAATGAATTATTCTGTATTGATAAACACTATTGCCAAAGTTCATCAGCAGGCCCAGGCCGGTGCGGCAAGCGCCGTTAATCGTCATCTTGTTTTGCGCAACTGGCTAATCGGATTTTATCTGATAGAATTTGAACAAAACGGAAAAGACCGCGCAGAATATGGAGCCGGTTTGCTTGACAATCTGTCGCACGATTTGCGTATACGCGGAATAAACGGACTTGGCGTAAGCATGCTTAAGAATTGCCGGCAGTTTTATAAGATATATCCTCAATTTCGCCAACTGGTGATTGGCGAATTCAGAATGTTGGGCAGTAATTCGGCGATTCGCCAATCAGCGATTGGCGAATCTGATATCCCAATGAAAAATCATTCTGCAAAAGAAGAAAAGGTGCCAAAACCACTTTCAGTAGAAACGCTTTTTAATTTTTCGTGGACGCATTTTATTGAGTTTATTCGATTAGAAGAACCCTGGAAAAAGGCATTTTATGAGAACGAGTGTTTGAGAGGCAATTGGTCAGTCCGCCAGCTTCAACGCCAGATTGGTTCATTGCTTTATGAAAGAACAGGGCTTTCTTCAAACAAAAAAGCCGTGATTGAAGCGGGCAGAAAACAGGCATCTGAAGCGCCTCAGACTATCGCGGATATTATCCGCGACCCGTATGTGCTTGAGTTTACCGGATTGCCTGAGAATCCGCTTTATCACGAATCAACGCTTGAAACCGCGCTTCTTAATCATTTGCAGGCATTCTTGCTTGAATTGGGAAATGGTTTCTGCTTTGAAGCCAGGCAGAAGAGGATTACGGTTGGTAAAGAGCACGATTACATAGACCTTGTTTTTTATCATCGCGTTCTTCGTTGCCATCTGCTTATTGACCTGAAGATCAGGGCATTTCAACACGGCGATGCCGGCCAGATGAATTTTTATCTCAACTACTGGAAAGACCGTATAATGGCAAAGGAGGACAGCTCTCCTGTCGGGTTAATACTATGCACGGACAAGAACCAGACGAAAGTGGAATACGCTGTCGGTGGAATGAACCGCCGGCTTTTTGTATCGCGTTACATGATTGCGCTTCCCAAACCGGAGGAAATTCAGCATTTGATTGAAAACGACCGTGCTCATTGGGAACAACAGCAATTTGGTTCTAAAAAGAAATGAGGCAGTGCTAAAAATCATGTTTTTCATTGCATTCAGCCGGCAATATTGTTATAGTAATAATAGTTTTGTAAAAGACCAACTTCCCAATCAAGGAATCTTGGAATCTTAAACTCCTAAAATCTTTGAATCTTAGAATCTTTGAATCTGTAATCGTCTATCACAGAGGCATGGTATAATATAAGGTATAAGCATGAAAGTGTTTTTCAGCGATTATCCGGTTATTATTGAAGGAATTTAAATGTCTAATCCAAAAGAACACCCCCAACTAATCCCGCCCCACGGCGGCTACCGCGATCTCAAGTCTTACCAGATGTCTGAGATGGTTTATGACGCTACGGTAAAATTCTGTGACCTGTTTATAGACCGCCGTTCCCGTACGCATGACCAGATGGTTCAGGCGGCGCGAAGCGGCAAGCAGAATATCGCCGAGAGCTATATTGAAGAAAGTTCGCCGGAAGTTGCGGCAAACACTGTAATTTGCTTGATTCACCAGACGAATTATCTGCTTGACCAACAGTTGCGCGCGCTGGATAAGGCGTTCCTGAATGAGGGCGGATTCACAGAACGGCTTTACAAAACGAGGTCGCAGTCCCGTGAAGGAAAAAACAGGTTTTAATTTTTGTTATGAGAAAACAAAAAACGGTTTTTAAAGTCCGAAAAGCATGCAATCCCGGCAAGGAAACTGCAGTATGCCGGCATGATTACAAAAACGCGATTCAAATCGGCAATATTGATTATGTGTGTCCGTTATGCAAGGAATTGCTGGATCCCTTAGAATGGTTTTTAATGAATAGTTTTGAGTTTGTTGAAGTGGATAATTATTCAGAGACGAAAAAATCGAAAAATTAAAGAATAGGAAAAAACTATAAATGTCAGAATATTTTTGGGCGAAGACTACTGCAGAAGGAAAACCCGGGAAATCTGTGCTTTCCCATATGTGTGATGTCAGGGCGGTTGCTGATATTTTATTGGAAGGGAAGGCCTCTTTTCTTCAATTGCAGCAGGTTGAGCGGAATATTTTTTCATATTTTGCAGGTTTGCACGATATTGGTAAAATTTCTCCGGGATTCCAATCAAAATGTTTGGGATGGCTGCAACAGAATAATCTTATTAATATCGCTAAAAATTATGCTTGGGACGCAACATATGAATCGGACCATTCCAAGGTTACACAACATACAATACAAACTATATTACAAAAAGGCAAGATGCAAACTGCATCTGCCGAGCTTTGGGGAGCGCTTGTTGGCGCGCATCATGGCCGTTTTCATAAACTAGGAATAATCCCAAAAGGATGTAAGCCTGATGATGAATGGGCAAAGAGGCGCGAAAAAACAATCGATGATTTTCTTGGTTCGATTAATTTGCCTGATTTTCAGATTGATAATTCTTGGCCGCTTGCATGGTGGCTTGCCGGGCTTGTTTCAGTGGCGGACTGGATTGGTTCGGATGAAGATTATTTTTATCCTGAAATTGAGACAACGCCAAATGAAAGCGCCAATATAGCCGTAACCGCATTTAAGGCAATAGGATTTGATGGTATTAAAGTGCGTCAAAACCTTTCTTTTGGCGATATCTTTAAAAATAAAGAGAATCAGCCGTTTATCCCGAACGATCTTCAAGCGAAGGCAGGCGATTTTATTTCAGAACCGGGGCTTTATGTGATCGAAGCGCCTATGGGAATGGGTAAGACAGAAGCGGCTCTTTGGTGCTCTTACAAATTAATGTGCGAGGGAAAAGCATCGGGGATATATTTTGCCCTGCCGACTCAAACAACGAGTAATCGAATACATGAACGTGTACAGAATTTTTTAAAAAATATATCCGATGAGCCTGTTGACGCACGGTTGATACATGCCGGTTCCTGGCTTTTGGATCAAACAGTTGTGCCTTCTTTTTGTGCGGCAACTGCGAGTGAAAAGGAATCCGTGCAAGATGCTAAAGATTGGTTTGCTTCCAAAAAACGCGCTTTACTTGCTCCTTTCGGAGTTGGTACAGTTGATCAGGCGTTGATGAGCGTTATTGCGGTTAAACATTTTTTTGTCCGTCAGTTTGCGTTGTCAGGGAAAGTAGTAATCCTTGATGAAGTTCATTCTTATGATTTATATACAGGAACACTTATTAAGACTTTATGCGAAAAGTTATTGCCGCTTGGCTGTACTATTATTGTTCTTTCCGCAACGCTTACGCAAGAAGGTAAAAGCCGGTTTATTGGGATAGCAAAAGAAGAAAATCAAGAGAATTATCCGCTTATAACGGGAAGAAACACAAATCAGAATGAAATAGAATATGTGCCGGTAGAAAGGACTGAAACAGCAAAAGTTTCAGCGCGTTTTGAAAACGAAATTTCTGCTCTATCCACCGCGATTAAAAAGGCAGAAAACGGCGCGTGTATTTTGTGGGTGTCTGATACGGTGAATCGATCTCAGGAAATATACCGGAGAGCGGAGCAAATTGCGGATAATAAAGTTGAATTAGGGCTTTTGCACGCGCGTTTTCCTGTTTTTCGAAGGCAGGAACTAGAGGATTATTGGATGGAAAAATTAGGGAAAGACGGCAAAAAACGAAACGGATGCATACTGTTCAGCACGCAGGTAGTGGAACAAAGCGTTGATCTGGACGCGGATTTTATGGTAAGCGAACTTGCTCCGACCGATATGCTTTTTCAACGCATGGGTAGATTGTGGCGACATCCCCGCTCTGGGCGTCCGTGTAAAAAACGTGAATTTTATATTATTAGCGAAAATAAATCTTTGGATGAATTAAAAAATGTTTCGGCGGATAAAATCAAGAAGATGTTAGGAAGCAAAGCATGGGTATATGCTCCCTATGTCTTATTAAGAAGTCTTGAGCTTTGGATGGGGATGAACGTTGTTAATTTACCGGACGATATTCGCGGACTGCTTGAAAAGACTTACGAATTACGCGGTGATGATCCGGCAGGCTGGCAAAAACTGGCGGAAGAGATTGAGGGTGAAGAATTTGCTCAGAAAAATTCTGCTGAGTTTGAGGCAAATGTATGGAACCCATTACTTATGGATGAAGAAGGTATGGCAAAAACGCGCGTGAACGATTATCCGACTACACAGATGATCTTGATAAAGGAAAAACAAAAAAACAATATAGTGCTTTTAAACGGTGAAATCGCGGTATTGAGGGATGACATGTATTCGTTATCTGCCGCGCGCTCGACACATAGAAATATCGTAAAAATTCCGGCTTACTGTTTTAGATCAAAACAGGTTAATGCCGGTATTTCAGCGTTAGTGCGAGGTGATTGGCAGTTAGGTGTAGTGGATAATAACGGCAATGTCATAAATAAAAATCTGAAAGATGAGTATAAATTCAGATATACGCCGGAGAAAGGAGTGGAAATTATGCGAAACAAAGGTAAAGATAGCGGGGTGAACAATGAACCTTGTGACTGAAAAGTGGGTGCCGGTAATAACTATGGACGGTAAACCTGATTTTGCCAGCTTGATGCAAATTTTTATTGAAGGGAAAAAAATTGCTGATCTTTCAGTACGGCCTCATGAGCGAGTGGCGCTTATGCGGTTATTTATTTGTATATCGCAAGCCGCTCTTGACGGGCCAAAAGATAAGGATGATTGGAAGACAGCTCAGGGTAAATTGCCGGAAGCGGCAAAGGAATATTTGGAAAAATGGAAAGGGTCGTTTGATTTGTTTGATAAGAAAAAGCCGTTTTTGCAAATTGCAGGGTTGTCGGTAAAGGAAAAGAATAAAAAATCGAAATCTGAGTCAAAAAATAAAAATAGTGTCTCGGATAGGGAAGATGAAAGTATTAATACGTTTACGCCCACGAGCAAATTAGATATCACGTTAGCAACAGGCAATAATTCAACGTTGTTTGATCATCAAGCGAGTGGCAGCGATGGGCGGATCTTTGAAAAAAGGCAAATTGCAATAAATCTCATTGCTTATCAGAACTTTAGTGCGAGTGGAAGAATTGGGATTGCAACATGGAATAACATTGATAGTCCGGGAAACGGAGCCAGTTTTCCAGCCCCTAGTATCGACAAACTAATGCTACATACTTTTTTGCGAGGAATAAATTTGTCACAAACTATTTCTTTGAATTTATTGACTAAGGAAATTGCCAAGAGGCATTATGGTGATAACGATGCATGGGGGCATCCTATCTGGGAAATGTTCCCACTAGGCTTTGGAGATATCAATGCTTTGCATAATGCAACACTCACTTACTTAGGACGACTTGTTCCTATAACGCGAGCTATTAATATTAGACATGAAAAGCAAGATATGATTTTGTCTAATGGATTTAAATATCCTCTATCTGCAGATGGATTATACGAAACTACCGCGACAGTAAAAATTTCTAAGAATAAAAGAGTTATATTGAAAACAAATAATAATGCAATTTGGCGTGAATTATCTGCAATTACAGTGAGAAATATTTCTGATAATAGCGACGCATGTGGGCCAAGAGCATTGGAAAATTTATCTAATGGTGATTTTGACATTTGGTGCGGAGGAATTGAGTGGAACGTAAAAGGCGGATATATAAATTCCGTTGAATCCGTATATGGTATCTCATCTAAAATGTTAACAGAGGGAGGACGATTGCTCTATGAAAATAGCGTTAATGATGCTGAGGGATTGTCAAAGAGAGTTGGCCGGGCGGTGGAAGAGTATCGGAAAAATATAGATAACTTTTGGGAAGCACGAGTTGATCCTAAAAAGAATAAAGATGCATTTAAAGTTAAGGATGTCCTTCATGCCAAAGTTACCCAAGCGTATTGGACGGCTGTAGAAAAACAACGGTATTTATTGATGAGATGCGTTGAAGCCTTTGGAACCGATAAGTTGGAACAAGCGCGTCAAATATGGGGTCAGGTGTTACATAAGGCTGCGCGTGATGCGTATATAGTTGCCTGCGGCCAGGAAACACCACGGCAGATCAGGGCGTTTGCTTTAGGCTGGAAAAAACTTTTTGCCGAAAAGAAAGTGGAAGAAGAAAAAGAAGAACAAAATACAGATGGAGGTGAAGAATGAGTCAGGATACAAAAGACAGGTTGTTAAAATTTCTGCGGGAATGCCGGGAGCGCGATGACCGGGCAACGTTTGCGAATTTACGTTGCGCGCTCAGGGACAATCTTAAACACCGGGCATGGCCGATTCTGGCAAGATTTGGGGGAATTGATGATTCGACGAAAGACTACGATCATTATGCGAAGGTTGTTCAGACCATTGCCGGATTATTTGCCGCGCATCCCAAAGAAATTTCCAATGTTGACTTTGGTTTGGAATGCAGAGGCCTTATGCGGGATGACGAAAAGTTATACGATCCTAAAGATGTCGGGCCAGTGGGCAAGCGATTTCAATATTTACTTTCATCGGAACGGGAAGAAATTTGTGATCGTGTCATCCGGTTCGTTTTACGTATGAAAGCGCAGGATATTCCAGTGAATTACGATGAGCTTTTCGATGGTTTGTTATATTGGGGTGATAAGGCCAAGGCAAAATGGGCGGGCAGTTTTTGGAATGCGTCTCAATTGGAAGAGGTGTTTGAATGAAGTACATAACGCAGATTACATTAGATAAATCTATTGCTGCTTACCGGAAATTATATGGGCTTTATGAATGGCATCGGGAGGTCTGGAAATTATTTCCCGGCATGCCGCATGATAAACGCGAGTTTTTGACGCGGCTTGACGCTGATGAACGGGAATTCAGGCTCACTGTGCTATCTGCGGTTAAACCGCAAAAACCGGATTGGTGCGTTCAAGGGCGGTGGCGCGAAAAGGAAATGCCGCAGGCATTTTTTGAGCAAAATCGGTATTTATTCAAGGTTATGGTAAATCCGACGCGCACCCTTTCGCGGCGCGATCCGGCGGGCAAAAAGAAAAAACATGGCAGTCATTACGCGATAACTAAATCCGATGAGTTGAAAGAATGGATTGTAAGAAGAGGCGAACAAGGAGGGTTTGTTATTTGCGATGAGCCGCGGCTTGAAATATCGCCGCTGGTATTTCACCGGTTCTATAAGGAGGATAAAAAAAATCAAAAGGAATATGAAGGAGGGATAGTTGGCGTAGAGTTTAAAGGCGCGCTTGAAGTAAAGGATAGGGGGCATTTTTTGAAAACAGTACAAGATGGTATCGGCCGCGCCCGCGGATTTGGGTTTGGCCTTTTTGTTCTTAAACCAATTGAGTAATGAAAAACAGGAGGATTTTGTTATGAGACATTTAGAACTTCATATTTTGCAGTCGTTCCCTGTATCGTGTCTTAACCGGGATGATCTTAATTCCCCAAAGACCGCTATCTTTGGCGGTGTCCAGCGCGCGCGGGTTTCAAGTCAGTGCTGGAAACGTGCGGTACGGGAAATGGCGCAAGAAGAATTGCCCAGCCTTTTTAAGGGACAACGCGGCCGGTTAATTGTTGAACCTCTCAAGATTGCTCTTCAAAAAGAAGGTTTGGATGAAAAGAAAGCAGTTGAGGTAGCAAAAGAGATATCAGACTATTTAGCTAAATACGATGGAGAGGCTGAAACAAAGAGTAGGGTGCTACGTGTAAAAACTGCTTATTTTACAACTCAGGCGGAAATAGATAAACTTGCAACAGCGTATAAAGAAAAGGGCGATGTTAAGAAAGCAATTAAGGAAATCAAGCCGGAAGATTTGAAAGACGCGGCTGACATCTCATTGTTTGGCCGTATGGTGGCGAGTGACCATACACTTACACTTGAAGGTGCTTCTATGTTTAGTCACGCTCTTTCCACTCATAAAGTTGATAACGAAATTGATTACTTCTCTACAGTAGAAGATTTTCCAAATGTTGATGCTGGCGCCGCGATGACCGGTACGCTGGAATTTAATTCGGCAACCTATTATCGTTTTGCCGCGCTTAATTTTGATATGCTTTTTGATAAAGATCATCTTGCAAGTCTCAATAGCAATGAACGCAAAGAAGTTGTAAAAGCCTTTGTCAAGGCCACAATTCAGGCAGTTCCTGTGGCCCGTAAAAATTCCATGAATGGGAATGTCCTGCCGAATTATGTCTTGTGTGTTATCCGTAAAAAAGGCCATCCCGTGCAATTGATTAACGCTTTTGAAGAGCCGATTTTCAATAAAAATGGAATAGTTAAAAAGTCTGTTACAGCACTGGAAGAGGAATACAATACTCTGAAAACAAGCTGGGAATTGTCTTCAGAAGCAGAAATTAAAATGCCGAAAAATAAGATGTCCGAGCTTTTGGTGGAGGTGGGAAAACATGTCAATTAATCATGCAGTGCTTGCTTTGCGGCTTGAAGGGCCAATGCAATCATGGGGTTATGATAGCCAATTTAATCGCCGGAACACAGGGCTTTTCCCGACTAAAAGCGCGCTGGCCGGGCTTTGTTGCGCGGCTATGGGGCTTTATCGCGGATCACCAGGAGAAAAAATAACATTGGAAAAATTTACAACCTTAAAGCTTTTATGTATCGTAGTTCCGAGATGTGTTAAAAACAAGGAAATAATGGTGAAACGTATGCAGGATTATCATACAGTTCAAGGTACGCGTGACGCGAAAGGAAAAATGAAGCCAGATGCTGTGCTTACGTACCGGCAATATTTAAATGATTCCGGTTTTTTAGCGTTGTTTGAGGGCGAGCGGAAATTTCTTGAAGAAATAAGTATGGCTTTACAAAATCCAGTCTGGGGTATCTGGCTTGGTAGAAAATCTTGTATACCTTCTGTTCCGATATTTGCCGGATTATATCTATCAAGTGATGAAGCCGCAAAAAAACTTCTTGATGGAAAATCGCTTGAATCATTTACACGCGTTCAGGAAGTTGATTCGTTTGGGGAGGGTATTGACTCATACATGGATCAGGCTGTATCTTTTGAGCTTTATGCGCGGAAATTTGCTCCGCGAAGAGTAATGTTGCATGAAGCAAAGATAGTTGATTGAGCAGTCAAGGGAGATTACAGGATTAGAGATTTTATATTATGGCGAATTTGCCATAATTAAAAACTGGTTCAGTTTGAAATAAGAGTTGCAACTTTATGTTTGATAAAGGAGTGTGAAAATGCCAAAAATTGAGGTTCAGGGAACGGAAATCAGTATTTTATCAGCGCATCATGAAGACTATATTTCTTTGACTGATATGGTAAAAAATATTGAAAATGGACTTGCTTTAATTGAAAAATGGCTACGGAACAAAAACACCATTGAATTTCTTGGAATATGGGAAGAGATTTATAATCCTGATTTTAATTCCCCCGAATTCGGGGGAATTAAAAACCAGGCCGGATTGAATCGATTTGTACTCTCAGTAAAACAATGGGTAGAAAAGACAAATTCCAGGGGAATTATCGCAAAGGCTGGCAGGTACGGCGGGACATACGCGCATAAGGATATCGCCTTTGAATTTGCTTCATGGGTATCTCCGCAGTTCAAAATATATTTAATCAAAGAATTCCAGCGACTTAAAGAGCAGGAACTAAAACAGCTTGGCTGGGATATCAAGCGCAATTTGGCTAAAATAAATTATGTGATTCATACCGATGCGGTCAGGGAGCATTTGATTCCTCCTGAATTGACAAAAGAACAGCAAAATATAATTTATGCCAATGAAGCCGATGTTTTAAATATGGCGTTATTCGGCATGACCGCCAAGCAGTGGAGAGATAATAACCCGGATAAAAAGGGGAACATCCGTGATTACGCAAACATTTCTCAGCTTATTTGTTTATCAAATCTGGAAAATTTAAACGCATTATTTATTTCAGAAGGGAAAGAACAGCCGGAACGATTGAAGAAACTTAATGATATTGCGATCGCACAGATGAAATTATTAGTTACCAATAAAAGTATTAAAACAATTGAACAAAAAACAAGGAATTTAATGCCATGAGCACAGGAAATAGTCCATTATTACCAAAGTTGTCACCCATTACAATTAAAGAACGCGTATCTTTAGTATATGTTGAAAAAGGCAATCTTGATGTGCTTGATGGAGCGTTTGTAGTGGTTGATGTGAATGGCGTGCGCACGCATATCCCTATCGGCGGAGTTTCGTGTCTAATGCTTGAACCGGGGACAAGGATATCTCATTCGGCTGTGGCACTTGCCGCGCGCGTGGGATGCCTTATTTGCTGGATAGGCGAAGCTGGAGTGCGTTTATATTCGGCGGGCCAACCGGGCGGCGCCCGGGCGGACAGGCTTTTATATCAGGCACGGCTTGCTCTTGATGAGGATGCAAGGTTGAAAGTGGTCAGACAAATGTACAAATTCCGGTTTGGCGATGAGCCGCCGGCAAAACGTAGTGTCAATCAATTGCGCGGCATAGAGGGCGCACGGGTGAGGAAAATGTATGAATTATTAGCTAAAAGGTTTGACGTTGAATGGAAACATCGGGATTATAATCCTGAAAATTGGGAGAGTAGTGATTTGCCAAATAAATGCTTAAGCGCGGCTACGGCGGCTCTTTACGGCGTTACCGAAGCGGCCGTACTTGCCGCGGGTTATGCCCCGGCTATCGGGTTTATTCATACAGGCAAGCCGCTTTCATTCATATATGATATCGCAGATTTGTTTAAGTTTGAAACGGTAGTGCCTGTGGCTTTTCAGGTAGCCGCCAAAAAACCTGTTAACGCTGAAAGTGAAGTTCGGCATGCCTGCCGTGAGGTTTTTCGCAGTTCACATTTGCTGGAACGGATTATTCCAACGATAGAAGAAGTGTTGTCTGCAGGACAATTGCCTGTACCGGATGACCCTAATTACACAATTGGTCCGGCAATACCGAATAAGGAGGGGCTTGCTGATGATGGCCATCGTTCTTGAGAATGCTCCGGCGCGACTGCGAGGCAGGTTGGCTGTATGGCTTCTGGAAGTGAGAAGCGGCGTCTATATTGGCACATATTCAGTAAAAGTGCGTGATATGATATGGGAACATGTTAAAGCTGGACTTGAGGATGGAAATGCGGTAATGATATGGGATGCATCTACAGAATCTGGTTTTGATTTCTGGACATTGGGTAAAAACAGGCGGATACCGGTAGAAATGGATGGGTTAAAACTGGTGTCTTTTGTACCCGTTGAGACTAATAATGAGAATAGTGAGAGTAAATCTGGTAAGGCAGAAAATGGACTACCAAGTTAATTTCAGTAGAAGAATTGATTTTAGGGCCATTTAAGCGAGAATTAGAAGTACGTTCCCCACACGCGTGGGGATGAACCGGTTGAAAAACGATTTATCAAAAACTATCTAAAACGTTCCCCACACGCGTGGGGATGAACCGCTAAGGTTTTGCCGAGTTTAACAATCTGGGCCACGTTCCCCACACGCGTGGGGATGAACCGCCATAGATGGACAAGGTTTATTTATCGGAATAACGTTCCCCACACGCGTGGGGATGAACCGATGCACTCCTTTATGTAAGCATATTTTATCGGACGTTCCCCACACGCGTGGGGATGAACCGAGTTCGCTTGGATTCTTATGTGCTTATACCGAACGTTCCCCACACGCGTGGGGATGAACCGTCATAGCGCTTATATCCAAGCAGTTACCGGACACGTTCCCCACACGCGTGGGGATGAACCGTCTTCTATCAACCGTTCGCAACCGGCAGGCAAACGTTCCCCACACGCGTGGGGATGAACCGAATAGCAAACCCTGCCCGTCTCTGGGTAAAAAACGTTCCCCACACGCGTGGGGATGAACCGAAACATGGCCATCAAACGGAGTCGTCAGTTTGACGTTCCCCACACGCGTGGGGATGAACCGTAGTTAAACTCTTACTGGAAGCAGGCATAAACACGTTCCCCACACGCGTGGGGATGAACCGAATTAAAAATCTCAAAAGTTTTAGCCATTAAGACGTTCCCCACACGCGTGGGGATGAACCGGCATATATCATATAGATTTGCGCATGAAAACCACGTTCCCCACACGCGTGGGGATGAACCGTCTCTAAGACAGGTGATTCAATGTCAGGTCCAACGTTCCCCACACGCGTGGGGATGAACCGTTACTGTAGACAAATTCCGTTCCTTCGGGATAACGTTCCCCACACGCGTGGGGATGAACCGATAAAGCCAAGTTTGAAGAAGCGCGTCAGGAGACGTTCCCCACACGCGTGGGGATGAACCGTTACCGATCCAAGTGCATTTGCAGTTCCAGTTACGTTCCCCACACGCGTGGGGATGAACCGCGATACATTTGACATTGGAAAGGCAATATTGTATAATCGCCGGCATGATATACGAACAAATATTCAAATGCCTTAACGATGCAAAGGTCAAATACCTCGTTGCCGGCGGTATGGCTGTTAATCTTCACGGTATTCCACGGGTAACCCAGGACCTGGATATTATAGTTGACCTGAAACCGGATAACGTAAAAAATCTTTCCGAAACATTGAAACGTTTGGGATTCTTCCCGAGGGCGCCGGTTGACCCGTTATTGCTCGCCGATCCGGTCGTCCGTAACGAATGGATAACTAAAAAAAACATGAAGGTATTTTGCTTTTATAACGGTAAAATGCCGATGTATGAAATAGACGTTTTTATAATAATTCCAGTGGATATAGAAAAAGCCTTTAAAAAAGCAGTGATCAAAAACACCGGTAAAATATCCATCCCTCTGGTCTCCATTGACGACCTTATAAAAATGAAAAAACTGGCCGGCCGGCCGCAGGACCTGTGGGACATTGAAATGCTGAAAACCCTTCAGAAATTGGAGTAATTCCATGGCCGCCCCAAAAAAAACCAAACGAACAATGAACTTCTCATATTCCAAAGAAGTAATCCGCAAATACCGCGATTCCTCAACCGAATGGAAATTGAATTGGTTGGAAGAAATAAACAGCCTGACATTTAAAGTCCTCGGCCCGAAGGAAAAACGGTTCCGCGAAAGATTCCGCAAGGGACTGATACGAATTTAAGATTTAAGATTTGAGATCTTAGCTTTGAGATTCGTGGCGTTCATTTGAAATCTCAGATTTGAGATTTGAAATCCGTATTTCCTTGACTTCATTCCGCTCTAATTGTAAACTCCACACCATAAAGCAACAAAGCCGTAACCAAGACCACGAAATACGATAATTAACCACTGAATACACCGAACACACTGAAAACGTATATTTAGCGTTTCTCCCCCCTCCCTTTGATGGGAGGGGGCAAGGGGGAGGGTGATAATGAGTTTACACCCCCACCTGTCCCTCCCCCATCTGAGGGGGAGGGGATTGTTTAGAACGGCATAATATATTGCGATTCAGTGAATTCAGTGCTTTCGGTGGTTAATTTCCGTATAAATCTTCTGTGTTTTTTGCGCGAAAGTCTATCGGTTAGAAACTAATTAACAAAAACTTTTTTAAAACCTATTATTGAGGTGTTGTATGTTTATCAGATTCGTTATCATTTTATCAGCATTTTCCCTGTTCGTCCTTATGCCCTGCGGATGTGCGGACGGCCCTGACAACGCCGCGCAAAAACCCGCGCCCACCGCGCCTTTGAAACAATACGCCGGCGAGGCGCCCGTTACACAGCTTACCTTCAACGGCAAGGAAAATTCCGAGGCATACTTCTCTCCGGACAACAAAACCATTATCTTCCAGGGCCAGGAGGATTCCGACGAACAACTGGAAGTCTATACACTCAACCTGGAAACAAAAGAAAAGAAACGGCTCGCCGCCACCCCGGGCAAGGAAGTCTGCACGTATTTCCACCCGGACGGGACTAAAATACTTTTCTCTTCCACCATGAGCATGCACCGCGCAAAGGATGATTTCGTATATTACGGCACTATGTGGCCGTGCGACCATTCCTTTGAAATCTATACCGCCAACGCGGACGGCACCAGCATAAAACGCCTTACTTATAACAACGCTTATGAGGCCGAAACATCCTTCTCTCCGGATGGGAAAAAAATCCTCTTCACTTCGGACCGCGAAGGCAACCTTGAATTGTACGTCATGAACATAGACGGTACGGAGCAAACCCGACTGACGAATACGCCCGATCTGCACGAGGGCGGCGCATTTTTTTCGCCTGACGGAACCATGATAGTTTACCGCGCCTGGAGCGCGCCGGCTACAGCCATCCAGCCCACCCGCGAAACCAAGGCAAAAACCGCGCAAATTTATGTAATGAATGCCAACGGCACCGGCTCCAGACAAGTCACTAAAACCGAATGTTTCAACTGGTCGCCGTATTTTATGCAGGACGGCAAAAGAATCGTCTTCGCATCCAATGCCGAAGGCAAGGGAAACAACGAATTGTATATGATTGACATTGACGGCAATAACCTGAAAAGATTGACGTTTTTTGAAGGATTTGATTCATATCCGGTCGTTTCATCAGACGGAAAAAAGATGCTCTTCACTTCAACGAGGGCGGACGACAAGCCGCAGGTATTCATAATGGACCTTGCGACAGAATAAAGAATAACCTTAAGATGTAAGATTTCAGATTTCCCCGACGTATTTCACGAAAATCTTAATCAAGAATTTAGATAACAATCACCCCAACACAAGTCTTATTTTCGTGATACTTATCACGTTTTCCTGACGAATACTTGGCAAATCAATATCCTCAATGGGTACCGTAGAGACTTGCCATGGCAAGTCTCTACATAATCATTAGGTATTTTGATATTTATGTTCAACGATTACGGTAGGGACAGGGCATTCAGACTGTGTCACAATTAGGTTTTTAATATTTTCACCGCCCGCAAACCCGCATAAATGCTTACAACATTTTCGCAAAAATGGCATTTTTAGCAATTGTGACACAGCCTGACTGCCCTGTCCCTACAAAATGCAGATGGGACTTAAAAACCCACCTTCACTGAGGCCTTTCTGGCCTATTCCGATTTATATTGAAAAAATCGGCATTTCCTGCCATAATCATTTCAGCGAGGGTTAGATATGCCTTGTTTTTTTAACAGGAGTTACTTATGTCATATACTAAACAGGAAGCGCTTGATTATCATTTCAAGGGCAAACCGGGAAAACTTTCGGTAGTCCCTTCCAAACCGTGTAAAACGCAGAAAGACCTTTCACTTGCATACACCCCGGGCGTGGCAGAACCCTGCAGGGAGATTCACGCAAATCCGGCTGACGTATTCAAGTACACCAACAGGGGCAATCTTGTAGCCGTTGTTACGGACGGCACTGCGGTGCTCGGACTGGGCAATATCGGCCCGCTCGCAGGCAAACCCGTCATGGAAGGCAAATCCGTTCTCTTCAAGAGATTTGCCGACATAGACGCATTTGACATTGAACTCGCCTCTGCCGACCCGGACGTTGTAATCCAGGTCACCAAAATGCTTGAACCTACCTTTGGCGGCATCAATCTTGAAGACATCAAGGCGCCCGAATGCTTTTACGTTGAAGAAACGCTGAAGAAATGCATGCAAATCCCGGTTTTCCACGACGACCAGCACGGCACCGCAATAATAACATCAGGCGCACTGCTGAACACTCTTGAAATAACAGGCAAGAGGGCGGATTCCATAAAAGTCGTCGTTTCCGGCGCGGGCGCCGCGGGCATTGCAAGCGCCATCATGTACAATAAACTCGGAATTAAAAAAGAAAACATGCTCCTTGTAGATACCAAAGGCGTTGTTTATAAAGGCCGCACGGAAAACATGAATCCATATAAAGAACAGTTCGCTTCCGCCACAGGCGCGCGCACGCTTGAAGACGCCATGAAAGGGGCCGATATGTTCCTCGGCGTCTCGGGAAAAGGCATTGTTACCAAGGCCATGATAAAATCCATGGCGAAAAACCCCGTCGTATTCGCACTCGCCAATCCCGACCCTGAAATCACTTATGAAGACGCCACTTCAGTACGCAAGGATATCATAATGGCAACAGGCCGTTCGGACTATCCGAACCAGGTCAACAATGTGCTCGGATTCCCGTTCATTTTCCGCGGCGCCCTTGACGTGAGGGCTTCAACGATAAACGACGAGATGAAACTCGCCGCTTCTTACGCGCTGGCAAAACTTGCCAAGGAGCCCGTTCCGGCCGTAGTCAAAAAGGCCTACGGCAATAAGAGTTTTAAGTTTGGCATGGATTATATTATTCCCAAACCGTTTGACCCGCGCGTGCTGTTTTACGTAGCGCCCGCGGTCGCCAAGGCCGCCATGGATACCGGCGTAGCGCGGAATCCAATCAAGGACATGGATAAATATAAAAAAGGATTGGAAAAAATTTCGACCCAAATAGCGAAACTATAAAGCAATTTAATTGCCACTCCCTGCGCAGAATCTCTTACATTAATATTATACTAAGAAAAGTGATAAAACACGAAGTCACGAAGATTTACATAAAGAACACTGAACGATAGCCATAGTACAAAAACATGCATCCTTTGTGCCTTCGTGGCTATAATCCGTTTTCGCAAGAAATATGACATTGGAAAATATCATTTATTGCATAATAGCCGGCGTACTTGTACTGCTCAACGGTTTTTTCGTGCTTGTTGAGTTTTCTCTTGTAAAGGTACGCAGGTCAAAGCTTGAGGAGCTTATTCGGGCCGGAAGCAAAAGGGCGGCCCTCGCCCATGAACTTCACCACAAGATGGACGCATACCTGTCCGCCACACAGCTTGGCATTACAATCGCTTCTCTCGGCCTCGGCTGGATAGGCGAACCGGCCTTTGCAAAATTGTTTGAACCGTTTTTAAGAACGATTGGCATATGGTCGCCGCACATGATTCATACTATTTCATTTGTCATTGCTTTTGTAATAATCACGTTTCTTCATATCCTGATAGGGGAATTGGCGCCGAAATCCATAGCCATCCGCAAACCGGAACAATCCATCCTTGCAACCTCTTTGCCGATGAAGTTTTTTTATATCATTTTTTATGTGCCTTTGCATATACTTAACAGCGCTTCCAATTCCGTTATCCGCTTGTTCGGCATCTCCGGCCTGACCGAAACCGAAAGCGCCGTATCCGAGGAAGAATTGCGCATCATCCTCGCGCATTCTCAAAAAAGCGGCGAAATTGCCCTGAACCGGCTTTTGCTTTTTGAAAACGCCCTTGAC
This sequence comes from Planctomycetota bacterium, assembly GCA_016220095.1. Taxonomy (GTDB): domain Bacteria; phylum Planctomycetota; class MHYJ01; order JACQXL01; family JACRIJ01; genus JACRIJ01. The sequence continues at coordinate 12,668 of JACRIJ010000036.1, read as the reverse complement.
CTGAAAGAAATCGCGGCTGAAGACGTGATGACGCCTCTGCACAAAACGGTGATGATAGACCTGCAAAAACCCTGGCAGGAAAATCTTGTTTTAATACAAAAGAATCGCTTCACACGTTACCCGTTATGCGCAGGACTGCTTCCAAACGGCCAGCCGAATATTCTCGGCATGGTGCATATAAAGGAATTCGGAATTGCCATAATGACCGGCAATACGGACGTACGCGTTGAGCAATTCAAAAGAGAACTCATTACCGTGCCGGAATCCATGCCGATAGAAACGCTTTTAAGGGAATTCCAGCACCGCCGCAGGCACATGGCCCTTGTGGTTGACAAAAACAACGGCCCTAAGGGTATTATAACAATGGAAGACATTATTGAAGAAATGGTGGGGGAAATAGTAGATGAATTTGAAAGGGAGCAGTTCTGGAATTTAGCGGACTATATTCCGAAAGAAGCCGTCCTGCTTGATATTGTTGCGGACGATTTTGAATCGGCAGTGCGCGGCATGGTGAATTCTCTTAGTGTTGCCATCGGGCCTGCGATGGAAAAGGAAAAGATTTCGCGCATGGTAATTGACCGCGAACGCGAATCATCCACGTTTCTCGGAAGAGGCATAGTCGTGCCGCATGCAAGGGTTGACGGATTGGCCCGGCCGTGCGTGGCGTTCGGCAGGGTGCGCAAATGCCTTATGCATGACGAATGCAGTGAAATCAATATTTCTTTGATATTTCTCATACTAACGCCGAAATCCATGCCGATTGCGCAGGTGATGCTGTTGAGCCGCATCGCGGGCCTCGCGCAAAGCGAATATACCCTTAACGCCCTGAGAGACGCGAAAACCCCTGAAAAAATAATTGAAATGATAAAAACCGCGGATGTGTCGGCGACGTCTGCGTAGTAGCGAGTAGTGAGTAGCGAGACGCGGAGGACGAACGACGAACCGAAATCATAAATTGTTTTTATTTTTACAGAATACCGCTGTTATTTCTTTTAGCATTTCCAGGTCTTGTCGTGAAAGTTTCGCGGCGATAAGAGCATCTTGCATTTCCTGAAGAATTGTTTCCGGGCTGTTTTGTTCATGTGTGTTTTTCTCTGCCGGGAAAATGAACAGGTGTTTCATTTCCACGCCGAGCGCGCCGGCAATGTTTCCAAGCATTTGAAGGCTCGGTGTTTTTTCGCCTCTTTCTATCAGCCCTATAAAAACTTGCGTTGTTCCGGCCTTTCGGGCAAGCCCCGCCTGGGTAAGTTTCGGGACCCGCGCCGCTCTCAACGCCCTGATGCGCCTGCCAAGTTTTTGGGAAATGTTCATACGAAACCTTTATAAAACCCTCGCCCGCGATCTGCAATCTTCCGCTCCGCAACAAGGCCACAAGGCATTACAATCTGTAATCTTTCAATCTATATATCCAGATATTTCACTTCCAGCGCGTGGCGTTCAATGAATTCCCTTCTCGGCTCAACCACCTCGCCCATAAGCAGGGTGAACATCTTGTCGGCCTTGACGGCGTCTTCTATTTTTACCTTCAGCAGGGTGCGTTTTTCCGGCTGCATCGTTGTTTCCCACAGCTGTTCAGGATTCATTTCGCCAAGGCCCTTAAACCTCTGCACCTCAAGACCGCTCTGACCGAGTTTTTTCAGCGACCTGAGCACATCCTTAAGATTATAGATGGGCACTTTCTGGTCTTCGGTTTCAAGTATATACCTGGGATCTTTCTGGTTTTCCGCGGTTTCGGCGAGCAGGTCGTCAATTGAGAATTGCATGGCCTCAAGTTCTTTAAGGGTATTCTGGAGTTCCTGCATTTCAATAAGTTCGGTAATCCTGATAACGGCATCCCTGGAAGCCTCTTCGGCGGCCGTATCCACTGCCAACGAAAACTGGGCGCTGTCTTCTATTATTATTTCCTTGCCGATGCTTTTTTCCATATCGCGTATGAATTCATCCAGTTCGGTATCCGAATAGAAATAGTAACTGGCCCCCTTAAACAGCGCCTTATATAACGGCATATTACCGGTTTGCGCCTGCCTTAGCTGTAAAATAACGTCAAGGGAAATGCCTTTTTTCCGCGCGATTCCGGCCTGCTCTTCTATTTTCTGCAGAATGGCGAGAAGTTTTTCAAGCTCTTCTTTTTTAAGGGTTGTTTTGGATTTTACGTTCGTTATTGTTGCGCTTTCCATGCCGAGTTTCAGCTGGAGATTCTGCAATGCTTTTTCATCATGTATATATCTTTCGGTTTTTTTGTGTTTAACTTTATAGAGAGGCGGGCAGGCCGCATAGACGTTTCCCGCCCTGATAAGTTCCGGCATATGCCTGAAGAAGAACGTCAGCAGGAGGGTTCTTATATGCGAACCGTCAACGTCCGCGTCCGTCATGATGATGATTTTTCCATAACGCAGTTTTTTAATATCAAAATCCTCCTGGCCTATGCCGGTGCCGATTGCCGTGATAAGCGTGCGGATTTCCTCATGGGCGAGCATCTTGTCTATGCGCGCTTTTTCAACGTTAAGGATTTTACCGCGCAGGGGAAGAATCGCCTGAAAACGCCTGTCGCGGCCCTGTTTGGCGGAACCGCCGGCGGATTCGCCTTCCACGAGATAAACTTCGGTTGTTTCAACGTCCTTTGAAGAACAGTCTGCGAGTTTGCCGGGCAGGCCGCCTCCGAACAGGGCGCCTTTGCGCCTTGCGAGGTCCCTTGCATTGCGCGCGGCCTCTCTCGCATGCGCGGCCACAAGGGCCTTGCCAATGATTGATTTTGCGGTAATCGGATGCTCTTCAAAATAGGTTTCCAGGGCCTCTGTTGCGAGCACTTGCACGATGCTTTCAACTTCGGGATTGGTCAACTTGACTTTGGTCTGGCTCTCAAACTGCGGATTGGGCAGTTTAACGTTAATTATGCACGCAATGCCCTCCCTGTAATCTTCGCCTTGAAGAGGTTTGTCGCTTTCTTTAAGGATGCCGGCTTTTTTCGCATAATTGTTCAGCGATCTTGTGACAGCGGTGCGGAATCCGCTCAGATGAGTGCCGCCGTCGTGGGTATTAATGCTGTTTGCGAAGCAGAAAATTACTTCATTATAACCGTCGTTATACTGCATGGCAATTTCCACATAGATACCGTTTTCTTCTTTTTCTATGTAGATAATATCGGGATGTATGGGTTCTTTGTTCTGGTTGAGGCTTTCTACGAAAGCTTTTATGCCGCCTTCGTAACAGAATGTCTCGGATTTATCGTTGCGCTCATCGCTTATTGCTATAACGATGCCCTTATTAAGAAAAGCCAGCTCCCTGAGCCGCGTTGCAAGGGTATCAAAACTGAAGTTCACATCCGGAAACAATGTAACGTCGGGTTTGAAAGTGACTTTAGTGCCTCTTTTTTTTGTTTTTCCGCGTTTTTCCACCTGAGTAACAGGCGCGCCGCGTTCGTATTTCTGGACGTATTCGTAACCGTCGCGCCACACCTCGGCTTCAAGGCGTTCGCTGAGCGCGTTTACCGCGGAAACGCCTACGCCGTGCAAACCGGCGGAAACCTTGTAGGAATTGTGGTCAAATTTGCCGCCCGCATGCAAAGTTGTAAGCACGACTTCTATGGCCGGCCTTCCGGTTTCCTTGTGTATATCTACGGGAATGCCGCGGCCGTCATCGGTAACGCATACGGAACCATCCGCAAGAATGCGCACGTCTATGTTGCGGCATTCGCCGGCAAGCGCTTCGTCAATGCTGTTGTCAACAACCTCAAAAACAAGGTGGTGCAAACCTTTGGGGCCGGTATCGCCGATAAACATCCCGGGCCTCTGCCTTACAGCTTCTATGCCGTCAAGCACTTTAATGTTGCCCGCATCATAAGTTTCGGTAAGCGCTTTTTCCGCGGCAATTTCCGCGGGTTGATTTTCGGTTTCTTTGATTTCTTCTGCCATAAATATGCCTGTATAAGGGTTACGAGGTTTAGGGGTTACGGGACTCATTTTATTACAAATTTAAGTTTCTTGATGTTTTTTTCAGGAAGTTTTTTTTTCAGCTGTTCCAGTATTTCACAGCAACGGAAATTTTCAAGGTCGTGTTTTACCGACGGGGAATTTACAATCACCTGCAGAACGCCTTTTCTCAAAGAAGAAACGCCGGTCATTCCTGCGGCCGGTTCGCCAACCGCCTCGCGCCAGGCCGCCGAAACCGCGTCCAGGGACATCCTGCCGGCCAGGTTGTATTTGGGCAAAACATCCCGAAGGATGTTTTTGATATGTTTTACGTTCGAAAATTTCGGTTTCATTAAACCGGCACAGCCAGCGGCATTACGAGGTATGTGAAATCTTTTCCGGATTTTATAATGCCTGCGGTTTGGCTGTCCTTTAAATCCAGCGTTATTTCATCTGTGCCCGCGGCGCGCAACGCGTCAACTATGTAATCGGGATTGAATACTACGGAAAACTCCGCCTTGTTGTACGACACCGGCGGCATTTCCACCGTTGATTCGCCGACGTCCTGTACGCGGGTAAACAGGGTCATTCTGTTTTTGGAAAGCTGTATCTTCACGGCCTTGCCCTGTTCGGGATTGGTCATAAGCGATGCCTGGCGTATGCAATTATGGAATTCGCCTGTTTTGAGGGTTAATTTTATATCGTTGTCTTTCGGGATGACCGCGTCATAATCCGGAAAGCTTCCTTCAATAAGCTTGGAAACGATTTCCGCGTTTTGGGTCTGGATTTTCAGCTGGTTTTCTTCCAGCAGGCATTTGACGGTCTTTTCATCCTTAAGAACGAGTTTTTCAATAAGCCGCAGGCTTTTCGGCGGGGCTATCACGCGGACGCTGTCTTTGTTTTTATCTTTGCCGGGCAGTTTCTTCCTGCATAACGCAAGGCGTTTGCCGTCACTACCGACCATGCGCAGTTCGTTACCTTTGACTTCCATAAGCACTCCGCTCAAGGCGTATTTATGCGTGGATTCCAGCGATACCGCAAATGTGGTTTTATTTATCATGTCAATGAAATCTTCCCTGAGAATTTCAAAAAAAGCCGATTCGCTTTTTGACGCGGGAAACTCGGGAAATTCCGCGGGGTCTATTCCGAGAACTTTAAATTCGCTGTTTTTACCGGAAATTTTCGCGGTCTGACCGTCAACTTCCATTGAAACGGTGTCTTTTTCCATTTCCCTGAAGATGGAAGTGGTGCGCAATGCGGGAAGCGTTACTGCGCCCTGCTGGAGTACCTCAACGTTTCCCACTTTATAGTGCAGCATTACATCCAAATCCGTGGCATAAAGGTGCACTGCGTCTTTATCCGCGACTATTTTAATGTTCTGCAGAATGGGAATGGTCCCTCTTGACGGCGCTATCATGCTCGCGATGCCGAGAGCTTCCGCGAAACGTAATCCGCTGCATTGAATCTTCATTTTTAGTTCCTCCTGTATTTGTTATTTTTTCAGCTTATCCGCCAGGCCTTGCGATGCGGATTGAATGTCTATTTTACCTTTCCTATGCAAATTGTAAAGAATAATCGTCTGAACGGCTATGAGTATCACGATAATGGGAATGATAATATGCGTTTTTTCGTAGATTTTTCTCTCCCTGTCGCGCTTCTCTTCGGACAGCGCGGATTCTATGCGGTCAAGTTTTTTCAGAAAAAGGAACGTAATGATAATCAGCAGGGCGCTGAAAAGGAACAGGTTTGGCATAGTGAAAAAGATCACTTCAAGCAACGCGGTCATTACAAGAACCATGAGAATTTCTAATAGTATATTTAACATTTATATATAAGTAAGTATTAATAGAAGTAAGAGTGTTATACATTCCGGATTATTCCGGCATGGGAAATATATCCCCTTATATTACTATTTGTTATGTAATTTGTCAACCAAAAAAAACATGTTGAAAACATGTTGAAAACCCATGGACACCTGTAGCAGAAACAGGGCAGAAACACCGTTAAATTCGGTTTTTAACCGGGTTGACATCGGTGTTTCCGGTATTATTGCATAGGTTTTCAACGGCCAATCTACAGGTTTTTAGACCGTAATTCGGATTCAATTCCTTCAATTCTCTGCCGGAAAAGAGGGTCGGTTTTCATATATTCTTCTACTTTATCAATGGAATACATAACCGTAGAATGATTTTTACCGCCGAAAAAAGCGCCGATTTCTTCCAGGGAAAAATTTGTAAGGCGTTTTGTAAGGTAAATGGCAATCTGGCGGGGCATGCTGACGGATTTGCGCCTTTTTTGGGATTGAAGGTCAGAAACTTTAATCCCGAAGGCGCGCGCTACGGCGTTAAGTATATCGGTAGTTCCGGTTTGTACGGCGGACGAATGTACGATATTTTTCAGGATTATATCCCTTGCAAGGGCCAGGGTTATTTCCTGTCCGGTCACTTCGGCGGCGATGCCGACATTTTTAATGGCGCCTTCAAGCTCGCGGAAATTATTCGTAATGGTATTGGATATGAATTCCAGCACGTCATCGGGAAAAATTTTTCCGAGCATTTCCGCCTTATTACGCAGGAAGGCGACGCGTGTTTCAAAAGACGGCGGGTCTATTTTCGCTATGGCGCCCCATTCAAAACGTGTAACAAGCCGTTCTTCCAAGGTAGGGATGTCTTTCGGAGAAACGTCGCTTGAAAGAATCATTTGTTTTGCCGCGTCATGGAGGGCGTTAAACGTATGGAAAAACTCCTCCTGGCTCCCTTCCTTGTTTGCCAGCCAGTGGATATCGTCAATTACCAGGATGTCAAGCGAGCGGTACCTGTGGCGGAAGGCGTCCATCGCGCCTTTTTGCATTGCGGCGATGTAGTCGTTGACAAAGCCTTCGCACGGGGTGTAATGTATTTTAAGCCGCGGCTGTTTGGTCAAAATGGAATGGCATACGGCCTGAAGCAAATGGGTTTTTCCGAGGCCGACGCCGCCTACAACGAAAAGCGGATTATAATTCCGGCCCGGGGATTCGCTTACCGCGAGGGCCATTCCGTGCGCGAACCTGTTGCAATGGCCTACGACAAAATTGTCAAAGGTGTAAATTCTATTTAGAGTAAACGGCTGTTTTGCCGTCTGGTCAGGCGCGGCCTTCTGAGCGGCCGGCGCGTCCGTATTGCGCATTACAGAGGGCTGAACCGCCTGGGGCGTTTCTTTGGCCACAGGGGTATCCGCCGCCTTTTCAAACCTGAAGGCAGGTCTGGACGGCATGATGTTTTCCGTAACTGAACGGCACGCAGGACCGAATTTTTTTTCGTAGAAATCCACGAGAAAATCGTTTTGCAGGGGAACGACAACCGTATTGGATTCATCGTCAAAACGAAATTCAATATTCTTAAACCAATACATTTCCTTTTTATCGGAAACAATGGTTTCAATGGCGGAAATAAACTTGTTTTTCAGGGAATCTTCTATTTTGGACATGGGTAAATTATACCATAAAAGCGCGGGAAGTCAACGAAAAGGAGGAAGAATGATTTACGGCCTGAACATTCATTCCGAATCAATCAGCTTCAAAGCATTGTTTATATTGGCTTTTTCCGGTATATGGAGTATAGTCTATTTTTTCAACAAGAAAATTCTCCAATCCTTCAATCTTAAGAGTTGCGGCAATATCAAGATAACCGGTTATAGTTGGCACCATTTTTTCATCTTTATAAAAATACGCATTTTCCCATATATTGGAATTTTGAATTAAAGACCTGATATCGTTACAGCTTTTCTCGTAATCTTCAACCGTTTTTGTTCTATCGTTTTGCGCATACAATAACAAGGTTGTAATAAGGATTGTTATCGTAATAAATAGGAAGAAATTCTTCTTGTTTGTCACGCTACACCCCCTGTTATTTTATTTCGTAATTTCAAAACCATCAATTTCGTTTGAATCGCCTTTTGCATTGCGCAGGAGTTCGTTCGGTTTCTCGTTCGCCGTTCAACAGCCATCTGCTCGCCTATCGCCTTTCATCGTTGTCCATGGCTACCCGCCTCGTATCGCCCTCATCCATCGTCCCCTCGCTGTTTCGCAGACCCTGCCGCAGTACTAAGCGAAGTAAGCGAACCAAAGGAAGTCTGCCGAAGGATTGCTACTTCGTCCGTCTCCGTCCCTCGGTACTCGCTACCCGCTACTCACTACTTCGTATGTCCTTCCTTCTTCATTTTCCATTTTTCATTCTTCGTTAAAGAGCGTATCGTTTCCGCAATTCCCTATGTAAAATCTTGCCGCTTGCGGTGCGGGGCATTTCATTCGATTTGATAAAAACCGCTTTCTTAGGCTTCTTGAACCCGGCCATTTTGTCCTTGCAGAAATCAATGATTTCATCAGGCTCCGCCTGACAGCAGTCTTTCAGGATAACGATTGCAATAACGGTTTCGCCCCATTTTTCATCCGGTACGCCTATCACGGCGGTTTCAAAAACTTTCGGATGTTTTGAAATAACCTCTTCCACTTCGGACGGATACACGTGTTCTCCGCCCGTGATAATCATATTGTCCTTGCGGTCAACTATGTAAAAATAACCGTTTTCGTCCTTCCTTCCGAGGTCGCCGGCGCTGAACCAGCCGTTGCGGAAAGCGGCCGCGGTTTTTTCGGGCAGTTTATAGTATTCGTTGAAAAGCATCGGGCTCCGCGAGAAGATTTCGCCTACTTCGCCGACAGGAACTTCACGGCCTTTTTCATCAAGCAATTTAATAAGCGCGGTGCCGCAGGATTCCCTGCCGATAGAGCCGAGCTTGACCATCTGTTCATGCGGTTTGAGCACGGTAACAATGCCGGCTTCCGTGGAACCGTAACCTTCATAGAGCCGTACGCCGCAAAAATAATCCATAATGCGCTTTTTGATGTCGCCACGCGCCGGCGCGGAGGAGCAGAGGAGTTTTGTTACGGAACTTACGTTGTATTTGGCGCGAACGTTTTCAGGAACGCTCAGGATGATGCTGTAATGCGTCGGGATAAGGGATATGAACGATATTTTTTCCTTCTGGATGATCTCAAGTATTTCAACAGGATCGAATTTCCGCGCCGGATGCACATAAATAGTGCCGCCGAGATATGGGAAGATGAATGAGAAAAACGTGGAATTTACGTGGCACAGCGGCATGACGGTCATGCAGATATCGTTTTCCGTAAAGCCGAAATCCACGGCATTAATGAGATAAAAAGCGGTATATGATTCGTGCGAACGAATGACGCCCTTGGGTTTGCCCGTGGTGCCGGACGTGTACAGGATGACCCAGGTATCTTCAGGATTGACGGTACTGCCGGGTTCGGTTTCCGGCGAATTCGCGATGGTCGTTTCATAACCGGCGTAGCCGGGCATTTCCTTTTTGCCGGTCAGGAAAAAATGGCGGACCTTGGAAAGTTTGCTCTTGATTGCGTCAACAACGGGCGTGAATTCCGGTTCAGTGAAAAAGAATTTACTGTCGGCATTATCCGCGATGTACGCGATATCGTTCGTGGAGAGGCGGAAATTTATCGGATTGAGCACAACGCCCGTCTTGGCGCAGGCCATGTAAAGCTCAACTATTTCAGTGCAATTTTCCAGAAGGCACGAGATCTTATCGCCTTTAAGAAGGTTTAATGAGAGCAGGGTGTTGGCGAGTTTATTGACACGTTTATTGAATTGCGAATACGTACAGGAACGGGACCTGTCTTTAACGGCAATTTTGTCCGGAAACTTGGCGGCATTTACCGCGAGCATTTGACCGAGATTGAGCCATTCCGAGCCCATTAACACCTCCGATATAAAGTGACAATCAACGTTTAAAATCATCAGCCGTTTCTGAATTTCCTGAGGTATCGTTTTATTTCATTTTGTAATCTTTTTAATATATGCGGAAAATACCTTGCCCGGTGCAACGGATTTAGCGGTTTTTTTGCCATTTTCTACAATTCTTTATTCCTCCGGAGACAGTATGGTAAAAAAACCTTTAAAAGTCAAGTATAACTTTCCGACTTTCCAACTTTTGTTTTTCTAACACTAAAAAACCGGTTGAAAAAATTACTCCGCCTTAGCCCGGCGCGTCATTAAATCCTTTACGGCATCCGCGGGATTCTTGTCTTCAAAGAGCACTTTATGCACTTCCATGCTTATAGGCACGTCCACATTATGGCGCTTCGCAAATGCGTAAACGGATTTGGCAGTCCAGACGCCTTCAGCGACCATTTTCATTGAATTCAGGATGTCTTTTAATTTTTCGCCCTTGCCTATGCGCAGGCCGACCTCGCGGTTTCTTCCGAACGGGCTCATGCACGTGGTAATAAGGTCGCCGATTCCGGACAATCCGAAAAAGGTTTCTTTTTTGCCGCCCATGGCCGTGCCGAGGCGCGCCATTTCCACTATGCCCCTGGTAAGCAAAGCCGACTTGGCGTTGTCGCCGAGTTTCAGGCCGTCGCAGATGCCCGCGGCGATGGCAATGACGTTTTTCAAGCCGCCGCCGAGTTCTACGCCGACAATGTCGCCATTCGTATAAACCCTGAAACAATCGCTATTGAATATATCCTGTACTTCTTTCGCCAATTTCACGCTGTCGGAGGCAACGACCACGCTTGCGGGAAGGCCGCGGGCGACCTCTTCGGCGTGGCTCGGGCCGGAAAGCACCGCGACATTTTTCGCGTTAAGAACTTCGCGGATGATTTCACTCGGCCTTAAAAGGGTGTCGTTTTCAATGCCTTTCGCGACGGACACAACGGGAAGTTTTTTAAAAAGATCTTTGGGAAGTTTCTGCAGGGTTGCGCGGATGAATTTAACGGGCACAGCCATAACCATAAGACGCGCGTCCGCGAGTGTTGCCGTTGAAAGTTCGCTTGTGAAATCCACGCCGTCAGGTATAGTGACGCCTTTCAAATAGATGTTGTTTTCGTGTTTTGAGCGGAGTGTTTTAATAAGGTCTTCTTCATAGGTCCAGAGCGTGGGCCGGCAGGAGTTATTGGCCAAAAGGACTGCGATGGCCGTTCCCCATCCGCCGGCGCCGAGTACGAAAATCTTTTTGGTATCAGTTTTCATAGAAAAAATCCTTTATCGGTATAAAAAAATACGTTTAATCGTCACTGTCCCGACTTGTCGGGACACAATACAATATTCGTTTTCCTTAGACGAGAAGATTCCCTGTAGCTTGCTACAGGGAGCTTCAATTGCCACGAAGACACGAGGGCACGAAGACGCGAAGGAGTTATAAGGTTTAGGGGGTACGGAGTTACGTGACTCCAGACACAGGACCCCGTTAGAAACATTTTATCATCCTGCCATTCTTTCGTTCCGTTCCGTCCTTCGTCTGTCGTGCCTCGGTACTCGCTACTCACTACTCGCTACTTCGTTTTGCCTTCTTCCTCCTCGTCCGTTTAAACGGATATCGGTCACAGTCTTATCTTATGTTCAGTCCCGTTCAGAAGACGCCTGATATTTGACCTGTGCTTGGCGATTACAAGCAGGGCGGCAAAACAACTTAACAGGAATACGGGCATATAAAAATCCAGGCTGTCTTTTTTGTCAAAAAAAACGGCGAAGGGCAGGGCTGTTGCGGCGCAGATTGAACCGATGCTTACATATCTGGTTAATATCGTCAGGACAAGCCATACGCCGAAGGCAATGACGGCCGGGAGCCATACAAGGGCGGCGAATACGCCCGCGCTGGTGGCAACGCCCTTGCCGCCCTTAAAGCGCAGGTATATGGGAAGCATGTGTCCGCAGATAGCCGTGACGCCCGTAAGCGTCTGCGCCACGAGTATCTGGTTTGGTTTCTGGTTGAAATGTCCGAGCGAATTCATCAGCATCGGCAAGAACAGCGTTGGCAGGCATCCTTTGGCGAAATCCAGGACGAAGACCGCGATGCCATATGGCCAGCCAACGGCACGGGCTACGTTGGTGGCGCCGATATTGCCGCTTCCGAGCGTGCGAATGTCTGTTTTTTTGAATATTTTAGGAATGACATAGCCGAAGGGAATAGCGGCTATGAGGTAAGTTAAAAGAAGGACGGGCAGTATTTGCAGAAAAAAAACGTGGACGAACATAAAAAAATTCCCAAAAACGCGGCAAACAAAAAACCACGAAGCCCGCGAAGACCACGAAAAAATCCTAACTTCGTGCGCTTCGAGAACTTCGTGGCTGATAATTCATTTCGTTACCGGGAAAAGGTGTTTATTTGCCTGCGGGAGCGGGTTTTATTTTGTTAATAGCGATTTTAAGCCTTGATTTCAGGCGCGATGCCTTATTGGTGTGGAGCAGATGGGTCTTTGCGGCCTTATCCAGCATCTTCTGGACGGTAAGGAGTTCTTTTTCAGCTGAAGCGAAATTCTTTTCAGACACCAAAGTCCTGACCTTTTTAATCTGCGATTTAAGGGCGGATTTAATGGGTTTATTGTGGGCGCGCCTGCTTTCACTCTGCCTGCCCCTTTTGATTGCCGACCTTGAATGAGCCATATTAATCTCCTATTTAATATAAAAAACGTGTAATCAAGACGAATATTATACAAATTCGGAGTACAAAGTCAAGAAATAACGAAGTAGCGAGTGGTGAGGAGTGAGTAGTGAGGGACGACGGACGAAACAACGGAACGATAATGAAAACTTGCCGCAATGGGTACTGCCTCAGTCAAGGTGGCATTTTAACATAGTAGTTATAATAGAAAAAACATATAGCGTATAATAGCCCAGCCATTTATGGCTGGGTTTGTATGTCAAAAGCCTGATACTTACGCCATTCATGGCGTTATATTAAGGGCAT